>DASXRO010000195.1:0-6101 GCA_036506555.1 Gaiellaceae bacterium
GGCCCGAGAAGTTCCCGCTCTCGGCGTTACAACCGGGCGGAACGTAAGCTGAATCCGCGCCGGGGTGGCGGAACGGTAGACGCGGGGGATTTAAAATCCTCTGCCCGCAAGGGCGTGTGAGTTCGACTCTCACCCCCGGCACCTAGAGCTCATTTCGGGAATAGCAGCCCTCCTCGCCCGTTTACTTGAGTGGTCAATAAAAAGGGAGGGCTCAGATGTCCTACGGATTGCTCCTGTTGCGCGTCGTGCTCGGCTTGACGATGTCCGCGCACGGGGCGCAGAAGCTCTTCGGCTGGTTCGGCGGTGCCGGGATCCGGGGAACCGGCGGCTTCTTCGGAAACTTCGGTTTCCGCACGCCGGTGCTCATGGCGTTCGCAGCCGGCTTGGCCGAGTTCGGGGGCGGGCTTTCGCTCGCCACCGGCTTTCTCACCCCGCTCGGCGCGTTGGCAGTCACGATCGTGATGCTGAACGCCGTCAGCCTCGTCCACTGGCCGAACGGCTTCTTCAACTCGAACGGCGGCTTTGAGTTCAACCTGCTCATCGCCTCTGCCGCGGTCGCCCTGGCCGCCACCGGCCCGGGCCGCTTCGCCATCGACCGCGCGATCGGCTGGGACGACAACATCTCGGGCCTCTGGTGGGGCCTCGGGGTGCTTGGCGCCGCGGTCGTCGTGACGTTCCTGAACCTGACGCTCGGCCGTCACCGCCGTCGCGCCGCGGTCGCTCAGCAGGCCGCGTAGTCACCGCAAAGGATCAGAATCGCGCCGATGCTGTTCGTCGGCGCGATTCTCCTTGCGGTCTTCATCCTCCCTCCGCCGTGGGGGCTCGTGCTCGTCGGTGTCGCGGCGATCGTCGAGATCGCCGAGACCTTCGTCTGGATCCGTATCTCGCGGCGCTGGCGCATCCGCGCCGGGGCGGAGACGCTGATCGGTGCGCGCGCGCAGGTGGTTTCCCCGTGTCGTCCCCGCGGGCAGGTCCGGGTCGAGGGAGAGCTCTGGCGGGCGCGTTGCGACCAGGGAGCCGATGCGGGCGACACCGTCCGCGTCGTTGGCCGTGAGGGGCTCACCCTGCTGGTAGACCCTGAATAGACTCCCGCGCATGGCCCAGGCGAAGCCCGCGGCCGCTCCGCGCGGTGAGCTCCCGCCCGAGCTCGAGGATTCGCTCTATCTCCAGGCCGTCGGGCAGCTCGACCAGGCGCTCGTCCACGCCGATGTCGACGCAGACATCGCCAAGCGACTCCGTCTCCCCGAGCGCGCTCTCTCGATCTCGATCCCGGTGCGCCTCGACGACGGCTCGCTCGGCGTCTACGCGGGCTACCGGGTGCAGCACTCGAGCGTCCTCGGACCGACGAAGGGCGGCATCCGATACGACAAGGCGGTCACGCTCGGCGAGTGCGCGGCGCTCGCGATGTGGATGACGTGGAAGTGCGCCCTGCTCCGGCTTCCTTACGGGGGCGCCAAAGGAGGGGTCCGGTGCGACCCCCGCGCCTTCTCGCCCCGGGAGCTCGAGGGCCTGACGCGCCGCTTCACGACCGAGCTCCTACCGATCATCGGCCCTGAGCGGGACATCCCCGCGCCAGACATGGCGACCGACGAGCAGACCATGGCGTGGATGATGGACACCTACTCGATGCAGGTCGGGCACGCCGTCCCCGAGATCGTGACCGGGAAGCCGCTGTCGGTCGGCGGGAGCGTCCTCCGACCAGAGGCGACCGGGATCGGCGTCGTCATGGTCGTCGAGGAGGCTGTGCGGCGCCTCGGCTGGTCGCTCGAGGGAGCCTCGTGCGTCGTCCAGGGTTACGGGAAGGTCGGCGCCGTCGCCGCGCACGAGCTCGCGCTCCGCGGTGCCCGCATTGTCGGCGTCTCCGACATCGTGGGTGGGATCCACAGTGAGGCCGGCTTCGATCTCGAAGCAGTCGACTCGTGGCGGCACGCCAACGGAGGGCTCGCCGGGTTCCCGGGCGCCGTGGAGATGACGAACAGCGAGCTCCTCGAGCTTCCCTGCGACGTGCTCGTCCTCGCAGCGACGGAGAACCAGGTGACGGGCGAGAACGCGGGCCGGCTCGCGACGCGCCTGGTCGCCGAGGGCGCGAACGGGCCCACGACGTTGGAGGCGGACGAGATCCTCGGCCGGCGCGGGATCCCCGTCCTGCCGGACATCCTCACGAACGCCGGCGGTGTCGCGGTCTCCTACTTCGAATGGGTGCAGGACATCCAGCGCTTCTTCTGGGGGCGCGAGGAGATCCGCGCTCGCCTGCGCGATCTGATGAGCGACGCGCTCAACCGGGTCTGGACGATGGCAGAGTCCGAGGGGCTCTCCTTCCGCAGGGCGGCGCTCGTCACGAGCATCCGCGAGGTCGCGGATGCCCTCGAAGCGCGTGGGATCTTTCCGTGATCGTCCGCGAGGCGCTCGTCACCGACCCCCGTGTCCTCCCGGCGGACGCCGATGCGCGCGAGGCTGCCGAGCTCCTGACCCATCCCCAGGTGCGAAGCGCGCTCGTGACGGATGGCGACCGACTCCTCGGCTGCGTCACGCTGGAGAGCATCGTCGCCGCCGTGGCGCGCGGGGTCGATCTCCAACATGCGAAAGTGCGTGACATCTGCGATCCCGAGATCGCGACCGTCTCACCCGACATGCCTCTGGGCGAAGCCCTCCACCTGATGGCCGAGCGCGGCCTTGAGCGCCTGCCCGTCACCGAGGGCGGGCGCCTGCTGGGCGTGCTCCCCCGCGAGCCCAACGTCAGGCGCCTGGCCGAGGATGAGCCGGCGTGAGCCGCGAGCATCGCATTCCGGTGGACGGCCGTGTCGTCTGCGTGCTGGAAGCGGGCGACCCCGACGGCCATGCCGTCGTCGCCAGCCACGGCACGCCGGGCTCGCGCGTGCTCTGGCGCGGTCTGATCGAGGACGCCGAGCAGCGCGGGATCCGGCTGCTCGGCTACGACCGCCCGGGCTACGGCGGCTCCGACCCGCATCCGGGCCGAACGGTTGCCGACGCGGCCGGCGACGTCGCCGCGATCGCCGACGCTCTCGGGATCGACCGCCTGGCCGTGGAAGGGGGGTCGGGCGGCGGCCCCCATGCGCTGGCCTGCGCCGCGCTCCTCCCGGATCGCGTCGTCGCGACCGCCTCGCTGGCCGGTGTGGCTCCGTATCCCGCCGATGGGCTCGACTGGCTCGAGGGCATGGGACAGGACAACCTCGACGAGTTCGCGGCGACGCTCGCCGGGCGCAAGCCGCTCGAGGAGTATCTGCGCACCCAGGCCGACGCGATGCTCCAGGCCGAACCCCAAGCGATCGGCGAGGCTCTGCGCTCGCTGCTCAGCCCTCCCGACGCCGCGATCCTGACCGGCGAGGTGGCCGAGTATTTCCACGAGTCGACCCGGGTGGCGATCGGCGAGCGGCTCGAGGGCTGGATCGACGACGACTTCGTCTTCGTGAACCCGTGGGGCTTCGAGCCCGGCGACATCGAGACTCCCGTTCAGCTGTGGCACGGCGCCCAGGACCGGTTCGTGCCCGTCGCGCACGGCGAGTGGCTCGCGGGGCGCATTCCGGGAGTGGACGCCAGGCTTCTCCAGGAGGACGGCCACCTCACCATCCAGCTCGGCCGCATCGGCGACGTGCACGCCTGGCTGCTCGAGCACTTCTAGTGGGTCAGCAGCAGGTGTAGGCGCCGGGCGGCGCGTCTCCCTCGATCGGAGCGGGAAGGGCGGCCGCGGCGAGCGCGGCGCCGTGCATGATGTCGTGCTCGCTGACCTCTAGCTCGTCGAGGCCGAAACGGCGCAGAGTCTCGAGGACGACGACGGTCCCCGCCACGATCACCGGCGCGCGACCGGGGTGCATGCCGCGCAGCTGACGGATCTCCTCCACGGGCATCGCTGCCAGCCGCTGGAGAAGCGAGGCGACGGCGTCCGTGGTCAGGCGGTGAGCGTGCACGAGGTCGGGCTCCTCGCGCTCCAGGCCGAGATCGAGCGTGGCGAGCTGTGTGACGGTCCCGGCGACCCCGATTGCGTGTCTCGGCTGGATCTCCGGCGGCACGCCGTCGGCCAGGGTGGTGCGCACGAAGGCGGCGCAGCCCTCCGGATCGCTCGGAAACCGCTCCGTCAGTCGAACGCAACCGAGGTCGTAGCTCTCGTGAAAGGAGACCCCGTCGGGCCCACCGAGGATGAGCTCCGTCGAGCCTCCTCCGACATCGACGACGAGCGTGTCCTCCGCGATCTCGCGCCCGGCCGACACTCCGCGGAACGTGAGGAGCGCCTCCTCGTGACCGGTGAGGAGGCGGGTCTCGAAGCCGTAGCTCCATTGGATCTCGCCGAGGAAGGCCTCACCGTTCTCGGCGTCGCGGACGGCGCTCGTGGCGAACGCGAGAGTGCGCTCCGCGCCGTGCTCCTCGATCGCGCGGCGGTAGTCGGTGAGGACGTTGCGCACCCGGGCGACGGCCTCGGGAAGCAGCTGCCGGCGGGCGTCGACGCCCTCTCCGAGGCGCGTGATCTCCAGGCGGCGGTCGACCTCGCGGACCGAGCTGTCCTCGACGTCGGCGACGAGGAGCCGCGTCGAGTTCGTGCCGAGGTCGACGACTCCGACGCGCGTCACTTCTTGAGCGTTGCCGCGCTCCGAAGCTGCGAGACCGCTTTGGCCACGTCCCCGAGCGCCCAGGTGAGGACGGACAGGCGCTCGAGGGACTCCTGCAGGTGGGCCATCCGGCGCTCGACGATCTCCGCGTTCTCGCCGGCCTGCTCGAGCCGCCCCTCGAGGGCTTCTGTCTTGCGGGTGAGCTCGTCAAGCGCGAGCGCAACCTCGACTCCGGCCGTCTGAAGGGAGCGCATGCGCCGGAGGCTGACGAACGTGACGGCGCCTCCTGCGAGGACGATGACGACGAAGAAGGTGAGCGCGATCCACGTCCACCAGGGCACGGAAACCGATGCTATCCTTGTCGCCGCGACGCGGGGTGGAGCAGTCAGGTAGCTCGCCGGGCTCATAACCCGGAGGTCGCAGGTTCAAATCCTGCCCCCGCTACCTTGAAAGGCCCCGGAAACGGGGCCTTTCCTCACTCTTCGATCTCAGACCGGAGGGCAGATTTTTGCCCAATCGTTACCCGCTCGCTCGATCGCCTGGGGTCCATCGGGAGATGGCCTTGGGGCCCTGAACTCATGAAGGCACCGAAGCCTGAACCCGGCGGCCCAGATGGCTGACCGAGTGGAGCATCTCACCGCGGCGCAAAAGGTCGACCTCGAGCGCGACCTGGCGGAGCTCGAGGGTCCGAAGCGTGCGGAGGTGGTTCAAGCGATCAAGACCGCACGTGGTTTTGGAGATCTCTCCGAGAACTTCGAGTATCACGCCGCAAAGAACGAGCAGGGGCTCCTGGAGCGACGAATTGCGATCCTGCGCAGTCGCCTGCACGGCGCAGTGCTGATCGACGAAGAAGCGGCCGCTGCCAGCGACATGGTCTTAGTCGGGTCGCGGGTCACCATCGATCGAGAGGATGGCGAGACGATGGACGTCGAGATCTCGAGCGTTGGCGGTATCTCCCCCGAGTCCCCGCTCGGGAAGGCGCTGATCGGGACGAAAGTGGGCGACGAAGTCGTCGTCGAGGCGCCCAAGGGAACCTGGCACGCCCGAGTTATCTCGATCAGCCGCTAACCTCGCGCCTCCGCTAGGCGGATTGGTCAGCGGCCACGGCGGCCTCTCCGTCTGTCGCACCCGATGGTCAAATTTTGGTCACGTGGCGGTGGCAAGGACCGCGAAGGGACAGCGAGACCCTCGGGCCACGAGCGCGCGAATCTGCCGCGGTCGCGAAGCATCGCGACCAATGACGAAGGCCCTCACCGAAATGCACCCATCAGGTCGCCGGTTCGAGTCCGGCTAGCTCCATCGTCATCGTAGAGGAGGCCCGCAAACGCGCCCGAGAGGCGCCAGTTCAGGGCCCCAGATCGAGGAGCTCCTTTCGGGTTCGGCCCCCGCTCATTCGTCCGAGGCTGGACACAGGGTCGATAATGAGCGTCATGGGGCCGACGCCGCCCCCCACGCAGTACGCGCAGAGCGGCGACGTACACGTCGCCTACCAGGTGACGGGCGGAGGGGAGATCGACATGGTGCTGGCGCCCGGGACGG
>DASXRO010000196.1:0-4826 GCA_036506555.1 Gaiellaceae bacterium
TGGACGCGTCGCGTGGCGCTCGTGTGGCTCGCTGCGCTCTTGATCGTGAACTACTCCGTCACGAGCGATCGCTCCCGCGGCCCACGCTGGGATACAGAGCTGATGCGGGCGCGCAACTCATGCGCGACGAGGAGCGCGACAGTTGTGCGTGTCCTCGTGGCGCCGTCGCCCCCACGAGTTTGGTTCGCGTCCCTCCCCTGCAGCCGCCTGGGCGATGGCGTAGACGCTACCCGCTCTGGCCGTATCGCCGAAGGTCGAAAACGGCATAGTCGCTTGTTTTCTCGACGACCGGGAGGGCTTTTGTGAACGCGCGGAGCTTCGGCTCTGTCTGAAGCTCGGTCACGTCCATGACGACGAGGTAGCTGTAATCACTCGGGTCGATTCGGGGAGAGGGGCCGCCGGAGGTCGGAAGGTCCCGCGCCGGCGTCGGCTCGTACCAGTAGTTGGCCACAAGCCAGCCCCAGTACGAGATCGGGCTGACGAGAAGCTGGTCGATGACGAGTGCGTGCGTCGTGTGGTCTGTCACTTGGCCGATGCGGCGGTAGTCGGCCACGAGGCGTCGCGGGTTCTCGGAGGTCAAGAGAATCTGACTCTTGAAACCGGCTGCGGCGACGCCGAGCGCGACGAATGCAACGAGCGCGTGGCGCGCGATGGGCGCCCCCTTCAGGCGCTCGAGAACGAAGCCCGCGAGCACGCCGATCGAGAGGGCGAGAGTGGGGATAAGGGGGAGCGAATAGTACGAGTGCGTCGCGATGTGGTAGGTAAAAGTCAGCCCGAACGCGACGTAGCCGAGCCAGAATCCAATGAGGACTGCCCGGGCCCTCGGCTTCGCGAGCGCAACGCCTATCAGCGACGCCGCGAGGGGGACGAGAGCGAGGAACTCCTGTTTTTGCGGAAATGGGATGGAAGTGGCAAGCATGGACCGCCAGCCGTTCCAGAACCGTGCCGTCAGAAGCAGATGGGGCTCCAACCGCGACTCTGACTCTCCTGACAGGAAATCGCGGACGTACGTCCCGTAGACGTAGTACGTGAGCGTCAAGGCCGCCGCAAGCACGAGGTACAGCGGAAGCTGTCCGCTCGTGACCGTCGCCCGCAGCGCACGGTTCGACAGGGCGAGCACGACAAAGAGCACGACGAGGAAGATCAGGGCAATGCCCGGCTTCGCGGCCGTGGCGAGGGACGACACTAACCCTGCTGCGACGAGCCGTCCGAGAGAGGGACGCTCCCAGTGTCTGATCACGAGAAAGGCGGATGCGAGCAGAAGCGCGACCATCATCGCGTCCGGCATCCCGCGCCGGCTGATCCAAACGCCGAAGGGCCAAAACAGGTAAAGCGCCAGAGCGACGAAGGCACCTGCGGTCGTCGTCAGGCGGCGCGCTATCAGATAGACGAAGATCCCGCCAATGACCCAGAAGAGAGCCGGGAAAACACGGGGAAGCCACAGGTTCTCGCCTCCGGTGAGGTGAAACCCTGCCGCCGATGCAAAGTTGAGGACAGGCGGCTCGATGGGATTGAAGACCCGGCCGAGCTGTTGCACGACGCGGCGCTCCGGCGGGGAGAGCCCTTGCCCGTCGCCGAAGTAGTACTGGCGCGCGAGCAGGTCGCCGTAGAGCTCGCGCGACGCCACCGAGGGCCTGGAGATCCCGTCGAGGCGCAAAAGAAACGCTGCAACGAGCAGGAACGCCACGAGCAGCAAACGAAGGCGTGGGCGCAGGGATTCGACGACAGCTTCCTTCTCGAAGGGCCGCAGACACCGTCAAGAATCGCAGGCGTACGCTCAACCGACAAGAAGGACAAACACGGTGGCTGCGACCGGCGTGGCTCTGGCGCCCCCCCGTTCGGTAACACAGACTGCTATCGAGATGATTCAACGAGGCCGTTTAGGAGCCCAAGGCAACCTCGACATGGTGCGGGCGGACGAGCGTTGGGGCGAGACGCCCTTCGAGCCTGACGTCGTCGCGAGAATGCGGCGCACACGCCGCCACCCGAGACCGACGCAATTCGACTACCTCCACGTTCGCCGCCTGGTCGACGACCTCAGCAGTGTGCTCGCGCGCGTCGGCAGGGAGGCGAAGGACGTGCTCGATGTGTTCTGCGGCACCCGTCCCTACGACGACCTGTTGCCGCCGACAGCCAGCGTGACCGGGCTCGACATCCCCGGAAACCCGTACGGCGTCGCTGATGTCGTCTCGGACGAGTTTCTTCCCTTCCCGAACGAGTCGTTCGACCTCGTCATGTGCATCCAGGGCTTCTACTACCTGCCCGAGCCGCACCGCGGAGCGGCCGAGATCGCAAGGGTGCTGCGGCCCGGTGGGTACGCAGTCATCTCCGTCCCGCTCGTATGGGAGTACGACCGCACCGTGCTCGAGAACAGGTTCACCGGCCCTTCCCTCGCACGTGTCTTCGAGGACTGGGAGGACGTGGCGATCATCGAGAATGGCGGGCGGGCCGTCTCGTGGGCAACGTTGACCGGCCTGATCGCGAGCATGGGGCAGTGGCATGTGCCGCAGCGGCTACATCTCCGCCGGGCTTCGACGCCGCTTTTTGCCGGCCTCTATCTGCTCGTCAACGGGACTGGGGTTCTTCTCGACGCAGCTGAACGTCGCTTCGCGCGCAGCTCGCTGACGTTGCCGATGAATCTACTTCTCGTCGCGAAGCGACCGCCCCGTGCGCCGGACGCCTGAAGTCACGGTCGTCATTCCGACGCGGGGCCGCTGGGACCTTCTCTCGACCGCGGCGCTTCCCTCAGCCCTTGGCCAGGAGGACGCGGACGTCGAGGTAGTGGTCGTGGACGACGGCTCGACGGACGGGACGGCCGCGGGCGTCGCCGCGCTCGACGACCCGCGGATCCGGCTCGTCCGTCATGGCGCCCCCCACGGAGTCGCGCGCGCGCGGAACGCGGGCATCGAAGCGGCGGGCGGCGAGTGGATCGCGTTTCTCGATGACGATGATGTCTGGGCTCCTCGCAAGCTCCGCATGCAGCTCGAGGCTGCGGCCGCCGAAGGCGCTTCGTTCGCCTACGGAGGAGCGGCCGCGCTGGCGGAAGACCGTTCGTGGGTGTACTCGCTCGCTCCGCCGGCTCCGGAGGCGCTCGCGTCGATGCTCCTTGCGCGAAACGTTCTCTGGGGCGGGTGCTCGAACGTCATCGTGAGATCGGATATCGCGCGGCGGCTAGGCGGGTTTGACGAGCACCTCTTCCAGCTGACCGACTGGGACCTCTGGATACGGCTTTCGCAGGCGGCCCGGGCTGCCGCCTGTCCGGAGGTCGTCGTCGCCTGCATCGAGCATCGGCGCAGCATGCTCCTCACGACCGACGACGACATCTTTGCGGAACTGGAGTACGTCGAAAGCAAGCATCGGGCTGCGCGCGAGGCCGCAGGCGTGCGCTTGGACCGCCGGATCTTCACCCGTTGGGTCGCTCTTGGGCACCGCCGTGCGGGCCGCCGCTTCCGTGCATCGCGCCTGTACCTGACGGGAGCGATTCGGGACCGCGACCCGGGCGACCTCCTGCGCGCGCTCGCAGCTCCTTTCGGCGAGGGCCCGGTGGGTTGGGCCCGCCGCGCAGCACAACGGCGCTCGCCTGATGAGCCGAGCGAGCTCGCCCGCGAGCCGTCCTGGATCGCGCGCTATCGCTGAACGGTCGCCCGCAGGATCGTCCAAGCGATCTCGAATGCGAACTCGCCGAGCGACCTATAAGAGGGACTAAGTCGGCCGAGCAGGAGTGGATCGGATTGGTCGGTCACGAGCTCCGGCGAGCCGGTAAAGCCGACGTCGAACCCGGCCGCGCGGGCGGCCGAGGCAACCCGCGCGTCCGCGCGTCCGTGCGGGTACGAGATAGCGGTCAGCGGTTGTCCGACGGTGTCGGCCAACTCACTACGGCCCTCTTCCATCGCGCGAGCCAGATCGTCGTCGTCCAACGAGGGCAGCAGGTCATGGCGGCGCGTGTGGAATCCGATCTCCGCGCCGGCCGTCGCGAGCCGCTCAACATTCTCGGCTCGCAGCCCCGCCTCAGGCGGGTCGGGCCCGACGATGCGCTCCAGCTCGACCTCGATCGTCTTTCGCGCGGCCGGCGGTAACGCCTCAAGCTGACGTCCGAGCTCGTGGATGCCGCTTGCTCGCCGCGCCGTGCCGACGCTCAGCGATCTCAGCTCGAGGCGTCGATCGACGGCGGCCTGGAGCCGCTCCCACCAGAAACGGTAAGGCGCGTGTAGCGACGCTCCGGACAAGAAGAAGGCCGCGGTCGCGCCCGCAGAGGCGAGAATCGGGGCGACGACATCGGCGTGCGTTGCCAGGTCGTCGTCGAAGGTGATGGCGACCGGGAACGGCTCGCCGCGACGCCGTTGGCGTGTCGCGCCCAGGAGCTCGGATGCGGCAACGACGCGGTAGCGCGAGCAGAGGTGGCGGACCTGCGCCGTGAAGAGCGAAGTGCCCATCGCGGGGACGAGCTCTCGACGCGGATCACCGTGCGGATCATCGACGCGGTGATAGACGAGCGCGAAACCGAGGTGGCCGTCGGAGCGCCGTGCCAGCCATGCAAGGGGCAGGGCGAGCGGAGGCCCGAAGATCCGGAGCATTCGCGTGCGGGCACGCAATCGTCCCGCAGCGATGACGCTAGACGGCCTGCGCAATGACGATCATGACGTCCGCGGTCGCGGGCCGGCGGCGAGCTCGCACATCCGCAAGGTGGGCTCTCAGGGCTAGTCCGCGCCGGAGCGGGGGGGCCTTTGCGAACGGGGCGGCCCCCTGCGCGAGCGCGGCGCTCATCCTGAACGACCAGCTTGCCTGCGGCGATGCCCGCAGTTCGACGACTTCGAAGCTCGAGTCTG
>DASXRO010000197.1:0-26302 GCA_036506555.1 Gaiellaceae bacterium
CGTGCCGAGCGCTTCGGCGGCGCGCTCGCGCTCATCGTCGCCGACCTCGACGATTTCAAGCAGGTGAACGACCGCTACGGCCACCAGGCGGGCGACGACGTTCTGCGGGCATTCGCAGACGTGCTCCGCGAGACCGTGCGCGACATCGATCTCGCCGCCCGCTACGGCGGCGAGGAGTTCGCCGTTCTTCTCCCGCAGACGGACCTCGCCGGCGCCGAGCGTGTCGCCGAGCGCCTCCGCGAGCGCATGGAGATTCGGCTCGTCGAGCCCTCCTCCGACTCGCCCTTCAGCGTCACCGCGAGCTTCGGCGTCGCCTCGTTTCCGGAGGCGGGGACACCGGCTGCGCTCTTCGCGGCCGCGGACGAGGCGCTCTACCGCGCGAAGTCGGCGGGCAAAAACTGTGTGGTCTGCGACGATGCAAACGGAGCCGTCCGTGCACCGCGTTAGGGTCCGATCCCTGCACAATGTCCACAAACCTGAGCGGGTCGTCTAGAATCTCGCGCTCTGTCGATGCGACCCGGAACACGGAGGTGCGGATGACGTTCGACAAGGATTCGACTTTTGCGCGCATCATCGAGGAGCACCTCGAGCTCAAACGCCGCAACTCAGAGCTTGACGGGAACATGCCCCTCGACCGGTACCGCGTCGACGATCCATTCGAGAATCACCCTCTCTTCAAGTCTGAAGAGCAGGCCCGTATCGAGGACACGCTGAGCGGCGAAGAGGACATCGATCCGAACAAGGTGCTTGCCTGGCCTGCGGACGAGGCCCAGCCCCAGGATCCCGAGGACACCCTCTGGGGCCGCTCGCGCGACTTCGATTGGGGAGACTAGGCCGGCCGGGAGCCGCTTAGAGGTACGGGGCGAGGAAGTCCTGCGCCTCGCGTGTGTCGAGCCGGAACGCAAATGCGTTGCTGGCGCAGCGGCTGCTGTTCACGTACGAGTTGATCCCGACGGCGACGTCGGAGGTACCGAGGAGAACCGGGCCGCCGGAGTCGCCGAAGCAGATCCCGCTCGACATCCGCAAGTTGAATCCGCCCTTCGCCAGCTTGGAGATTTGCGCTTCGCCAAAGCTACGGACGAGGCTGGAGTCGGGAACGCCGTGCTTGAGGAACCCGTTCGCTCCGTAACCGACGATGGTGAGCGCGTCCTTCTTGGCCGCCGAGTCGAGGAGCCCGAGGCTCGGGAGCTCTGCGAAGCGGCGATCCGTCACGTCGTCGTCGAGGACGACGAGCGCGACGTCGTGGGTGTTGGCCTCCGGCAATCCGAACGCGGGGTTTGGAACGGCCCTTCCGGGGCGGAGCTCCGAGCTCGCGGTGAAGGTCTGGTCGAAGGAGACCGAGGCCGGGTCATCGCCCAGCGCCTTGATGCAGTGCGCGGCGGTCACGAACACCGTTGACGAGACGAGGAAGCCCGAACAGACAGGCACGCGCTGGCCGTCGACGACGGTGACGAGGATGCCGACGTAGGGATGATCCGTGTCCGGCGTCCCGTCGAGGATCGCTCCCGCAGGAGCGGCCGAGGCGAGGGCGATTACGGTCGTCGCCAGGAGCGCGCGCAGTAGGGGCCGCATGGGTAGTGGTTTCGGCGCGCTTGCCGTTTTCCTTCCTCCCTCTTTCGGGTATCGGCTCTGACGTGGGCGTAAAGCGCTTGCTGGTCGTAGCCACCGCTCCCCTCGAGCCGGAGCTTCTGCGAGACCGCGTGCGCGAGCACGCGGGGTCTCCGGAGGCCGAGGTGCGGGTGGTAGCGCCGGCGTCGGATCTGTCTCCCTTGCAGTGGCTCGCGACCGACGAGGACGAGGCACGCGACGAGGCGGCGCAGATCTGCGCGCTCGGCCAAGCGGGCCGTCGAGCCCGAGGCGGGAGCCGTGCAGGCGCAGGTGGGGGACACCGATCCGGTGCAGGCGATCGAGGACGCACACCTTGCGCATCTTGCGGTGCGCCGGCCGCATGACGAGGAGAAGCCTCTGGGAGACATCGCAAGTGAAGGGCTTGTGGGGGTGGCGGTCACGATCTGCAAAGCAAGCGCTGCGCCAGTTCCCTGCTGAGGAGGTCATCGTCGTCACGCGCCCGGGCGACGCGGCCGGCCGGCTGGAGCGGGATTCGGCGGAGGAGGCCTCGGAGCGTTTCGGCGTCCCGGTCACTCACCTTGTCGTGGAGCGCGGCTAGACTCGGTTCAGCGGGGCGTTAGCTCAGCTGGGAGAGCGCCGGCTTTGCAAGCCGGAGGTCACGAGTTCGAATCTCGTACGCTCCACAAAAGAAAGGCCCTGGAAACGGGGCCTTTCGCGTTGTCTGGCTGGCGACGGTGACCGTCGAGAGCCGGGGCGGTCATGCGCCGACGACCAGCGTTCCGGCGATGAATCGTGCAGCCCTCTCTTCTGCCTCGTCCAGCCCACCATCGGGGTCTGCCCCCTTCGTTCCCATCGGCTAGCCCGGCCCTAGCCGTGGAGCCGGTTCAGGTAGTTCGAAAGTTGCCTTCCGGTCGCCGCCCCGGATGCGACCTGACTCCATCACATGAGTACGCTACGTGGATGGTGCGCCCTAGGCAGATTGCCGAATCGATCTCGAGGCGCAAGCCGGGTCAGCGCGCTCGTGTGACTGAAAATCGCGAGAACCAGCAGAAGGACGCCGGTGGGCCCCCGTCGCCGCGCGGCTCGTCGCCGACCGCGCCGCAACCGCCCCGCTTCCGCATCGGCCGGGGTTGGCTCCTCTTCGCCCTTGCGCTGCTGGCATTCAACTTCTACCTCGGCTCGCGGGCGACGCAGCCGCCGTCCCGCGTGCGCGTTCCGTACAGCCCGTTCTTCCTCGACCAAGTGAGCGCAGGTCACGTGAAGGAGATCACGTCGAAGGGGACGGCGATCCAGGGCACCTTCACAGGGAAGGAGAGCTTCCCGGGATCAAAGCCGTCGACGCTCTTCCAGACCGAGATTCCCGCTTTTGCGGACAACGATGCCCTCTCGGCTCTACTCCAGAAGAAGGGCGTGGTCGTGAACGCTCAGCCCCTCGACACGGGAGCGCCATGGTGGCAGAACCTGCTCCTCGGCTTCGGGCCGACGATCCTCTTTATCTTCCTGCTGTTCTGGCTCATGCGCCGGGCGGGCAACGTGCAGAACGTGCTCGGCTCGTTCGGCCGCTCGCGCGCACGCCGCTACCAGCCGTCGGGTGACCGCGTCACATTCGCGGACGTCGCCGGGATCGACGAGGCGAAGGCGGAACTGACCGAGGTGGTCGACTTCCTGCGCCATCCCGACAAGTACCGCAAGCTCGGCGGTCGCATACCCCACGGCGTGCTGCTCTCGGGCCTGCCGGGCACGGGCAAGACGCTGCTCGCGCGGGCCGTCGCAGGTGAGGCGGACGTCCCCTTCTTCTCGATGGCGGCCTCCGAGTTCGTCGAGGCGATCGTCGGCGTCGGCGCCTCGCGCGTGCGCGATCTCTTCACGCAGGCGAAGGAAGCCGCCCCGGCGATCGTGTTCATAGACGAGCTCGATGCGATCGGCCGCTCGCGCACCTCTGGCGTCGCGGGCTTCAGCGGTGGCAACGACGAACGTGAGCAGACGCTGAACCAGATCCTGACCGAGATGGACGGCTTCGACTCCTCCACCAGCGTGATCGTCATCGGCGCGACCAACCGGCCCGACGTCCTCGATCCGGCACTGCTGCGCCCCGGTCGGTTCGACCGCAGGGTCGCGGTGCAGCCCCCCGACCGGGCCGGCCGCGAGGCGATCCTCAAGGTGCACACGCGCGGTGTGCCTCTCGGGCCCGACGTCGACCTGGGCAGGATCGCGGCGACGACGCCCGGAATGGTCGGAGCCGATCTCGCCAACCTCGTCAACGAGGCAGCGCTGCTGGCGGCGCGGCGGAACCACGATGTCGTCGGGGAATCCGACTTCACCGATGCGCTCGAACGGATCGTGCTCGGTGCCGAACGGCAGCTGATGCTGAGCGCCGAAGACCGGCGCCGGACCGCGTATCACGAGGGCGGCCACGCGCTTGTCGGCATGCTGACAGAGGGCGCGGATCCGGTGCGGAAGGTCTCCATCATCCCGCGCGGCCTGGCGCTCGGTGTCACCTTCGCAGCGCCCGAGAGCGACCGCTTCAACTATCGCGGGCCGGAGGTCGAAGCGAGAATCAAGGTCGCGCTCGGGGGGCGCGCCGCGGAGGAGGTCGTGTTCGGGGAGACGAGCACGGGCGCGGAGTCCGACATCGAGCAGCTCACGGCAATCGCCCGCCAGATGGTCGGCCGCTGGGGCATGAGCGAAGCCATCGGCCCGGTCGCGGTCATTCCGCGCGACGGTGCGAGCCCCTTCCTTCCCGGCGCAGCAGAGGTCTCTCCCGACACGCAACGGCTCGTCGACGACGAAGTGCGCCGCATCGTCGAGGCAGCGCACAAGCAGGTCATGGCGCTACTGAAGAAGAACCGCAGCAAGCTGGACTCGCTGGCGAGCGCACTCCTCGAGCACGAGACTCTCGACGAGGAAGACGCCTACGCGGCGGCCGGCGTCCCGCGAATGTCGACGCCTAGGACCGACTCATACTCGGCCGCAGCTCGATCGCGGGTCGACGGCTAGACGGTCTTCCTGGGGTGGGAAAGCTGAGGCTCGACATCTCGATGTCGCTGGACGGCTTCGTCGCCGGCCCGGACGCGACGGTGGAAGAGCCGCTCGGAAAGGACGGCCTCAGGCTCCACGAGTGGATCTTCGGCCTGGCTTCCTGGCGCGAGATGCACGGGGAGCCCGGCGGCGAGAAGACTGTCGACGACGAGGTGGTCAGGGAATCGTGGGACGGTCTCGGCGCCGTGCTCATGGGCCGCCGCATGTTCAGCGGCGGCGAAGGCGGCTGGGAAGGCGATCCGATGGCCGACGGATGGTGGGGCGACGATCCGCCCTACGAGGTCCCGGTCTTCGTGCTCACCCACCATGCCCGGGAACCGCTCAGCATGCAGGGGCGGATCGCCTTCACCTTTGTGACCGGAGGGATCGCGGCTGCGTTGGATGAGGCGAGAGCGGTCGCGGGCGGCAAGGACGTCCTCGTCGCCGGCGGGGCGAGCGTCGCCCAGCAGTACCTGAACGCGGGGCTCCTCGACGAGCTTCAGATCCACCTCGTCCCGTTGCTCTTAGGGGACGGCGTCAGGCTCTTCGAAGCCGTCG
Source organism: Gaiellaceae bacterium (assembly GCA_036506555.1). Classification (GTDB taxonomy): domain Bacteria; phylum Actinomycetota; class Thermoleophilia; order Gaiellales; family Gaiellaceae; genus JAIBJP01. The sequence goes on from DASXRO010000197.1 coordinate 5,146, forward strand.
ACGAGCGCAAGCTCGAGCTCACGCGGGTGATCGAGTCGCCGGCGGTCACCCACCTGAAGTACCGCGTCCTGAAGTAACGGCGCTATCAGGCAGCTCGTCCGGTAGCGCGAAGAGCGGAAAGAGCGTCGGGTCGCCGAACCCTGTGATCTCGGCGATTGCCTCCTGCTCGATCCTGAAGACCATGATTCCGTAGGCTCGGTAGACGCCCGCGTTCGGGTCCCACAGGTACGCGGCGAGCGCGGGCCGCCCATTGGCACGCGTGGGGATCAAGGGAATGTCGTCGAGTCTCCCGTCGGCCGGCACGGTGGCGAAGAAATTCGCTATCGCGCGGCCGCCCTCAAACACAGCCGGTGACGGTGGCATGGTCATCACCGCATCCTCACGCAGCAGCGCGACCAGACCTTCGATGTCCACCGCCTCCCAAGCCTCGACGTAGCGCCGCAAGAGGGAGCGGTCGGCCTCCGCGGGAGCTCCGGCCGAAGCCTGCTCCAGACGACCCTCCGCTCGCCGCTGGTCCAGCGTTGCCCGAGCGCGCTGAAGAGCGCTGTTCACACTTGCCGTGCTCGCTTCCAGCAAGTCAGCGACTTCCCGCGCAGTCCAGCCGAGGACGTCGCGGAGGATCAACACCGCGCGTTGCCTCGGAGGGAGGATCTGAATCGCGGTGAGAAAGGCGAGCTGGACGCTCTCGCGGAGGTCGTACCGGGCCGCCGGGCTCGCGACATCCGAGGGAAGCTCCTCCAGGAGCGCGTCCGGGTAGGGCGACAGGACGACTTCGTCGGGCGCCGCCCTCGGCGGCGTGGGCCGCCGCGCGGCGCTCGTGAGGCAAACGTTCGTGGCGACCCGGTAGAGCCAGGCCCTGAAGGAGCTCCGCCCCTCGAAGCTCGTCAAGTAGCGCCACGCGCGCAAAAGGGTCTCCTGGAGCGCGTCTTCTGCGTCATGGACGGAGCCAAGCATCCGATAGCAATGGACATGGAGCTCGCGGGCATACGGCGAGCAGAGGCTGCGGAACGCGTCCTCGTCGCCGGCCCGCGCTGCGGCGACCAGCGCCACCTCCGCGATGTCGTCGTGCAATGCGGCCGCCGACGTCACGCGCCGAGGTTACATCGACGGCGGCGGAGCGCCGAGCTCGGTCCAGCCGGGCGGCACGAAGGCCTTCCCGGGAGTTCCACCGATGGCCAGGTACTGAAAGCCTTCCGGCCCGGGGACGATTTGGCGTAGCTGCTCCACGCCGACGCGGGCCCAGGTTCCGGGCTCCAAGACGTGCTCCTCCCCGTCCAGGTGCAGCGTCGCCGAGCCCGCGAGGGGGATGTAGACCTCCTCCTGGCCCGGATCACCTTGGCCGTCACCGTGGTGGTGGTTCGGGTAGTCACCGAAGTTCGGCGGGAGATCGAAGAGCTGCATTCCCCACGACGTCACGCCGAGCGAGGCGCGGGCGCGGCGGACGATGCCGTCGAAGAACGACTCCATCTCGTCGACCCGCTTGATCGTTGCGTCCACCATCTGGTGCCTCCTTTTGTTGTCACCGGATGAGACCGCAACGGCGGCGAAAATTCATCGATCCTTACGGGAGTCCGACCAGGCCAGGCGCTTTAAAACAGCTCGCCCGCCGGCGTCCTGGTGGACGGTTAGCCGGCCCGAGCTAGACGCGCCGCCGACCGAGCCGCGCGCCGAGTCCTGCCTCCTCGACGACGAAGGCGCCCGCGAAGCATGCGAGGCCGATCGAAACGAGGTCGCTGGCATGGTCGTTGTTGAGCGCCGCGACGATGAACAGGATCGTCGCGAGGAGCATGAGGAGCGCTCGAATGCTGAGAGTCATCTCTTCTCCTTCGTCGTGACAGGGCGCCACCAGCGGCGCCGGCTCTCAGTTCGACTCGGGTCGTCGATTCCCTCGCCTAGGCTGTGCCGGTGTCCGCGCCCACTCGCCGCTACCACGTGCCCTCGGCCGTCCGGCGATCGTCGCTCCGAATCGACCCGGAGGAAGCACGTGAGCTCATCGCCCAGGGCGCGCTGCTCGTCGACGTTCGCAGGCACGAAGACGAGGAGCTCCGCCTCGACGGCGCCGTCCGGATCCCACCCGACGAGATCCCTGGGCGCCTCCCCGAGCTCCCGCGCGACCGCCCGATCGTCGTCGCCTGCACCTGACTGCGCGAGGCGACGAGCGTCCGTGTGGCGCACTGGCTGAAGGATCGAGGCTACGACGCGTACGCGGTTCGCGGCGGCATCCTGGCGCTTCTCGGCCGGCCCGCCCCGCAGGTCCTTGCCCTCCCCGAGCGGCGCTCACGCTGGAAGGCCAGCGCGGCGGCGCTGCGCCACAAGCTGTTCCGCCGTTTCTCGATCGGCGTGCTCCTGTCGCTTACTGGAAACTGGATCGAAGCGGCCGCCTTCGGCTACGTCGTCCTGCTGCTTGGCGGCTCGGCGGCGACGCTCGGCCTCATCGGGTTCCTGAACACGATTCCGAACCTCGCGCTCGGGCTGCCCGCCGGGGTGCTCGCCGACCACTTCGACCGGCGCAAGCTCCTGCTCATTTTCCAGGGAGCGAACATGGGCGTCGCGGCTACGCTTGCGGCTCTCTGGGCGACCGGCCATCTCTCCATCTTCCTCATGGGGGTGCTGGCGGTCATCGGCGGGAGCCTCGGGACACTGAGCTTCCCGGCCTTCCAGGCGATGATCGCCTCGACCGTGCCCGAGGAGGATCTCGAGAGCGCGGTCGCGCTCAACAGCCTCGAGCTCCAGCTCGCGCGCTTCATCGGGCCGGCGATCGCCGGCTTCCTGCTCGCCACAGCGGGGCCCTCCTGGGTTTTCGGCGTGAATGCGGCCAGCTTCCTTGCTGTCCTCGCCGCCGTCGCCATGCTGCCGCCTTCACGGGGGCGTCTGACGGGAGCCGCGCTCGCCGCCGGCCAGTCCATGAAGGATGCGCTCCGTTACGTCTTCGGCCAGCGCAGTATCGCCTCGTTGATGATCCTGATGGCGCTCGCGGGCATGTTCGCCACCCCGCCGGTCGCGTTCATGATCCCGGGCCTCGTCCGCTTCCAGCTCCACGAAGGCGCAGAGACGCTCGGGCTTCTCATCTCCTTCGTCGGTCTGGGCTCGGTTCTGGGGTCGATCGCCCTGCTCCGGCTCTCCGGCCGGGTGAACAAGGGCGAGCCGGCCATCGCGTGCTACTTCCTCTGCGCGGCCGCGATCGCGGCGATCGGCCTGTCGACGTCGGTGCCGCTCTCGTTCGCGCTCGGCATCGTCGGAGGCTTCACCGGCGTCGTCTTCATCGGGCTTTCGACCGTGGTCGTGCAGGCGACGAGCTCGGACGCGATGCGGGCGCGCGCGATGGCCATCTGGGCAGCGTGCTTCGTGGGCGTCTTGCCGATCGGGGCGCTCATCACTGCGGGTCTTGCCGCGTGGCTCGGTGCCGGGGGCGCGGTTGCCATCGACGGGGCCGTCACGCTCGTCGGCGGCCTGGCGGTCGTGCTCACGAGGCCCGAGGTTCTCTGGCTCGGCTGCGCTGCCCTCCCGGAGGCGTGCGTAGCCGCGACCGACCCGATGGCGGTCGCCTTCTCCGAGGAGCTCGAGCACGCGCGCGCCGCCTGAGCACACATCACGCCCGGATCGTGCGATCCTCCCTCCAGACCGATGAACGTCGAGAAGGAGATCAGCCGCCTCTACGGGCTCCCGCCCGACCGGTTCATGGCGGCGCGTGACGCGCTCGTCAAGAAGCTCCGCGGCGAAGGGGAGAAGGCGCTCTCGGCTCGGGTCAAGGAACTGCGCAAGCCGACGGCCGCGGCGGGGGTCGTCAACAGGCTCGCGCGGGACGAGCGGATGAACGTCCGCGCCCTTCTCACCGCGGGCGAGCGGCTTCGAGACGCCCAGGTGAAGCTCCTCCGCGGAGGCTCGCCGGACGCCGTACACAAGGCGGCCGCGGACGAGCGCAAGGCGATCGGCGCACTGCTCGCGGCGGCTCGCCGGGAGGGAGCCGGAGAGCCTGTGCTCCGCCGCGTGGAGGAGACGCTGCGGGCGGCGGCCGTCGACGACGAGGCGCGGGACCTGCTCAAGGAAGGCCGACTCACCCACGAGCTCCAGCCGGTCGGATTCGGTTTCACGCAGGAACAGCTGCGTCGCCCCAAGCGTTCTAGTAGGTGACCATCCCCCTATGACCAAGGAGCTCGATTTGGAGAAGGCAACGTTTGGTGCAGGCTGTTTCTGGGGCGTCGAGGCCGCGTTCCGCCAGATCCCCGGCGTCGTCGCGACTCGCGTCGGCTATACGGGCGGCCACGTCCCCAACGCGACGTATGAACAGGTGTGCTCGCACACGACCGGGCACGCCGAGGCGGTCGAGGTCACCTTCGATCCCGAGCGTGTCTCGTACGAGGAGCTGCTCGACGTCTTCTGGAAGAAGCACAACCCGACGACGAAGGACCGGCAGGGGCTCGACATCGGCTCGCAGTACCGGTCAGCCGTCTTCTTCCATTCGCCCGAGCAGCAGGCGGCGGCAGAGCGGACGAAGGAGGAGCAGCAGGCGAAGCTCCACTGGCCGCGGAAGATCGTGACCGAGATTGTCCCCGCCCCCGAGTTGTACGAAGCCGAGGACTACCACCAGCAGTACCTCGAGAAGCGCGGCCGCTCGACCTGCACGGTCGAGCTGGCTGAAGCGCAGAGCGCCTAGCGGTCCACCGGTTGTGCCATCCGGGTGCGGGAAGACGGACCCGGATGGCTCAGGTAGTTAGACGGGCTCGGCCGACCCGGCGGATGCGGCCCGGCCACGCGCTCGTGCGGCCGAAGACCGAGATGAGCGCCGGGATCAGCAGCGTCCGGACGACGAACGTCTCGATGAGCACGCCCACGCACATCATGACCGCAAACTCCCGGAAACCGTCCAGCGGGACCCGTGCGAGCGCGGCGAACGAGAATGCGAGCGCGATCCCGGCAACGCTGATCGCCTTCGAGGCCCGCGGCACGGCCACCGCGATTGCGTCGCGAAGGCGCCGCTCGCGTAGCTCCTCCCATATACGTCCGACGACGTAGACGTTGTAGTCCGAGCCGAGTGACACGAGCAGTACGCCGACGGCGAACGGCACGTAGTAGGTGAGGTCTCCGTGGCCGAGCAGGTCCTGGAAGACGTAGGTTGTCAGCCCGAGCGTCGCGGCCACCGAGGCCGCGCTGGCCGCGAGCAGGTACAACGGCGCCACGAGCGCGCGTAGGAACAGCGCGAGCAGGACGAAGTTCACCGCGAGCACGACCGCTCCGACTCGCACGGAGCTCCCGATCACCGCCTCCACGGTCTGCGATGCGAGCGCGGTCTGCCCGGTGAGACCCGCGCGGGCCCCGCCGAGACCCGCGCGTCGCAGGAGCTCGGGCAGCCGGTCGTCGAGGCTCCGGAAATCGTGGATCGCGAGCGCGCCGAGCGGGCTGTCTTCGAAGATGATCACGTAGCGCGCAGCATTGCCCTGCGGGGCAACGAAGACGCCCTTGGGCACCTGCAGGATCTGTTCGCGTGGCCCGAGAACGCCGGCGACGCCTGGCTCCTCCTCGAGCTCGTCCTCCAGGCGAGCGAGGGGCGCCCGCCGCGCCTCGAGTCCTTGGCCTTCCACGAGCAGGACAGTGGGGGCGAGCACACCGGCGGCGAACCCGTGCCCCGCCGCCTCCGCAGCTCGGTGCTCCTCCGTCCCCGAGGGAAGCCCGTCGATGAGCCTGAAGGAGAGCTGCGTGTGGCGCAGACCGGTCGCCGCCAGGACGAGCGCGGCCGTGCAGAGGACGACGACCACGACCGACACGGGCAGCGAGCTGACGAAGCGCGCCGCGGCCTCGCGTCTGGGTGCGGAGAAGCGCTCGGAGCCGGCGCGGCCGAGATCGCTTGCCCGCACGCCGGGCCAGAAGAGGAGCCGTCCGAAGATCCCGAGCGCCGCGGGTACGAGCGTCATGGCGACGACGAGCGAGACGGCGGCGGTAATGGCGAGCGCGGGGCCGAACGCGCGGAAGAACTCGAGCTCCCCGACGAGGAGCGCCGCGGTGCCCGCAACCACGATGAGACCCGCGGTGGCGACGATCGGCGTGATACGTACGGTGGCGGTGCGCGCCGCCTCCAGCCGGCCCGCGCCCTCGAGGAGACGCCGCCGGCAGCCGGCCAGGTAGAAGACCGCGTAATCCGTGACGATGCCGAGCGTGAGCGCGACGACGAGCGGCTCGACCTCGGCCGGAACGGTCACGCCGAGCCGCGTTCCGATCCAGGGGATCAGGCCGCCCGAGACCTCGAACGCGACTCCGGCGGCGAAAAGCGTGAGGAGCGGAGCGCCGATCGCCCGGAAGCTGAGCCCGACCACCAGGAAGATGAGGGCGACGGTGGCGCCCTCGACGATGCCGAGGTGGCTGGAGATCTCGTCGTACTGGCGCAGACGGGCGGGCGCGGGCCCCGTCACGCCGACGAGCGCATCGTCGGGGCGGTCGATCCTTTCGGAGTAGAGCTTTTGCGTCCGAAACGCGCGCCGGGAGGGTCGTCTGCGGCCCGAAGAACAGATAGGTCAGCGCAGCCGTTCCTCGTTCCCGGATGAGGGGAAGAGCCCGAGCGTGTTCGTGACCGGCAGGTCGAATGCGATGCCGTTGGGTCGCTTACGACGCTGGCTCACTGCGAGCGCCCGGGCGACGGCGCGGGCTTGGGCCCCGGCCGAAAGACCATTCGGGTTGCGCTGTACGACGACGGTGTCGGCGATCAGCGGGACCCTGAAGAGCTCTGCGGACCGCTCGCCGACCCGCAATGCGTCTGCGTCCTTCGGCACCAACCCGCCCAGCGCGAGCGGCTCGCCGCTCCCGAGCCCGGGGAGCAACGCCGCCGTGAGCGCGGCCGCGGCGAGCCACGCCAGGACGATTACGAAGCGCAGCTTGACGACCGTCGAGGCGAACAGGCGTGCCAGACGATCTCGAATCACCCGTCGTCGCTACCCGGACGCTCGCAGCGCTATGCGTGTCCGCGGCGTTTGGAGGCCGCCCTCGCGGCGAATACTCGAAGGCGAGTAAAGGAGACGCGCATGTTCAAGCTCTCGCACGTGGTCAAGGGCATTCCCGGACACACGCTGATCGGGTTCGGCGCGCTGACGCTCGGCCGCGGGCTCGGCGGCAACATCGTGTTCTCCCACGGGATGCGCGCGCTGAAGGGGCTCTAGTGGCTCGCGCGATCTGGAGCGGGTCGATCTCGTTCGGGCTCGTCAGCGTGCCCGTCCGGATGTACAGCGCGATCGAGGAGCACACGCTCCATTTCAACTTCGTCCACGCTCCCGATGGAAGCCGCATCGGCTACGAGAAGGTCTGCAAGGCCGAGGACAAGCCGGTGCCGGACGGCGAAATCGTGAAGGCGTTCGAGTACGAGAAGGGCGAGTGGGTCTACATGACAGACGAGGACTTCGAAGCGGCGGCCGCCGAGAACCACCGCACGATCGACATCCGCGCATTCGTCCCGTACGAGAAGATCGATCCGATTTACTTCGAGCGCACGTACTATCTCGCCCCCCGGGAGGAGGGCGCGAAGGTGTACGCGCTGCTCGTCCGGGCGATGGAGGACTCGGGCCTTGCCGCAGTCGCGAAATGGGTCATGCGCGACCGCCAGAACCTCGGGCTCCTGCGGGTGCGCGAGGGCGTGATCACGCTCGAGCGCATGCACTTCGCCGACGAGATCCGCTCGCTCGAAGGCATCGCCCCGGAGAAGGTGGAGGTCAGTAAGCAGGAGCTCGGCATGGCGGAGCAGCTGATCGAGCAGTACGCGGGCGAGTTCGAGCCCGACCAGTACCGGGACACGTACCGTGACGCCCTCTGCGAGATCATCGAGGCGAAGCGCAAGGGCGAGGAGGTACGCATCGAGGCGGCGCCGGAGCCCGAGCCGCCGACCGATCTCATGGCGGCGCTGCGGGCGAGCGTCGAAGCCGCGAAGCGCAAGCGGCCTGGCGACCTCTCCGCGGACGGCGAGCTCGACGACCTGTCCCGCGAGGAGCTCTACGAGCGCGCGAAGAAGGCCGATATTCCCGGCCGCGCCCAGATGAAGAAGGACGAGCTCATCAAGGCGCTCCGGCAAGCCGCGTAGATGCTTCTCGCCACGTTCTACTGGGGCGGCGCGCAGGTCAGTTGGCTGCGGATCGCGCTTACGGTCGCCGGCGAGCTCCTCCTCGTCGCCTACCTGCTCTGGGCCTGGCGCATTCTCAGGCGGTGACCGGGCCGCGCCGCGTAGCGCTTCTCGTGGTCGTCGCCCTGCTGGCCGGCGGCTGCCGCGGGGGCGCGATGACCGAGTATCGGTTCTCCAAGGACGCCGCGTCCCTGCAATCGCTCGCCACCGAAGGGAGCGTGCTCGCGGACGGCGTGGTCGACGGTCGCACGACCTCCGCGTTCGTCCGCACGCACGCCCAGGAGCTCGCGTCCGACAGTGACAAGCTCGCCTCGGTCGTGGCCTCCGCGCACCCGGAGGCCGGGCTGGGCGAAAAGACGAACCGGCTGGCCGCGCTCGCACGCCAGACGGCGGCGCAGCTCACAAGGCTGGCCGATCACCCGTCCGACGAGGCCGGGGCGGCGCGAGTCCGCTCCGCTTTGAACGATGCGGCCGACGCCGCAGAGCGACTGGAGAAGAGCCTGTGACGAAGATCTTCCAGATCGCGCTCGGCATCCTGGCCGCGATCGGCGGCTTCGTCGACATCGGCGACATCGTCTTCAATGCCGCAGCGGGCGCGACGCTGGGGTACCAGCTGGTCTGGGCGGTCGTTGTAGGAGCCGTCGGGATCATGGTCTACTCGGAGATGTGCGGCCGGGTGGCCGCCGTTGCCAAGCGGCCTGTCTTCGACGTCGTCCGAGAGCGCCTCGGGTACAAGGTTGGGCTCACGACGCTTTGCGCGTCGCAGTTCGTGAACGCGATGACGTGCGCGGCGGAGGTCGGCGGGGTCGCCATCGTCCTGCGCTACCTCTTCGGCCTGCCCTATCGGCCGCTCATCGCGGTCGCCCTCATCGTCTTGCTTCTTTCCGTCTGGATCCTTCCCTTCGAGTGGATCGAGCGCATCTTCGGGTTCGCAGGGCTGCTGCTCATCGTCTTTGCGGTCGCGGCGGTGAAGCTCGACCCCAACTGGGGGGCGCTGGGCCACGGCTTGCTCCCGCACATCGACACTCCGAGCCCCCTCATCTGGTGTTACTTCGCCATCGGCCTGCTCGGGGCGACGTTCATGCCGTACGAGGTGTACTTCTACTCGTCGGGTGGCGTGGAGGACGGGTGGGTGCCACCTCACGACCTGAAGCTGAACAAGCTCACGGCCGTTGTAGGTTACGGCCTCGGGGCGATTCTTTCGATCTCGATCATGGCCGTCGCCGCCGAGCTTTTCGTTCCGCAGGGGATCGAGCCCGGCTTCCTCGGCACGGTGGCTCTCGCCGCGCAGACGCCGCTCGGCGAGGCCGGCCTCCTGCTCGCACTCCTCGGCATGTTCTTCGCCATCTCGGGCGCCGCGATCGACACCGCGCTCGCGGGCGCGTACAACATGGCTCAGTTCTTCGGCTGGGAATGGGGGAAGTACCGCAAGCCGGCCGGTGCGCCTCGCTTCACGCTCACCTGGGTTGCGTTCTTCGGCCTCGCCTTTCTCGTTGTCGTCACCGGCGTCGACCCCATCTTCGTCACCGAGCTCTCGGTCATCTTCTCGGTCGTCACGCTCCCTCTCACATACATCCCCATCCTCCTCGTAGCGGGGGACTCCAACTACATGGGCGAGCATGCCAACGGGCGGCTGACCTCGACGCTCGGCTGGCTCTATCTCGTGGTGATCGCTGTCATCTCGCTGGCCGCGGTTCCGCTCCTCGTGCTCACGAACATGGGGGAGGGATGAGCGAGCGGGCTCAGCTGGACCTCGCCGTGAGGGTGCTGGATCAGCAGATCGTGGACTGGGCCGGCCGCCGTTGCGGCAATGTCGACGACATCGCAATCGAAGGAGGGCCGGGCGAGAACGCGACGGTGAGGGGGCTGCTCGTGGGGCGCGACGTGACCCGGCGGCGGCGCCCCCGTCTGCTCGGGCTCGTTGCCGGCCCCACGTTCGGGGATGCCGCAGAGGTCGAGGTGCCATGGTCTCAGATCGAGGCGATCACCCAGGTCGTGAAGTTGAAGGCAGAGGCGACGGAGCTCGGGCTCGGAAGGGGAGACGACTGGGTTGAAGGGTGGCTAAGAAGGATTCCGGGATCGTGATTTGCCTCTCGGAGCTGCTCGGCAAGGAGGTCGTCACGGAATCCGGCTGGGTGCTCGGACACGTCTTCGACGTACGGGTCGAGCTCGGCCGCGGCGCGCCCAGGGTCGCCGGCCTCGTGGTCGGGGCGCCGAGCGCGCGCCGCCGTTTGTACGGTGAGGCCCGCCGGCGAAACGTGAACACGCTGAACGAAGGAGCAGTGCCTTGGACGGCGGTGCAGGCGATCGATGAGCAGAGAATCCGGGTACATGAGGTGCCGAGCCCGGAGGAGGAACCGGAGGAGTGAGCCATGAGCTGGCGTGAGCTGGAAGGCAAGAAGGTCGTGCGGGTGCAGCCCGTCGACGCGAACGAAGTGGTGCTCGAGCTCGAGGGCGGGCAGCTGGTCAAGATCCGCGCGAGGCATCCGCCTTCCTCCCCCGAGGCCGAGGCGGAGCTGCTCGTCGAGATCAGGAAGGCGAAGAAGTGACGGACGAGCGTCCCCTTCCGGAGTACGCGGCCTTGACGGCCGCCTTCGGAGGTGTGCTCGGCGGTTTCCTCCTCCTCGTGCGCCGGCGCGTGCCGGAGAAGGTCGCGCTCGCCGATGTCGCGAGGATCAGCCTGGCGAGCTACAAGATCGGCCGCCTGGTGGCCAAGGACGAGGTGACGTCCTGGGTGCGAGCGCCGGTGACGCGGGACGAGGAGGCGACCGAGCCGAAGCAGCGCGGAATGGAACGAGCGGTCGGTGAGCTCGTCACGTGCCCTTACTGCGTAGGCCTGTGGATCGCGTCGGCGCTTTCGTACGCGCTCGTCCTCTCCCGCGCCAAACGCGGCTCGTGACGACGATCTTCGGCGCGCAGGCCGTCGCCGACTTCCTCAACGCAAGCTTCGTGAAGCTGAAGGACGACTAGAAAGGCCACGCCCGGGGTCAGACCCCGGGCATGTCTATTTCAGTCGTGCGTCCTGTGGCGGGTTTGGGCATGGAATGCGGGGGATCCGCTACAAGGCCGAGCCGAAGCACTGTCCCAGCGGGACATGTCAGGGGTCAGACCCCGGTCATGTCCGCTTAGGACCAGCCGAGTTCTTGGAGGCGGTCCTCGTCGATCCCGAAGTGGTGGGCGACCTCGTGGAGGACGGTGATGCGGATCTCCTCCACGAGCAACTCGGGGTCGTCCCCAAACTCGTCCTCGAGCGGAACGCGGTAGACGGCGATCTTGTCAGGGAGGGCGCCACTGTAGTCATGACGCTCGGTCAGCGGGATGCCGAGGTAGAGGCCGAAGATGTCCGGGTCCTCTGGGTTCTGGTCCTCGACGACGATCTCGACATTCGACATCGCCTCGCGCAACTCAGCCGGGAGTGAGTCGAGTGCGCGGCGAACGTGCTCTTCGAACGTCAATACGCGGGGTTGAGCGGCCGCGGCCGCCCCGTGGCGAAGAGCTTGACGGCGAGAACGCCGAAGGCGAAACCGCCCAGGTGCGCGAAGAACGCGACGCCTCCGCCTGACTGCGGCTGGACGAACGCGTAGCCGCCGGCCACGAGCTGGAAGATGAACCAGATGCCCAGGAAGACCATCGCCGGGAGCTCGAGGAAGAAGAACGGCAGGACGAACGTGAGCACGCGCCCCCGCGGGATGAGGACGAGGTACGCGCCGAGCACGGCGGCGATGGCCCCGCTCGCTCCGAGGTTCGGCACGACCGCGTCACGCGGGGTCCCGTAGCCGAGCGTCACGAACGCCTGCACCGCGGTCGCGGCCACGCCCCCCGCGAGGTAGAAGACGAGGAACCGGATCCGCCCGAAGGTGTCCTCGACGTTGTTGCCGAAGATCCAGAGGAAGAGCATGTTCCCGAGGATGTGCTCCCAGCTCGCGTGCATGAACATCGAGGTGAAGACGTTCACGGGCCAGGGCCAGCCCGGCCCGTTGCACGAGCTGTTCGCCTCGCACGGGAAGAACGCCCCATCCGCGAGGGAGTTCCGGAACGCCGGCTCGCCGCCCGCCTTCTCCCAGAAGATCCAGACTGCGAAGTTGGCGACGATGATGGCGACGGTGACGACGGCGAACCGTCGCGTCGGCACGTTGTCCCTCAGGGGCAGCACGCCTGGGAATCCTTAGCGGATGATCGTCGCCATGAGCCCCTTCTGGGCGTGCAGGCGGTTCTCGGCCTGGTCCCAGACGGCCGAGCGAGGGCCGTAGAGGATCTCCTCCGTGATCTCCTCGCCGTAGTGCGCGGGCAGGCAGTGGAGCACGATGGCGCGCTCGCTCGCCAGCCCGAGGAGCTCGTCGTCGATCCGGTAGCCGGCCAGGTCGAGCACGCGCTGCGCCCGCTCCTCGTCCTGCCCCATGCTCGTCCAGACGTCCGTGTAGAGGACGTCCGCGCCCTCCGAGCCGCCGCGGGCGTCGTGTCGAAGTTCGACTGACCCGCCCGAGGCCTCGGCCGCCTCACGGGCCCACCCGACCACCTCGTCGCTCGGCTCGTAGCCCTCCGGCGTCGCGGCCGTGAAGTCCATCCCCAGCTTCGCGCAGGCGACCATGAGCGAGTGGCAGACGTTGTTGCCGTCGCCGAGGTACGTCACGCGCACTCCGTCGAACCCATCGAAGCGCTCGCGGATGGTCATCATGTCGGCGAGCGCCTGGCAGGGATGGAACTCGTCGGTGAGGCCGTTGATGACCGGCACATCGGCGTACTCGGCCAGCTCGTCGACGTCGGACTGCGCGAACGTGCGAATCATGATCGCGTCGAGGTAGCCAGAGAGAACACGCGCCGTGTCCTTGATCGTCTCGCCGCGCCCCAGCTGCAGGTCGCCGGCCGCGAGGTAGAGCCCGGTGCCGCCGAGCTGGGCGATCCCGACCTCGAATGAGACGCGCGTCCGGGTCGAAGGCTTCTGGAAGATCATCCCGAGCGTCCGACCCTCGAGGAGGCGGTGCTCGACGCGCTCGCGCTGGCGGGCCTTGAGGCGCTCGGCGAGGTCGAGGACGACGAGGAGCTCGTCGGCCTCCCAGTCGCGGACGCGGAGGAAGTCGCGGCCCTTCAGCTGGACGGAAACCACGGGCAGATCCTAGCGTTCCTCGTTACTTGACAATAAAAGACTTAGGTTTTATCCTAACCTTGACTATAAATCCGAAAGGGGGTTGCGATTATGGCACTCGTCCGTTGGGAGCCGTTCCGTGAGCTCGCCGCCCTCCAGAACGAGATGGGCCGCTGGATGAACCAGCTCGGCGGCCTCGCGACGACGGCGGGCAACGGCCAGAGCTCGACGTGGCTGCCGGCCGTCGACGTCTGGGAGACCGACAAGGAGCTCGTGCTCTCGTTCGACCTGCCGGGCGTTCCGGAGGACAAGATCGCGGTCGAGCTCGAGGACAACGTGCTCACGATCTCCGGTGAGCGGGAGCGCAAGGAGGAGCACTCCGGAGACCGCTTTTACCGCTACGAGCGCCGCTACGGGCAGTTCGCCCGCAGCGTGACGCTTCCCACCGGCGTCAAGGAGAGCGACATCAAGGCAGATTACCGGGACGGTGTCCTCGAGATCCGCGTCCCGAAGCCGGAGGAGCAGAAGCCGAAACGCATCAAGATCGGTACGCCGGGCGCGATCGAGGGACGCTCGTCCCGTAAGTAGCGATCGGCTCACGCACCGATCGGCTCACCCACTCGAGGCCGGGGCGATTCGAGTCCCGGCCTCTCCGCGTTCAAAGGCCTCGGCGCTCGTGATCAGCGCCTCGCCGCCCGTCTCGGCGACGAAGCGAAAGGCCGCCTCGACCTTGGGGCGCATGCTCCCGGCCGCGAGCCCGGCGATGATGCCTTCGTCTCGGCCGGGACGAAGCTCGGCGAGCGCGCGGCGCTCCTCCGTGCCGAAGCCCTCGTAGACCGCCGCGACCTGGGTGAGGATGACCAGGCGGTCGGCTCCGAGGCGCGACGCAAGCAAGGCTGAGGCGTGGTCCTTGTCGATGACGGCGTCCACGCCGTCGTGGCGGCCGTCCCGCGCGACGACGGGGACTCCGCCGCCGCCGGCCGCGACGACGACGACCCCGCGCTCGAGGAGCGTGTGGATGGCGTCGAGCTCCAGCACCGCGAGCGGGCGGGGCGAGGGAACGACGCGTCGCCAGCCGCGCCCGGCGTCCTCCGCCACAGCCCAGCCGCGCTCCTGCTCGAGCGCATGGGCGCGCGTCGCGTCGTAGAAGGGGCCGACCGGCTTGGTCGGGTTCTCGAAGGCCGGATCGGACTCGTCCACCTCGACCCGCGTCATGACGACCGCGACCGGCTTGCCCGAGACCGGCTCGAGCTCGGCCGCGATGAGGGCGCCGATCTCCGCCTGGGTCTGCGCGACGGCGATGTAGAGCGGGAGCGGCGGCGCCTCCTCGCTCGCGAGCTCCTGCCGCAGGAGCTCGTTCCCCACCTGCGGCCCGTTGCCATGGGTGATCACGAACGGATCGCCGCGCAGGAGCGACGCGATCGCGCGGAAGGTCGAGGCGAGATTGGCGCGCTGCTCGGCCGCAGTCCCGCGCTCACCCGGCTGCATGAGCGCGTTGCCGCCCAGCGCGATGACGGTCAGCACGAGCCGATGTTAAGCCGGAGCCTGGACCGAATCGATGATGCCGCGCTCGGCGAGGAGCTCCGCGAGCGTCGGCTCGCCGATCTCCTGCAAGCGATACGTGACGCGGAGAGCCGGCTTGTCGAGCTCGATCACGCGTCGCAGGTCGATGGGCGTGCCGATGAGGACGAGGTCGGCGTCCGAGCGCGCGATCGTCTCCCGCAGCTCCTCCATCTGCTTGCGCCCGTAGCCCATCGCGGGCAGGAGCTCGGTCAAGTGCGGGTACTTGGCGAACGTCTCCTTGATGGAGCCCACCGCGAACGGACGCGGGTCGACGAGCTTCGCAGCGCCGTTTTGCTTCGCTGCGAGGACGGCGGCGCCGTAGCTCATCTCGCCGTGCGTGAGCGTGGGCCCGTCCTCGATGGCGAGCACGCGCTTGCCCGCGATCTCGTGCGTGTCTTCCTCGACCAGGAAGGGCGAGGCGGCGCGCACGATGCGCGCCGCAGGATTCACGCGCCTGATCGAGTCGATGACGGCCTCGACCCCGCCCGGCGGGGCGGTGTCCGTCTTGTTCACGACGCAGACGTCGGCCATGCGCAGGTTCTGCTCGCCCGGGTGGTAGCGAAGCTCGTGCCCGGGGCGGTGCGGGTCGACGACAACGATGTGCAGGTTGGGATGGATGAACGGCGTGTCGTTGTTGCCGCCGTCCCACACGATGACGTCGGCCTCCTGCTCGGCCCGTTCGAGGATGGCGCCGTAGTCGATGCCGGCGAAGACGATGTTGCCTTCCGCCAGGTGCGGCTCGTATTCCTCGCGCTCTTCGATGGTGGCGTCGGCGGCGTCGAGATCCTCGTAGCGCTCGAAGCGCTGGACCGCCTGCTTGGTCAGGTCGCCGTACGGCATCGGGTGGCGAAGGACGGCGACTCGCTTCCCCGCCCCGCGGAGAATGGCCGCCACGTGCCTTGTTGTCTGGCTCTTGCCGGAGCCCGTGCGAACGGCGCAGACTGCGACGACGGGCTTGCGGGACTGCAGCTCCGTCGAGCGCGGCCCGAGGAGGACGTAGTCGGCCCCGGCGGCCAACGCCGTCGAGCCGACGTGCATCACGTGCTCGTGCGTGACGTCGGAATAGGCGAAGACGACCTCGTCGATCTCCTCCCGGCGCACCAGGTCGGCGAGCTCCTCCTCGGGAACGATCGGGATCCCGTTCGGGTACCCGCGGCCGGCGAGCTGCGGTGGGTAGACGCGGTCGTCGATGTCGGGGATCTGCGTGGCCGTGAAGGCGACGACGCGGACGTCGTCGCGGCCGCGAAAGGCGACGTTGAAGTTGTGGAAGTCCCGCCCGGCTGCCCCGGCGATGACGACGCGCCTCACTGCGTCACCGATTCCCCGATGCGCTCGGCCACAACGTCCAGGTCGAGCTCGGCGCCAACGACCTCGTCGATGAGCTCGTCGGCCGTGAGGCGCTGCCCTTCGCTCCAGAGCTCGCGCAGGAGCGAGCCTGCCTCGGGACGCGTGAACCACGTGCGACCGAACTCCTCGAGGAGGAAGCCGCGGAGGAGCGACTCGAACGCCCACGCGCGGAGATAGCTCGAGGAGTAGAAGCCTGCATCGACGTCAGCGAGGTAGTCCGTCTCCGAGGCCTCGATCTTGAGCGCGTCCTCCATCCGCTCGACGTAACGGGCCCGCATCGCCTCGAGCTCGGCGCCGGCGTGCAGCTCGAGCTCGTAGAGCAGCTTGGCCGAGTAGCGCCGGACGAAGTAGAGGAGACCGGTGGCGGCCTCGGCCGCGAACTCCCCCGGGTGCGCAAAGTCGAGGCGCCGCTCGAGCCAGGCCGGGTCGTTGACGACCAGCTCCAGGAGCATCGCCCAGCCCTCGGTGACGGCGTTGTCGCCCAGGCGGCGCGCCTCGACCGGAAGGTCCGCGGACGTGTGCGCGTAGTGCTCGGTATGGCCGGCCTCGTGGAAGAGCGCGTGCCAGTCGTCCGGCCCGCCCATCGGTTGGATGACGAGCATGACGCGGCCCGGCACCTCGATCGGCGCGCAGAATGCCCGCGGCGTCTTCGTCGGGCGGGGCTCGATGTCGAGGTGGACGTTCTCCTGGCGGCGCAGGTCGATGCCGAGGCCCGCGAGCATTGCCTCCAGCGCGGGGACCATCCCCGCGGCAGGAAACCCCGGATCCCATTCTGGAGCCCGGAAGAGCCGCGGCAGATCCCACCGTTTCGCCTCCTCCAGGGGGACGCCGACACGCCGGCGGAAGAGGCGGTCGAAGGCGCTGACGTAGAGATCCTCGGTTTCGGCGAGCAGGCGCTCGCACTGCTCGCCGAGCCCCTCGAGCGGAAAGCCGAACCGCGTATAGAGGTCGAGATACGTGTCCGCGCCGAGCGTCCGGGCGGCGTCGCGGCGCGCCTCGGCAATGCGGTCGTGATGCGGGTTCAGCTCACGGTCCGTGAGCTCGGTGCGCGCTCGGTCGAGGCGCTCCCGGCGCGCGCGGTCGGGCTCGTTCGCGATCGCGGGGCGAAGAAGGCGAAAGCCGATCTGCTCACCGTCCACATCGACGCTCAGCGAGGCCTCGAGGCGCGCGATCTCCTCGGCCGCGGAGCGAGTGAGGTCGCCCATGTATCCCTCGCAGGCGAAGCGCCAGAGCTCGGTCGGGCCCCGGCCGCCGAGCTCCGCCGCCTCGCCGAGCTGTCGGCAGGCGGCGAGCGTCGCGAGATCCGAGTAACGCTCGTAAATCGGCGAGAGCTCGAACTCTTCCTTCAGCCCGGCGAAGTGGAGGTAGTACTCCTGATCCAGGGCCGCGATGAACCTGTCGGCCTCCTCCCGGTAGGCGTCCAGGGCTGCCGGGACGGTGGCCATGTGTCCCGTAGGATAGTGCCCGGTGCGGGAGATAGAGCTTCAGACCGAGCGCAAGACGCAGCTGCTCAACATCACGGAGCAGGTGCGAGAGGCCCTCGGCGGCAACGGCGATGCTTCTGCGGCCCTCGTCTACGTCCCGCACACGACGGCGGGGGTGACCATCAACGAGAAGATCGACCCCGAGCTCGTCGAGGACTTCGAGGAGGCGTTCGAGCGCATCGTCGGGAACGATTGGCGCTGGCGGCACGACGATGCCGACGGGCCCAACGCGCCCGCCCACGTCCGGGCCTCGCTCGTCAGCCCGCAGGTGCTCGTTCCCGTCGAAGAGGGCGATCTCGCTCTCGGTCGTTACCAGGGCATCTTCTTCTGCGAGTTCGACGGCCCCCGCAGCCGCAAGGTGTACGTCTCTACCCTGCGGTAGAGATGGCGGCACCCGTTCGGAAGGATCAGGAGCTCGAGCTCAAGATCGACTCGCTCGCCTATGGCGGCAACGGCGTCGCGCGCCTGAACGGCTTCGTCGTGTTCGTTCGGCGTGGCCTCCCCGGGGACACCGTCCGCGCCCGCGTGACGAAGGTGAAGCGAACCCACGCGGAGGCGACAGCGGTCGAGGTCGTGGAGGAGGGTGCGCCGCGTGTCGAGGCGCCCTGCGCCCACTTCCCGGCCTGCGGGGGGTGTCGGTTCCAGGATCTCGCGTACGGGGCGCAGCTGGAGGCAAAGGCGTCCCAGGTCGCGGACGCGCTCGCCCGCATCGGCAAGGTCACGGGCTTCGAGCTCGAGCCCGCCGTCCCGGCGGAGTCGCTCTTCCACTACCGCAACAAGCTGGAGTACTCGTTCACGGCGACGGCGGCCGGCGTCGGGCTCGGCTTCCACAAGGCAGGGCGCTGGGACGAGGTGCTCGACATCGAGCGCTGCTGGCTCACGACCGACCTCGGGAATGCCATTCGCAACGGCGTGCGCGCCTGGGCGAACGACCAAGGGCTGACCGCGTTCGACCAGGAGACGCAGGAGGGCTATCTGCGCCACCTCGTCGTCCGGGAGGGCCGCAACACGGGCCAGGCGCTGGTCGTCCTCGTCACCGCGCCCGGAGGCCTGCACGAGGAGAGCTTCGTCGAGGCCCTGCGCCGCTTTCCCGAGGTCCGCTCCGTGCAGTGGGCCGTGAACGACTCGCCGGCGGAGGTCACCAACCTCCCCACGAAGCTCCTCTGGGGCGAGGAGGCGATCGAGGAGCAGATCCTCGGTCTCCGCTTTCGCGTGCGCCCGAATGCCTTCCTGCAGACGAACACGGCGATGGCCGAGACGCTCTACCGGCTGGCGATCGAGTACGCCGGGCTCACGGGCGAGGAGACCGTGTACGACCTCTACTGCGGCACGGGCACGATCGGACTTTCGCTGGCGAAGGACGCGCTCACCGTGTGGGGCATCGAGGCCTCGGAGGAATCCGTCGCCTGCGCGGTCGAGAACGCGCAGCTGAACGGGATCACGAACGCCGCGTTCTTCGCGGGAGAGGTTGCTGCAGACATCGAGGAACTGCGCGAGCGCGCCGGCCCGCCGGACGTCGTCGTCATCGACCCGCCCCGGGCCGGGCTCGCGGGCAAGGCGCTCGGCCGAGTAGCGGCGCTCGGGGCACCGCGGCTCGTCTACGTCTCCTGCAACCCGGCCACGCTCGCCGGCAACGCGAAAGCGCTCGTCGAGGAGTTCGGCTACACGCTCGAGCGAGTCCGGCCGGTGGACATGTTCCCGCACACTCCCCACGTCGAGTCCGTCGCGCTCTTCGTCCGCTGATGCGTGTTGCGGCCCTCTACGACGTGCACGGGAACCTGCCCGCGCTCGAGGCCGTGCTGGCGGATGTCGAAGCCGATCTGATCCTCGCAGGCGGCGATGTCGTGCTCGGGCCGATGCCGGCCGAGTGCCTGGAGCTCTTGCGAGAGCGAAGCGCGACCCTCATCCGCGGCAACACCGAGCGGCACGTCGTCCATCCGCCCGAGTTCGGCGAGGACGTGTGGAACGCACGAGCACGCTGGGCGCACGAGCAGCTCGACGACGAGCAGCTCGCGTTCCTCGGCGGGCTGCCGCACCCCCTGTCGCTCGACGTCGACGGTCTCGGTCCGACCCTTTTCTGCCACGGCTCGCCTCGAAGTGACGAGGAGATCCTCACGGCGATCACCCCGCCCAAGCGGCTCGACCCCATGCTCGACGGGGTTCAGGAGCAGGTCGTCGTCTGCGGGCACACCCACGTCCAGTTCGACCGGCTCGTCGGGGAGACCCGCATCGTCAACGCCGGCAGCGTGGGCATGCCGTACGAGGGCGTGGCGGGGATCGCCTGCTGGGCGCTGCTCGGGCCCGAGGTCGAGCTCCGCCGCTCGCGCTACGACGCCGAAGCAGCCGCAGCCGCCATCCGGGCGACCGGAGCACCCGGCGCCGACGAGTTCGCCGACGAGTACGTGCTTGCGCCGGAGTCGGCCGAAGAAGCGACCGCCTACTTCGAGCGAGTCGCGAGCGAGCCCCTGCGGTAGGCCCGCCAGATCAGATCTGCGTTCACGACGATGAACGCGGCCGAGAGCAGCGGCAGTGCGGGCAGCCCGGCGACGTCGAAGCCGACTGCGAGGGCGAGCGTCGCCCCGAACGAGAGGGCCATGAGGAGCGCCGTCCAGCCGACGCGCAAGCCGAAACGGGCTGCTGCCGCGAGAAACAGCGAGAAGAAGAGGATGTCCGGGAGTCCGAGCTGCGCGGACGAGTGCTCGCCGGGAAGCGGGAAGGCGATGCTGAGCGCGTCGAAGACCTGCGGTTGATTCTCGACGATCTCCTTCGTCGGGCCTCGGGCGACCGAGAAGCTGTCGACGGGGATGATGAGCACGGCGACGAGAAGCACCCATGAAAGGGCCTCGAAGAAGCCGAGGAACCACCACGCTGCGGAGGCGACGGCGGCGAACTTGACGAAGTTGGCGGCGACGTCGAGGCCGGCCAGCTCGAGGACGACGGCCAGAACGACGAGAGAGAGCGCGCCGACCGCGAGCCTCGGCGGCGCCTGCTCGCGCAGGGGCAGCGCGAGCCACACGAGGAGCAGTGTCGCCGGCATGAGGCCGAGCGCGAGGAAGGTGACGTTGCCCCACTGCGAGAGGGAGGGCAGATCCTCGTGGACGCCGTAGTAGAAGCCGAGGACCGCTAGGAGAACTAATACGGCGGCAACTCGGACCACCAGGGCCCGATCGCCTTGAAGGCCTCCCAGAAGGCCCGCTTCGCCGGAGTCTCGTCGAGCGAAGCGTCCACGTCCGGGCAGACGAGCGCCTCGATCGTGGGCGTGAAGCGTTGGATCGTCCCCGGTTCGCTCGTCACATCGGCGGCCAGGGGGAAGCGGACTGCGTTCAGGCACGCAAGCGCATCTTGACCCATGACCACGATGAGCTTCGGCTGCACGATGTGGATCTCGCGCGCGAGCCAGGTCCGCGCCTGCTCCTCGTCTGCGCCGGCGAACTTCAGGCAGTTCGTCCCGTAGATGGCGGTCGGGTCGACGTGCAGCCGCTGGAGCGACTTCAGGACCGCCTGGCCGGCTCGGCCGAAGAACGCGACGCCCTCGTGCTGCTCCGCCTCCTGGGGGCCGTACTTGAGCAGGAAGATGTCGCCGAG
>DASXRO010000198.1:0-28175 GCA_036506555.1 Gaiellaceae bacterium
CGCGCCCATCTTCGCTGCGGTCTTGATCCTGCCGCCCACGCTCGCGGCAGTCGCGATCGCGGTCGCCTTCATCCCGGAGTGGGTGCGCTCGCGGCCGCGCTGGTACATCGTCGTCTTCAACGCCGCGAACTTCGTCGGCCCTGCATTCGTTGCGCGGGTTTGCTTCGACGCACTCCGGGGGCCGACCGACCGGGAGTGGGCGTTGGCAGCGCTCGTCGGTATCGCGGCTTTCGTGGTCGTCCAGTACGGCGTGCTCGCAACGATGCTTCGGCTTGCGCGCGGCGTGCGCATCGCCGACACGGTGCGCCTCGACTGTGTGCTCATCGACGCCGGCCTGATCTCGCTCGGAGCGGTTGCAGCCGTTCTCTGGGACGTCAACCAGGTGCTCGTCGCTCTCACGCTTTTCCCCCTGGCGCTCGCCTACCGATCGCTCGCCATCCCGGGGCTGATCGAGGCGACGCGCGTGGAGCCGAAGACGGGCCTCTACAACATGCGCCATTTCACGAGCGTGATGTCGCAGGAGCTCGAACGAGCACGGCGGTTCGACCGTCCGCTCGCCCTTCTCATGGTTGACGTCGACCACCTGAGGGATGTGAACACGGCCCACGGCCACGTTGCGGGCGACGGGGCGCTCAAGTCGGTGGCCGCCTCACTCGTGCGCGCGACCCGCGAGTACGACGTCGCCGCGCGCTTCGGCGGGGACGAGTTCTGCGTCCTGCTCCCGGAGACCGAGCTCGAGGGCGCGCTCGTCGTCGCCGAGCGGGTCCGCTCGCTCGTGGAGGCGAGCAAGGTCGCGCCGCGGGTGACCGTCTCGGTCGGGGTCGCCGCCTACAGGGGCGGCGCCGCCACCTCCGAAGAGCTCCTTGCTCTCGCCGACCGCGCCGCCTACCGTGCGAAGTTCAGCGGTCGGAACGCGGTCGCGGTGCCGCCGGACGGAGATCCCGTCCACGAGGCCGAGCGGGTCCTGCTCGACGCTCTCGGGGACACCGCCTAGGAACTACACCTAGAAGTCAGTGGTGGGCGTGTACGACCGCGTGACCGCGGCCGCGCGCGATCAGCCAGCGGTTCACCGGAAATGCCGCCAGGAACGCGAGGACGAGGCTGAGCGCGAGGCTCCACCAGAAGAGGCCGTCGGCCAGGCCTGCGGCTAGCGCGCCGGGGACGAGCGCGACGAACGTGTTGTCGACGCTCTCCATGACGGTGATGGAGACAGTGTCCGCCGCGAAGGCGGTTTCGAGAGTGGGCTTCAACCCGAGCCCCGAGCGGAGGAGCGACCAGAGGGTCAAGGAGTAGCCGAGGGGAAAGGCGAGGGCCACGGCCAGCGCGATCGATGCGACGTCGCCCCAGCCCAGCGCGCTTGCGATCACCATCCCCAGCACCTCGCCGACCGCGCAGCCGGTCAGGCAGTGAGCCGTGGCGATGAGCGCGATCCGGTTTAGAGATCCTTCCAAGCGACCCCCCGCGTGTCCCAGCCGACCAGGCTATGCGCTGAGATGAGGAGGGCGACGCGCTCGAGGAAGACGCGGTCCTCCGCGCCGAAGGCGCCAGGGCGGTCGGAGTCGATGTCGATCTCGCCCACGATCCGGCCCTCGTAGGTAATCGGGACGACGATCTCGCTCTTCGTCGAAGGGAAGCAGGCCAGGTAGCGCTCGTCGGTGCCGACATCGTCGACGACCTCTGTGCGGCCGCTTGCCGCGGCCGCGCCGCAGATCCCTTGCCCGATCGGGATGCGAACGTGCTCGGTCGCCTGTGGGCCCTTCCACGGTCCGAGGACGAGATCATCCCCTTCGACGAGATAGATCCCGACCCACGAGTAGTGCTCGAAGCGGTCGTGAAGCACCTCGACGGTCTTCCGCAAGACCTCGTCGGCCTCGCTTTCGCGGTTCAGGATGCGGTCGACCGCCTCGAGGGCGCCGCTGTAATCGCTCACCGGGCGACCGCGAGGTCGAGATCGACACCCTCGAACCCGGCGACGACCCGCTTGTACGTCTGCGGGACGGGCGTCGGACGTCGCTCGGCGAGCTCGACGAGCACCATGGTCTGGTCGGCCGTGCACATGAGGATGTCGTCGTCGACCCGGTAGGCGGCGTATTCGTTCGTCATGCTCGAGCGGCCGATGCGCTTCGTCCGCACGAAGACCTCCAGGAGGTCGTCGAAGCGGGCCGGGGCCTCGTAGAGCACGTTCGAGGCCCGCATGACGAACTCGGACTCGCCGTGGTCGAAACCGAGGAGGCCCAGATGCCGGTGGTACTCGACGCGGGCGTCGTCGAAATAGGGCAGGTAGCGGCCGTAGTAGACGATTCCCTGCGCATCGGTGTCCGAGAAGCCGACGCGCGTCAGCGCGGAGAACTTGAACGGAGGCTTACGGTCGGTTGGGCGCCCGAGATTCACGGCCGCCATCGTAGACAGCGATCCGGTTGCGCTTTTGCCAAGTCTTTGTAACTCTGCTCACTCACTGTTGGCGGGGACAACGACTGGGGAGTGAGACGATGAGGCGCTGGACCATCTTGGCCTCCACCTTGGTAGCCGTGCTCACGCTGAGCGGTGCGGCTCCGGGTGCAGGCGCCAAGCACATGTACGAGGTCTACACGGCGAAGATCGACCGCGCCCAGGCGCGCGAGATCGCTCGCGCCGGCTACGACATCGTCGCCGAGCGGCAGACGGCGGCAGGCGTCCAGCTCGATCTGGTGCTTTCGGACACCGAGCGGACCCGTCTGGGCGGGCAGGGCGTGGACCTGCAGATCAAACACCTCAAGAACGGCCTCACGATTCAGCAGTTCGCGGCCCAGCAGTCCGCGTACGGCTTCGACGTCTGGCGATCGTGGGACGAGGCCGGGGGCATCCGGGACGAGCTCTACGACATTGCGCAGCACAACGCCCTCACGACGAAACTCGAAGTGATCGGGCATTCGTTGCAAGGACGCGAGATTGTCGCGCTCAAGGTAACGAGGAATGCGCGGACGGTGGCCGACGGCACGCGTCCCGCGGCGCTCTACATCTCGATGCAGCACGCGCGCGAGTGGATCAGCGTCGAGGTCAATCGCCGGCTTCTTCACTACTTCGTCGACAACTACGGGACGAACGCGGACGTCACGAACCTCGTGAACACCCGCGAGCTCTGGTTCGTGCTCGTCTCCAACCCGGACGGCTACCAGTTCACGTTCGACAGCGAACGGCTCTGGCGCAAGAACCTGCGCGACAACAACAGTGACGGCCAGATCACCGTCGGCGACGGCGTCGACCCGAACCGCAACTGGCCCGAGCACTGGAACTGGGACAACGAGGGCTCGGCGACGCTTCAGTCGGACGAGACCTACCGCGGAACCGCACCCGTGTCGGAGCCGGAGACGCAGGCGATGAAGGGGCTCCTCGACCGGATCAACTTCAAGTACATGGTCAACTACCATTCGGCGGCGCAGCAGCTCCTCTTGCCGTTCGGGTGGCAGGAGTCGACGCCTAGCCCCGATAACCCGATCTTCGTCGCCACGAGCGGCACCGATGACGATCCCGCCATTCCGGGCTTCGACGTCGGTCTATCGTCGGACGAGCTCTACATCACTAACGGCGAGACGACGGATTACGCCTACGCGGCGGATAAGACCCTGGCCGTCACGCCGGAGCTCTCCGAGGGCTGCGATGGATGCGGATTCGTATTTCCCGATGACGAGAGCCTCATCCAACAGGAGTTCGAACGCATCCGGCCTCACGCGGTGAACATCGCCCGCTCGGTGACGGACCTGACGAACCCTGTGTCGAATCTCGGCGTCACGCTGGCGCCTTTCTACACACACCAGGATCAACTGGATCCACAGATGAGCAACATGCCGCTGACCGACTTCCGCTTCCAGTACTCGTACGGCGACCCACAGCCCGTGCGCGTGCTGGCGCGGCGCAACCTCGGCGACGTGTCGTTGAAGTACCAGGTCAACGGCGGCGCGGTGCAGACGACGACGACCTCCGAATGGGCGGGAGGCGACCGTTTCGGCGAGGTTCGAGGCGTCTACTACCACATCGTCCAGGGCACCGTCACGGGGGCTCAGCCGGGCGACAACGTCAAGGTGTGGTTCAAGGACGCGGACGGCGCCGCGGCGAGCGAATCGTTCACCTACACGCTCGTCTCCGACACCAACCGGGCGGTGCTCGTGCTCGCGAACGAGGACTACACGGGTATCTCGCCGGTCTACAAGTCGAACCCGCGGCCCGCGTACCTCCAGTACTACGTGGACGCGCTCGCCGCGAATGGAATCACTCCCGACGTCTACGACGTGGATGCCCGCGGGCGCACCGCGCCCGACGAACTCGGGGTCCTCTCGCACTACGACGCCGTGGTCTGGTACACGGGCGACGACGTCCTCACCCGCGAGCCGGGCATGGTGCCGGGCACCTCGTCTCGCCTCGCACAGGATGTCATGCTGAACGTCCGCTCCTACCTCAACGAGGGCGGCCGCCTGCTCTACACGGGGAAGTACGCCGGCTTCGGCTTCGCGTTCGGATATGAGTTCGACCCGCTGCTCAACCGGCCGTGCAACCCAAACGTAGTCTTCGACTTCGGGGTCGGTCACGAGACCTGCCGGCCGCTCTACGACGACTTCCTCCAGTACTACCTGGGGGCGTACATCTACGCGGACGATGCGGGCACTACGCCCAAGGGAACGCTCTTCGGCGCCCAGGGGGCGGACACGCCCTTCAAGTTCCTGAGCTGGTCGTTTGGCTCACCGAGCGCCAACAACCAGGATCACAGCGCGTCGTTCCTGCCGACGAGCGTCTTCCTGCCGGCAAACCAGTACCCGCAGTTCAGGAGCTGGCGGTCGGCTCGCTGGACCAAGGTTGGCGGCCCGTTTGAGCCGCATACGGGCACTTACTACCTACACTCGCGGATCGGCGACGTCTCCTACAAGCGCGTTACCCGGACGGTGAACGTGCCCGCCGGTGGCGGGGAGATGTCGTTCTGGGTCTCGCGCGATACCGAGCCGGATTGGGATTTCGTCTTCGTGGAGGCGCACACGGTGGGCCAGGACAACTGGACGACGCTCCCGGATCTGAATGGGCACACGGGATCGTCGACAGGCGAGAGCTGTGGTGAGGGCTGGCACGAGCTCCATCCGTTCCTGGCGCACTACCAGACCGACAACGGCGACGGAACGTGCACCTCGGTCGGGACGACCGGTTCGTGGAACGCGGCCTCCGGCACATCCGGGGGATGGGAGCAGTGGCGAGTGAACCTCGCCCCGTTCGCCGGCGAATCGGTCGAGCTGCACATCTCGTACGTGAGTGACTGGGCAGTGCAGGGGCTCGGAGTCTTCCTGGACGACATCGCTCTCTCGACCGGCGCGGGCACGACGTCGTTCGAAGACGACGGTGACGTGATGGACGGTTGGGCAGTGACGGGCCCCGCCCCGGGCAGCCCGCCGAACCCGAACAACTTTGAGCGCATCACCGCAGAGGGCTTCCCGGAGGCCTCGGCGGTGACGAGTGCCCCGACGGACGCTCAATACCGCACCGTCTATTTCGGGTTCGGTCTCGAGGGTGTTTCCACGCCAGGCTCGCGGAACGCGATCATGGGCCGGGCGATCAGCTACCTGCTGCAGTAAAGAGTCGAGGGTTAGGGGCGGGGCTTCGGCCCCGCCCCTAACTTTTGGCGGCAGGCTCGGTCACAACCGAACAGGGGGAGAGGGGAGGAATCGTGAACCGATTGCTTGTCGTCTTTGTGTTCGCGACGGCTTGCATCGCCACGCTCGCTCAGGGGGCGGCGGCCCGCAATCCTGGAGGCCGCCACTACGGCGGAGCCATCTTCTCGGCCGGCGTGTCCGGCGTGGATGGAGCGAGAACGGCCGACCTCACGGCCGCTACGGCTCTCGGAGGGCTGATTCGCGCGTCCGACGACAGCGGGCTGCCCGACACGCTCGCTCCGTGGGAGCTGAACCAGAGCGGGCGTGCCTTCATCAACTCCGAGACCGAGCCGTGGCTCGACGTCAACCCCGCGAACTCCCTCAACCTCGTCGGCTTCTTCCAGGAGGACAGATGGTCAACCGGGGGCGCGCGCAACGTCACGTTCGCGACGTCGACGGACGGCGGGCAGACCTGGACGAACATCCCGGCGCCCGGCCTGACCAGGCACTACGGCGGGCCCTACGAGCGGGCGACGGACCCGTGGGTCGAGTTCGGGCCTGACAACCGGGTCTATGCAACCGACCTCGCCTTCGACGACACGAGCCCGGCGAGCGGCATCTTCGTCCACGTCTCCACGGACGGTGGCCTGAGTTGGGGCGCGCCGATCGCCCTCAAGACGGAAGACGACTTCGCCTTCTTCAACGACCGCAACTCGCTCGCCGTCGACGACTTCCCCGCGAGCCCGTTCTACGGCAGCGTGTACGTGGGCTGGGACCGGCTGGCGAGCAAAGGCCCCGGCTACGCATACACGGGCGACGGCCTCGTCGCGTACTCCAGGGACGGCTTCGCGTACACAACGGTGACGGCGGCGCCGACTGGGAACAACGAGCAGACGCTCACGAACCTCCCGGTCGTGGAGCCCGACGGCACGGTCGTTCTCGTCGGCACCTACTACCAGAACCAGTCGTTCAACAAGAACAGCGGCAAGTTCTTCGTCACGCGCTCTGCAAACGGGGGCGTGTCGTGGGGTCCGGTGGCCTTCCCGTTCGACCAGAAGCCGGTGGGCATTCCGGGCCTCCGCGTTGGCGACGGCGTTCCCAACGCCTCGGTCGACCGGCGCAATGGGAAGTTGTACGCCGTCTGGGAGGACTCGCGCTTCTCGGGCGGCAAGCGCGACGACATCCTCCTCACGTCGTCGACGGACCAGGGCCGCACCTGGACGGCCCCGGTCAAGGTCAACGACACCCCTGTGGGAGCGCAGGGGGCATTCACGCCGAGGGTCAAGGTGGACTCCAACGGCCGCGTCGGCGTCCTCTACTACGACCTGCGCGACGACGCCTCGGCGAGGGACGGGACGTACACCACGACCGAGTGGCTCGCCCTCTCGACCGACGGCGGGCAGACGTTCGCGCCGAGCCGGCGCGCCTCGCCGGACTTCGACCACGCGGCGGCCGCGAACGCGGGCGGCTTCTTCCTGGGGGACTACCAGGGGCTCGGCGTCAGCGGGACGAAGTTCCTGCCCTTCTTCGGGGCAACGCTCCTGCCGCAGGCTGACGGGCGGATCGGCTCCGACATCTTCTTCACGAAGTTGAGGTAGGACTGCGGAAGGATGGGACGAGGTCCTAGCCGCGAATAACGGCCAGGGCCTCGTCCCGCTTGCGCTCCATGAGCTCGCGGTCGAGCGCCTCGAGGTTTAAGCGGAGGAGCGGCTCCGTGTTCGACGGGCGCACGTTCATGTGCCAGTCAGAGGCGGTGATGGATATCCCGTCGAGGTGCGAGATCTCTCCCTGCGATGCGAAATGTTCCTTCAGCTCCTGGAGCTTGAGCGCGACGTCTTCGACCGGCGTGTTGATCTCGCCGGTGAGGAAGTAGCGCTCGCGGAGCGGACGAAGGATCTCCGAGAGCGGCTCTCCGCGCTTCGAGACCAGCTCGAGCATCAACAGAGCGGGGATCGTGCCGGAGTCCGCCTGGCTGAAGTCGCGGAAGTAGTAATGGCCGGATACCTCGCCCGCGAAGACAGCGTCCTCCTCTCGCATTCGCTGTTTGATGAACGCGTGGCCGACCCGGTTGACGAGTGGGATGCCGCCGGCCCGTTTCACCGTGTCCGGAACGGCCCAGCTCGCACGGACGTCGTAGATGATCTTGGCGCCGGGCTCCTTCTCGAGCATGGATTCGGCAAAGAGGGCGGTGACGAAGTCGCCCGGAACGAACTCGCCCGCCTCGTCGACGAAGAAGCAGCGGTCCGCGTCCCCGTCGAAGGCGATGCCGAGGTCGGCCTTCTCCTCGAGCACCTTGGCGACGACGAACTTCTGATTTTCGGGCAGCAGCGGGTTCGGTGGGTGGTTGGGAAAGCTCCCGTCCGGGTCGAAGAAGCAGCGAACCGCCTCGATCGGAAGGCGCTCGAGGACGGGCGGCAGCATCGCCCCTGCCATGCCGTTCCCAGCGTCGATCACCACCTTGAGCGGCTTGATCGCCTCGAGGTCGACGAACGAGAGCACCCGCTCGACGAAAGCCGGGTAGATGTCGACCTTTTCGGCCACGGCCTGGGTCTGACCCCGGTCATGGCCCAGAAGGCCGAGGGCGCGGTCGCGGATCTCGAGCAGGCCTGAGTCTCCGCCGACGGGGAGCGCACCGCGGCGGACGATCTTCAGTCCGGTGTAGTCCTTGGGATTGTGGGACGCGGTCACGGCGACGCCTCCGTCGAGGCCGAGCTCGCCCACGGCGAAATACAGCATCTCCGTGCCGACCATGCCGACGTCCTTCACCTCGGCTCCGCCGTCGGCTGCGCCGTGGATGACGGCCTCCGACATCGACTCCGACGACAGTCTCATGTCTCGTCCGACCGCGATCCGCTTGGGCTCGAACTGCTCGACGTAGGCGCGCCCGATCGCATAAGCCCCTTCCTCGTCCAGTTCGGTCGGATAAATCCCACGGACGTCGTAAGCCTTGAAGACCTTCGCATCGAGCGCCATCGCGGGAATGCTACGAGGCCGCGGGCAGCTCGGCCTCGAGCTCGCGCGCCGCGCGGTCGAGCCAGCGGTGGTCGACGTGGCCGACGACGCCTGCGAGGGCGACGCGGAGGTCGGGAGCGACGACCGGCGAGCCTCGGTCCCGGACGACCGCGAGGTAGACGTCGCGCTCACGTCCGAGGGCGAAGCGACCCCGGAGACGCCGCACGTAGACGCGCTGGCCGTTGGGCCCGTCCATCTCGATGCCGCCCGGGCGGCCGGGCGGAGGGCCGAACCCGAACTTCTCCGCCGGCGGCACCGAGCGCTTCACCCCTTGCCGCGAGAGCATCGTCGCGAGGGGATTGTTCGGGAAGACGTTTCCATGACGTGCGTCCCCGACGGCAAGACCGGACTCGCGGCCGCAACGGGCGCACCGGGTTCGCGCAGCCCAGCGCCCGCTGAGCGAGTCGACGTACTCGATGAGCTCGTCGACGTGTCCGAGCGGGCGCTGCCACCAGCAGCGCCAGCGCGCTGCGAGGTGCTTCAGGCCGGCCACGCCTCGGCGAGCCTGGCCCGCGTCTCCTCGAGGGCCTCGGGCAAGACCTTCACATCGGCGAGGACGGGCATGAAGTTCGTGTCACCGGCCCAGCGAGGGACGACGTGCATGTGGACGTGGTCGACGACGCCGGCGCCCGCGATCCGACCGAGGTTCCAGCCGAGGTTGAAGCCCTGTGGACGCATGGTCTCGGCGAGCGCGGCAAGGCCGGCGGCGGCGAGCCGGTGCACCTCGTGCGCCTCGTCGGTGTCGAGATCGCCGAACTCGCCCTCGTGGCGGTTCGGAGCCACCATCAGATGACCGGACGCGTACGGATACTTGTTTAAGACGACGAACGCGAGCTTTCCGCGGTGGACGACGAGCCCTTTTTCGTCGTCGCCGTCGCGGGCTCTGCAGAAGACGCAGCCTTCTTCCTCGTCCGCCTGCTGGATGTACTCGAGGCGCCAGGGCGCCCATAACTGCTTCAGAGCCACTTCCTCCAGCGGAAGATTGCCAGGAGACTGAGGCCGAGCGACAGCGTGACGCCGACGATGACCCAGAAGGCCTCGTGCGTCCCGAACCCGGGGAAGTCGACGTTCATCCCGAAGATGCTCGCGATCAGCGTGA
The DNA here is from genome assembly GCA_036506555.1 of Gaiellaceae bacterium. Classification (GTDB taxonomy): domain Bacteria; phylum Actinomycetota; class Thermoleophilia; order Gaiellales; family Gaiellaceae; genus JAIBJP01. The sequence goes on from DASXRO010000198.1 coordinate 9,721, forward strand.
GCGGAAGGAGGATGACGCTCACTACCGTGAGGATCTGGAGCCGGTACTGCTGGCGGTGTGAGATGAAGGACTCGTTCGTCTGCTCGAGGGCCTCCACGACCTCCTTGTAGTTATCGAGCAGGTCCCAGATCCGCTCGCTCGCATCGACGATGTCGTCGAAATAGAACTCGAGGTCCTCGGGCAGGAAGCGCTGCGTGTAGCGCTCGAGGACGCGGAGCGTCGCGCGTTCGGGCTTGATGATCTTGCGGTACGCGATGATCTCTTGCTTCGCGTTCGAGATGTCACGGACGATCTCCTCGGAGCGGCCTTCGAAGAGGTCGTCCTCGATCGCGTCGAGCTTCCAGCCGATCTTGTCGAGGATCGGGAAGCAGTAGTCGAAGAGGTCGTCGAGGACGTGGTAGAGGAGGTAACCCGACCCTTTCGAGAAGAGCTCCTCGCGGCGCTCTGGATCCTCTTCGCAGCGGCGGAAGAGGTACGTAACCGGCAAGAGCTCGGTATTTGGGAGGGTAATGAGGAAGTCCGGCCCGATGAAGATGTCGAGCTCGGCCGCGTTCAGGCGCTGGACCCTTTTGTCGTAGAAAGGGAAGTGGAGGACGACGAAGAGGTAGCTCTCGTACTCGTCGATCTTCGGCCGCTGGCGCTTGGAGAGGACGTCCTCGATATCCAGCTCGTGGAAGCCGAAGCGCTCGGCGAGAACGGCCGCCTCGAGCGGGCCCGGCTCGTCTACGTGAATCCAGGTGAGGCCGTTACCGGAGAGCTCCGCGATGCGGGGCTCGAGGCGCTCGACCACCTGGCCCGCGGTGCCGCGGGCCCGTCCACGCCTGATGCGGGGCAGTGTCGGCCGTGCCATCGGTACTGACGGGGTCGTCGAGTCGCATCCGGAGTACGGGATTCTACCCGCGAACCCTGTTTCTCGATCTCGGCGAGGGCGGTAGCCACCTCCGCGGAAAATCGCCCGTAAGGGATGATTTTCCGCGGAAAAATGCGCCTGGCAGGAATCGAACCTGCGACCTTGCGCTCCGGAGGCGCACGCTCTATCCCCTGAGCTACAGGCGCGGAGAGGCTTAGTGTATCGGGCGTGAGGTTGACCCACCGGACGGCGACGCTGGCTCTGCGCGAGCCCTTCACCATCTCCCGCTCGACCGATGAAGAGGTCGAAGAAATCTTCGTCGAGCTCGAACTCGACGGCGTCGTCGGTTACGGGGAGGCGTCACCCCAGGACGTCTACGGTGAGACGGTCGAGTCCGCCGCAGCGTTTCTGGACGGGGCCTCCGAGCTGCTCGGAGACGATCCATTCGACCTCGAGGCGATCGAGCGCCGCCTCGCAGCGCACCCTGGAGAGCTGGCTGCCAAAGCAGCGATCGATTCCGCCCTGCACGACCTCTGCGGCAAGCTCACGAACCAGCCCGTCTGGCGCCTTCTGGGGCTCGAGCGGGCCGGCCCACCGACCTCGTGGACGATCTGGCTCGGCGACCCGGACGACATGGCGCGCCGCGCGGAACGAGTGGGAGAGCGCTTCCGGCGGCTGAAGCTCAAGCTCGGCGCCCGCGACGGCCTCGACGTGGACCGCGTATGGGCCGTGCGCTCGGTTACGGACCTGCCGCTTCAGGTCGATGTGAACGAGGCATGGGGGATCTCGGAGGCGCTGGATGCCGTCGCACGGCTGGCCGACGCCGGCTTGGAGTACATCGAGCAACCCATCCCCGCCGGCGACCCGGATGGGCGAGCGCTGAAGAAGAGGTCGTCCATCCCCATCTACGTCGACGAGGACTGCCACGTTGCGGCGGACGTTGCGCGCTGCGCCGGGATCGCCCACGGCGTGAACGTCAAGCTGGCGAAGTCGGGCGGCATCCGCGAGGCGGTTCGCATCGCGCACGTCGCGCGCGCTCTCGGGCTCGGCGTCATGCTCGGCTGCATGATCGAGTCGAGCCTGGCGATTGCCGCGGCGTGCCAGGTTGCCAGCCTCTGCGACCACGTCGACCTCGACGGCAACCTCCTGCTCGCCGACGACCCCTGGGAGGGAGTCCAGTTCGTCGACGGCGTGCAGCTGCCCTCCCTCGATCCGGGTCTCGGTGTCCGAGAAGCGATACCTGATCCTCGCTGAGGGCAAGGCCGTCGACCCCCACTACGGGAAGACGGCGCGCGGGGCCATCGTCTACGGGCCGCATCCGGTCGCGGCCGTCGTGGACTCCGAGAACGCAGGAGCGGAGGTCGACGGTGTCCCGATCGTCGGATCCGTCGAGGAAGGGCTTGCGCTTGACCCCAGGCCCAACACGGCACTCGTCGGAGTCGCGATCGCAGGCGGTCGCCTGCCCCCCGAGTGGCGAGCCGTGCTCGTGGCCGTCCTCGAGGCCGGGCTCGACCTGGAGTCCGGCATGCACGAGTTCCTTTCCGAGGATCGCGAGCTCGCGGCGGTGGCGCGCAGGCATGGCGCAGAAATCCGCGACCTGCGCAAGCCGCCGGAGGACCTGAGCGTCTCGAGCGGCGCAAACCTCCGCCACGACGCAACCGTCGTCCTCACCGTCGGGTCGGATTGTGCGATCGGGAAGAAATCGGTCGCGATCGAGCTCGATCGGGAGGCGCGGGCGCGCGGCTTGCGTTCGGTGTTCGTCCCCACCGGTCAGACGGGCATCGCCATCGCGGGGTGGGGGATAGCCGTCGACGCGGTCGTGGCCGATTTCCTCGCAGGGGCTGCCGAGCGCCTCGTTGTCGAGGGCGCGAAACGCGGTGACGTCCTCTTCGTGGAGGGCCAGGGATCGATCGTCCACCCCCAGTTCTCGGGAGTCGCCCTCGGCCTCTATCACGGCAGCGCGCCGCACCTCCTCGTCCTCTGCCACATGGCGGGCGAAACTGAGATCGAGGGCTGCCCGGGCCATCCGATTCCGCCGCTTGGCCAACTCGTGGAGCTCCATGAGCGGATGGCGCTCCCGGCGCGAGCCGCGCGGGTGGCGGCGATCGCGCTCAACACGCACCGGATGGCCGAGGACGAGGCTTTACGGGCGATTGCCGAGGCTGAAGCGGAGACTGGCGTGCCCACAGATGACCCTGTCCGTTTCGGCCCTGTACGCATGCTGGACGCCGTACTCGAGCGATTCCCGTCGGGTATAAGACCTTCATGACCGATCCTCGCGTCTCGCGACTCGCGGAGCTCATCGTCGACTACTCGATGGGGCTCGGCGAACGCCAGATCCTGAGGATCGACGCTCCGGAGGCCGCCTCGCCGCTCGCCCTCGCGCTCTATCGCGCCGCTCTGGCCGCGGGCGCGTTTCCGTACACGAACCTGACCGTCGACGGTCTCCTCGAGATCCTCCTCGACCAGGGCTCGGAGGAGCAGCTCGCCTACGTCTCGACCGTTCACTGGCACGAGATCGAGACGATCGACGCGCTGGCGACGATCTGGTCGGACACGAACACCCGCTCGCTCTCGCGTATAGACCCAGGCCGCCAGGCGCGGTTCCTCGGGGCGCAGAGACAGCTCTCGAACCGCCGCTGGGAGCGGATTTCAAAGGGGGAGATGAGCTGGTGCGGCACACTCTTCCCGACCAACGCTCACGCGCAGGACGCGGAGATGTCGCTGCGGCGCTACGAGGACTTCGTCTTCGGGGCCTGTCACGTGGACGAGGACGATCCTGCGGCTCACTGGCGCCTCGTCGCAGCCTCCCTGCGCGCGCGGGCCGACGAGCTCGAGACCGTGCGCGAGCTTCGCATCGTCGGCCCCGATACCGACCTCCGGGTGGGGGTCGACGGCCGCCGGTGGATCGCTGCGGACGGGCGCTACAACATGCCCGACGGGGAGGTTTTCACGAGCCCGGTCGAGACGGAGACGCAGGGTGAGATTCGCTACGCGTTCCCGGCCATCTACCACGGCCGCGAGGTCGAGGACATTCGCCTGCGCTTCGAAGGTGGCCGCGTGATCGCCGCCGAGGCCGCACGAGGCGGCGACTACCTGACATCGCTTCTCGACATGGACGAGGGCGCGCGCATCCTCGGCGAGGTCGCGTTTGGGCTCAACTACGAGATCGACCGTTTCACGCGGAACATCCTCTTCGACGAGAAGATCGGCGGGACGATGCACCTCGCGGTCGGCTCGGCGTTCCCGCAGGCAGGGGGCATCAACACCTCGGGCCTGCACTGGGACATGATCTGCGACCTCCGCGAGGAAGGCGAGGTGTACGCCGACGGCGAGCTCGTCTGGAAGGCGGGACGCTTCCTCCACGAACCCCGGGCCCCTGCCGTGGAGGCTGTCGAGGCCGCCGAACGTGGCTGATCAGCGCGTCGAGCGCCTGGCGGAGGTCCTCGTCGACTACTCGACGACGATCGAGCCTGGCAATCTCGTGCTGATCGAGACGACTCCGCTCGCGGCGCCTCTGCTCTGCTCCCTCTTTCGACGAGTCCTCGAGGCCGGCGCGCATCCGCATGTGCGCATCGCGCTGGACGGCGCGGCGGAGGCGCTCCTCGCCGACGGCTCCGACGAGCAGATCGAGTGGGTAAATCCCGCGCGGCGCGAGGACTTCGAGCGCGTCGACGCGCGCATCGCGGTCGAGGCTGATGCGAACACACGTCAGCTGAGCGACATCGACCCGGCCCGGCAGGCGCGCTACGCCCGGGCGCGCGAGATTCTGCGCGAGCGATACCTGGAGCGGTCGCGGACGGGCGCGCTGCGAGCCGTGGTCACGGCGTATCCGACGAGCTCGGCGGCCCAGGACGCGGCCATGTCGCTCGCCGACTACGAGGATTTCGTCTACCGGGCGGGGTTCCTCGACCAGGATGATCCCGTCGGCGCCTGGCGCGCGCTCGGCGAGCGGCTCGAGAAGCTGGCTGAGCGGCTGGCGAAGACCGATGAGCTTCGCGTCGTGGCGGCGGACACCGATCTCGTTCTCGGCGTCGCGGGTCGGACGTGGATTCCCTGCGACGGCAAGGAGAACTTCCCTGACGGCGAGGTCTTCACAGGCCCGGTGGAAACGAGCGTCGAGGGCCGTATCCGCTTTACCTATCCCGCCAGCTTTTCCGGCCGGATCGTGCGCGACATCGAGCTGACCTTCGAGGGCGGCGAGGTCGTCGAGGCCCGCGCCGCCTACGGAGAGGACTTTCTGCGCGAGATGCTCGCCATGGACGCGGGCGCCCGCCGTGTGGGCGAGTTCGCGTTCGGCATGAACGACGCTGTTCAGGAGTTCACCGGCCACACGCTCTACGACGAGAAGATCGGCGGCACAGTCCACCTCGCGCTCGGGATGTCCTATCCGGAGAGCGGCGGCGTCAACCAGTCCGCCCTTCACTGGGACCTCGTCTGCGACCTGCGGTCGGGAAGCGAGGTCTACGCCGACGGGGAGCTGGTGTATCGGAACGGCGCCTTCCTCCCCGAATTCCTCTGATCGCGCTCATCGGAGACACGCACCTGCCGCGCGGCGCACGCCGCCTGCCGGCCGGGTGCCTCCGTCTCCTCGAGCGCGCGGCGTTGATCCTGCACGTGGGCGATCTGACTACTGCTGCTTTCCTCGAGGAGCTGCAGGCGATCGCGCCTCTCGCCGCCGTGCACGGGAACATGGACGAGCCGGCCCTGCGCGCGGCCCTGCCGGCGCGCCTCGTCGTCGAGGCGGAGGGCCTGCGCATCGGGCTCGTGCACGACGCCGGCCCGTCGGGCGCCCGGCACGAACGCCTGCGCGAGGCCTTCCCCGGGTGCGACCTGATCGCCTACGGACACACGCACATGCCGGAGCTGGCACGCGTCGGCGAGACGTGGATCGTGAACCCGGGGAGCCCGACCGAGCGGAGGCGAGCTCCCGAGCACACCATGGCCGTCGTCGAGACCGGCGAGCCGCAGCTCGTCTCACTCGACCGCTGACGTCCGACCGGTCTCGTACGATGCGAACATATGTTCGGCCGAGGTTCCATCTACGCCGTCGTCCTGGCTCTTGCGATCGTCGTGGTCGCCTTCGGAACCGCCCGTCCATCCCAGGGCGGGGGGCCCGAGGCGCGGCACGTGGTCCGGCCGGGGGAGACGCTCTGGGCAATCGCCAGCGAACGGTACGCGGGCGATCCGCGCGCGGCGGTGTGGAAGATCGAGCAGCGAAACGGCGTTTCCCTGGGCTCGCTGCAGCCCGGCAGCGTCCTCTACCTGCCGCCCTAGGACCGCTGGCCGGCGGCGAGGGCGGGGGCTTCCAGAATCCCGAAATCGGCCGGGCGCTTGCGCAGGGCTTCGAAGAAGGCGTCGACGACGGCGGGCACGAACTGGGTGCCGCTGCAGGCCCGCACCTCCTCGAGCGCCTCGTCGACCGAGAGGGCGCGCTGGTACGGGCGCTCGATGGTCATCGCGTCCCACGCGTCCGCGAGGCCGGCGACCGCGGCGGCGAGGGGGATGTCCTCGCCCGCGAGACCTTCCGGATAGCCGCGCCCGTCCCAGCGCTCGTGGTGGTGCCGGATGATCGGGACCGAGTCGCGCAGACGGCCGAACTTGGCCACGATGCGCGCGCCCTCGGCGGAGTGGCGCTTCATGAGCTCGTACTCGTCCTCGGTGAGGCGTCCCGGCTTCGTGAGGAGGACGTCCGGGATCGCGATCTTGCCGATGTCGTGAAAGAGCGAGCCGAAGCGGAGGGCGTCGAGCTCCTTGACGCTCAGGCCGATCTCATAGCCGACCGAGAGCGCGATCCGCTGGACGCGCTGCGAATGGCCGGCGGTGTAGGGGTCTTTGGCCTCCACCGTCGCGTTGAGGCTCTCGATTGCCTCGAGCGAGCTCTCCTCGAGGCGCCGGTAGGACTCGCTCAGCGCGATCGACCGCTCGCGAAGCGCAGTCGTTTGGCGCCGGAGCGTGCTGGAGGCGCTGCGGGCGAGGGCCAGAAGCAGCAACCACAGCAGCAGGAAGACGGCAGCGGTGGCGACCCAGATCTCGCGCTTGCGGCTCGCAATCGAGGCCTCGAGGGGCGAGCTGTCCGCGTAGATCTCGTAGGCGCCGATGATCTCGTGGTCGCCGGAGAAGAGCGGCGCGTACACCTCGATGACCTCGTCCGCGGGGATCTTCGCCTCGACCGCGTCCTCGGCATCGGCGAGCTCCTCGAGGTCGCCCTCGGCCTGGCCGGTGCGGAGGACCGCCTGCAGACCATCACCGAGAGGGAAGCGCCGGCCGATGCGCTCGGGCGCGAGCGAGGTCCAGGCGAGCACCCCGTCTTTCCGCCATACCTTGACGCTCAGGATGTCGGGCCGCTCGGCGAGATCGCGCCGGACGATGCCCGTTGCGTCGTCGCCGACACGCAGTTGCGTTCCGTAGACGATCCGGGGGGAGACCACACCGTTCGTGTACTGCGTCAGCGAGACCTTTGCGTCGTCGATGGCCTGGCGGCGGAGCGCCCGCGTCATCACGGAGCCGAGGACGATCGCTCCTGCCGCGAGGACGACCGCGGTGACGCCGACGAGCGCCCACAGGAGTGTGAGCGAACGGGCAACCCGCTGAGTCATCGTCACACGCGCCACTACCGCACCGAAATCGGACTTCTGGGGCGCGGACTTGAGTCCTGCGCGCCCCTACACTTGGCCCGTGGACCTCGACATTGTGTTTCTCGGAACTTCCGGCTCGGTACCGACGGCGCGGCGCGGGCTGGCCGGCACGCTCGTGCGGCGAGGCGGCGACCGGATCCTGTTCGACTGCGGCGAGGGCACGCAGCGCCAGCTCCTGCGCTCGACCGTAGGGTTGGTCGAGCTTCCCGAGATCTTCCTCACGCACTACCACGCCGATCACTACCTGGGCCTGCCGGGCATGCTCAAGACCTTCGCCCTGCGCGGGCGCGAGTCGCCTCTGACCGTGTACGGCCCGCCCGGGCTGGCCAATCTTTTCGCGGTCCTCCGCCGCGTTTTCGGCAAGCTGACCTACAAGGTCGACCTCGTAGAGCTCCGGACCGGCGAGGCCGTCGAGCGCGGCGACTACCGGGTTGCCGCCTTCGAAGTCGAGCACGGCGTCTCTGCCAACGGCTACGCGCTGGTCGAGAGCCCGCGTCCCGGGCGCTTCGACGTCGAGGGGGCGCTTGCGCTCGGCGTGCCGGAGGGGCCGCTCTTCGGGCGGCTCCAGGCGGGCGAGGCGATCGACCTGGGGGAGGGGCGCATGGTGCGCCCGGAGGACGTACTCGGCCCGCCGCGGCCGGGGCGCAAGATCGTCCTCGCGGGCGACACCCGGCCCGCCCGCACGGTGCTCGAGGCGGCGCACGAGGCCGACGTGCTCGTCCACGAGGCGACTTTCGCCTCGGAGGAGCGGGAGCGGGCCGACGAGACTCTCCACGCGACCGCTCTCGACGCCGCCGAGCTGGCGCGGGCGGCCGGCGTCGGCATGCTCGCCCTCACGCATCTCTCGAATCGCTACTTCGGCCCGGAGATCGCGCGCGAGGCGCGGGCGGTTTTCCCCGAGACGATCGTGCCGCGCGACTTCGATATCATCGACGTCCGGTTCCCGGAACGGGGCGGGCCACGACTCATCAAGGGTGGGGCGCTAGGTAGGCGGGAGGAGGCCGAGCCGCATAGGAGCGATGGTGCAGGTGGTGGTGGCGAGGGACCTCGCGGAGGCGGAAGAGATCCAGACGATCCTGCACTCGGCCGGGATCCCGTCGGAGCTCGAAGTGGCCGTCGAGCAGCACCCGACCCAACTGGATGACGCCCCGCAGAAGGTGCTCGTGCCGGAGGACTCGCTCGAGGACGCGCAACACGCGATCGAGGCGATGAGCGATCCTGACGAGCTCATTGGAGGACGCTAGGCCGGACTACGGCGGGCTGGCGGCGGACTACGATCGCCTGAGGCCTGTCGACGACAACTGGCGCCAGGTCTTCGAGCTCCTCCTTGAGGAGGGCGACCTCGTCGGAAGACGCGTGCTCGACGTCGGCTGTGGAACGGGCACTCTCACGGTCGCCCTGGCGGAACGAGGAGCGCGCGTATGGGGCGTCGACGCCTCCGAGGAGATGCTGGAGCAGGCGCGACGTCGCGGGCGGGCAGACGTGGCCTTCAAGCGGGCTGCGGCCGAAGAGCTGCCGTTCAAGAACGGCTGGTTCGAGCGGGCGGTCTTCCGTCTGGTCGTCCACGCTGTCGACCGCCCGCGCGCCCTCGCCGAGGTTCGGCGTGTGCTGGTGCCGGCCGGCGTCGTCGTCATCGCCACCTTCGACCCGGCCCATTTCGACCACTACTGGCTGAACGACCTCTTTCCCGAAGTGGCCGCGATCGATCGGGCTCGCTTCCCTGGGCGGAAGGAGCTCAGCGCGGAGCTCGAAGCCGCCGGCTTCGGGCTGGCGCGGGTGCGGGGACTCTCCCAGCAGGCACGCTTGACCCGCGACGAGGCGCTCGAGCGGATCCGGGGCCGGTTCATCTCGACGCTTCGCCTCATTTCCGACGACGAGTTCGAGCGCGGGCTCGCGCGAGCCGAGCACGAACTGCCGGACGAGATCGTCTACAAGCTCGACTGGCTGATCCTCTCGGCCTCCTCGCTGGACGCCGTCCGGCCGCCCAGCTAGTCTCCTTCCCGCACACCTTTAAGCCGGTCCTGTGAGGCCGGAAAGGAGTTGCTTGTGGCTGCGCAAATCGAGACGGGCAAGGTCCTGCTGGACTCCGAGGCCCTCAATCGGACGGTCGCCCGGATCGCGCACGAGATCGTCGAAGGGAATCCCGACCTCGGTCGGACTGCGCTCATCGGGATCCATACGCGGGGCGTCCCGCTGGCCCAGCGTCTCCGTCGTTACATCGAGGACTTCGGCGGCATCGAGGTCGCGCTCGGAACGGTGGACATCACGTTTCACCGCGACGACGTCGTGGTCCGCGACGGCCAGGCTCCTCGGCACCCGCAGCCGGTCGTTCGCGCGACCCGGCTCGACTTTCCGCTCGAGGGCATGACCTGCGTGCTCGTGGACGATGTCCTCTCGACCGGCCGCACGATCCGTGCGGCGATCGAGACGCTCTTCGAGTACGGACGTCCCCAGCGGGTCCAGCTCGCCTGCCTCGTCGACCGCGGCCACCGCGAGCTCCCGATCCGGCCCGATTACGTCGGCAAGAACCTGCCTACGTCGCACGACGAGCGCATCCAGGTGCAGCTCGTCGAGGTCGACGAGGTCGATCGCGTTCTGCTCATCCCCGAGCCCGAGAAAGGAAGGAACGATGGCTGAGGTTCGTCCCCTGATCCGCGACGAGTTGCTGCCGCCGCGGCGTCTCGAGCGCCGGCATCTGATCTCGATCGCCGATCTGACCCGCGAGGACGTGGATCGGCTCCTTTCGCTCGCCCGCGCCTTCGCGCGCTCGCTCGAGCGGGAGGTGAAGAAGCTCCCCACCCTCAAGGGGCGCACCGTCGTCAATCTCTTCTACGAGTCCTCGACGCGGACTTCCTCGAGCTTCGAGCTCGCTGCGAAGCGACTCTCCGCGGACGTCATGTCCATCAAGTCCTCCGGCTCCGCGGTGGACAAGGGCGAGTCGCTGAAGGACACGGCGATCACGATCGGCGCCTACGACCCGGACATTGTCGTCATCCGCCATCCGCACATAGGCGCGCCGCACGTCGTCGCACGCTCGACCCGGGCGCATGTCGTCAATGCGGGCGACGGAGCGCACCAGCATCCAACGCAGGCGCTCCTCGACCTCTACACGATCGACGAGGAGCTCGGCGGGATCGAGGGCCTCCACGTAGCCATTGTCGGGGACGTCCTCCACTCGCGAGTGGCGCGCTCGAACATCCAGGCCTTCGCGCTCATGGGCGCGCGCGTGACCGTCGTGGGTCCGCCGCCGCTCATCCCGCGCGGCATCCAGTCGCTCGGCTGCGAGATCTCGCACTCGATCGAAGCGATCCGCGAGGCCGACGTCGTCTACGTCCTCCGGATGCAACGAGAGCGCATGCTCGAGGGCGCCAACTACGTCCCGAGCCTGCGCGAGTACACCGCACGCTGGGGAGTGACTCCGGAACGGATTCGCCCGGGGCAGAAGGTCATGCACCCCGGGCCGATGAACCGCGGCGTCGAGATCGACCCGGCCGTCGCAGATGCGGCCGACGCGCTCATCGAGCGCCAGGTGCGGAGCGGGCTCGTCGTGCGCATGGCCGTTCTCTACGACCTCCTCACGCACGGCCCGGTCGAGGTCAAGGTCGCCGAGATCGAGGAGGTGGCCTAGCCGTGTTGTTCGGAGGGAACGGCCGCAAGGACGACCTCGTCCTGGAAGGCTTGCGGGTTATCGACCCCGTTCAACGGATCGATGCCCCGCTGACGATTTGCGTCGAGAAGGGTGTTATTTCCCGGATCGAGCCTGGCTCGATCCGGGATGGAGGAAAGATCGTCGCGCCTGCGTTCATCGACCCGCACGTCCACCTGCGCACGCCCGGTCGCGAGGACGAGGAGGACATCGCCACGGGCACGCGGGCGGCCTCCGCAGGCGGCTACTGCGCCATCCTCGCGATGCCGAACACCGACCCCGTCGTTGATTCCGCCGCTGTGCTCGGCGCCCTCGTCGAGCGGGCGGAGGTCGAGGCCGAGATCCCGGTCGGCTTCCTCGCCGCTATCAGCAAGCGCCAGGAGGGATCCGAGCTGACCGAGATGGTCGAGCTCGCAGAGCGGGGCGCCGCCGGCTTCAGCGACGACGGCCGGCCGGTCGAGTCGCCGGGACTCCTGCGCCGGGCGCTCCAGTACCACTCGGTGGCGGGCCGCCGCATCGCCGTCCACTGCGAGGAGCCCGCGCTCTCCCGCGCCGGCCAGATGCACGAGGGCGTCGTCTCCGCCGAGCTCGGCTTCGCCGGCTATCCGTCCGTCGCCGAGAGCGTCATGGTCGGCCGCGACCTCGCGCTTGCGGCCTACGAGGAGCAGCCGATCCACCTCCTTCACCTCTCCGCGCGTGAATCTGTCGAGGAGCTTCGCCGCGCACAGGCCGGCGGAGTGGCTGCCACCGGGGAGGTCACTCCTCACCACCTCTGCCTCACGGACGAGGCGGTCAGGACGCTGGATCCCAACTTGAAGATGAACCCGCCGCTCCGCGCTGAGGAAGATCGCAACTCGTTGATTCAAGCCCTCTGCGACGGCGTGATCGGCGCTGTCGCATCGGATCACGCGCCCCACGCCGCGTATGAGAAGGACGTCCCGTTCGAGGAGGCGCCCTTCGGCGTCACCGGGCTCGAGACGGCCTTCGCCGTCCTCAACACGCGCCTTGTCGAGCCGGGCCTCGTCCCGCTCCCGACGATCCTCGAGCGGATGAGCGCGGGGCCCGCGCGGATCTACGGCCTCGAGCCGCCGCGGATCGCGGTGGGCGCCCCTGCGAACCTCGTCGTCCTCGACCTCGAGGCGACGTGGAGCGTGACCGAGGACGGCTTTCGCTCGCGCTCGGCCAATTCGTGGCTCCTCGGCGCGACGCTCATGGGAAAGGTCGTCCAGACAGTCGCCGACGGCAAGATCGTCTTCGGAGCATGAGCGGCTTCCTGCTGCTCGAGGACGGCACCCTCTTCCAGGGCCGCTCGGTCGCGGCCGAGGGGATGGCTTTCGGCGAGGCCGTCTTCACAACGGCGATGAGCGGCTACCAGGAGATCGTCACCGACCCGAGCTACGCCGAGCAGCTCGTCACCTTCACGGCGCCGATGGTGGGGAACTACGGCGTCGCCCAGCAGCGCTCGGAGTCCGCTGCGGTGCACGCCCGGGCCGTCCTCATGCGCCGTGCGGGCGGGGACGAATGGACACGCTGGCTTGCTGAGCACGGCGTCGTGGCGCTCGAGGAGATCGACACGCGGAGCGTCGTCCTCCATCTCCGCGCGGGCGGGGCGATGCGCGCCGCTGTCGTCGCGGGACGCGCATCCGTGGACGAGCTCCTCCGGCGGGTGCGCGCCGAGGCCCCGATGGCCGGGCGGGCGCTCGTGGCCGGCGTATCTACGGCCAAGCCTTATCGCGTGGGGCGAAGCGGGCCGCATGTCGCGGTGGTCGACTACGGCGTCAAGCAGTCGATTCTCCGGCGCCTCGCGGCGGCGGGCGCCCGGGCGACGGTCTTCCCGCACGATGTCGACGCCGACACCGTCCTGCGTGGCAGGCCGGACGGCGTCCTGCTCTCCAACGGCCCCGGCGACCCTGAGCCGCTCACGGGCGAGGTGGAGGTCGTGAGAGAGCTCCTGGGCCGCGTCCCCGTGCTCGGGATCTGCCTCGGGCACCAGCTGCTCGGCCTGGCGGCGGGCTTGCGCGCCTTCAAGCTCCCGTTCGGGCACCGCGGCGCGAACCACCCGGTGCTGGAGATCGCGACCAACCGGGTGCTCGTCACGAGCCAGAACCACGGCTTCGCCGTCGAGGGCGACGGCCCCGAGGTGACGCACGTCTCGCTCTACGACGGGACCGTGGAAGGGCTCTCCCTCCGCGGCGAGAGCGCTCGCTCGCTCCAGTTCCATCCCGAAGCCGGCCCGGGACCACATGACGCGTGGCCGCTGATCGAGTCCTGGGTCGAGGAGGTCCGGCTTGCCGAAGCGGCCTGACCTCCGCTCCATCTGCGTCATCGGCTCGGGGCCGATCGTCATCGGCCAGGCCTGCGAGTTCGACTACGCCGGCAGCCAGGCGCTCAAAGTCCTCCGGGCGGAGGGCTTTCGCACCATCGTGGTCAACTCGAACCCGGCGACGATCATGACCGACCCGGGCTTTGCCGACCGCACCTATCTCGAGCCGCTCGACCTCGAGGCGGTCGCGGGAGTGCTCGCGCGCGAGCGGCCCGATGCGCTTCTGCCGACGCTCGGCGGGCAGACGGCGCTCAACCTCGCGAGCGAGCTCGCGCGAGAGGGTGTCCTCGACACGTTGGGAGTCGAGCTGATCGGCGCCGGCTACGAGGCCATCCGCCGCGCGGAGGACCGGGAGCTCTTCCGCGAGACGATGACAACGGTCGGGCTGCGCGTCCCCGAGTCGGTGATCGCGACCGATCCCTCCGAAGTACCGGGCGATCTCGCCTTTCCGGTCATCCTCCGCCCGGCCTTCACCCTCGGAGGCCACGGCGGCGGGATCGCGAGAAGCGAGGACGAGTTCGAAGGACTCCTCGACCGAGCCCTGGAGGAGAGCCCGGTGCGCCAAGTCCTCGTGGAGGAGTCCTTAATAGGCTGGGACGAGTTCGAGCTCGAGGTGATGCGCGACGCGCGCGACAACGTCGTCATGGTCTGCTCGATCGAGAACCTCGATCCGATGGGCGTCCACACCGGCGACTCGATCACGGTCGCACCGCAGATGACGCTTCCCGACGAGGCCTACCAGGAGCTCCGCGACGCGGCCGCGCGCGTGATCCGCGCGGTCGGCGTCGATACCGGCGGCTCCAACATCCAGTTCGCGCGCGAGCGCGAGAGCGGGGAGTTGCGCGTGATCGAGATGAACCCGCGCGTCTCACGCTCGTCGGCGCTCGCCTCGAAGGCGACCGGGTACCCGATCGCGAAGGTGGCGGCGAAGCTCGCCGTCGGCTACACGCTCGACGAGATCCCGAACGACCTCACCGGCACGACGCCTGCCAGCTTCGAGCCGACGCTCGACTACGTCGTCGTCAAGTTCCCGCGCTTCGCCTTCGAGAAGTTCCCGGGTGCCGACGAGACGCTGGGGACGCAGATGAAGTCGGTCGGCGAGGCGATGGGCATCGGGCGGACGTTTGCGGAGGCCTTCCTCAAGGCGGCGCGCTCGCGCGAGCTCGACGCGGACGATTCGGCTGAGCTGCCGCCGGACGTGCATCCCTGGTTCGCCCGCGAGCTCGAGCGCGCAAACACGACCTTGGGTCGCTCGCGCACGATCGACGACCTGGTGGGCGACGACTGGGTTCGGCTGAAAAGCGAAGGGTGGTCGGACGCCGACATCGCGTCTGCGTGCAACACGAGCGAGGGGCTTGCGCGGGCGAGGCGGTGGGCGTGGGGCGTGCGCCCCTCCTACAGGCGCGTCGATTCTTGCGCAGCCGAGGTCGAGGCGGCCTCCAACTACCTGTACTCGACCTGGGGCGAGGCGGACGAGGCGCGTCCGGCACCCGGTCGCTCGGTCGTCATCCTCGGGTCCGGGCCGAACAGGATCGGGCAGGGAATCGAGTTCGACTACTGCTGCGTCCATGCCGCCCGGGCGTTTCACGGGCTCGGCTACGAGACGGTGATGGTCAACTGCAACCCGGAGACGGTCTCCACCGACTACGACACGTCAGACCGTCTCTACTTCGAGCCGTTGCGCGTCGAGGAGGTGCTCGAGATCTGCGCGCGCGAGCAGCCCGTCGGGGTCGTGATCCAGTTCGGCGGGCAGACGCCGCTCAAGCTCGCCCGGGCGCTCGAGGCCGCCGGCTATCGGATTCTCGGCACGCCTTTCGACACCGTCGACCTGGCCGAGGACCGCGAGCGCTTTGCGGCTCTCTGCGACGAGCTGGCGATCGCCGTCCCGCCGTGGGCGGTCGCCTCGACGCCGGCCGGAGCCGTCGAGGTGGCGGAGGAAATCGGCTTTCCGGTGCTCATCCGACCCTCGTACGTGCTCGGGGGGCGCAACATGCGCGTCTGCTACTCGGCGGAGGAGGTCGCGCTCGCGACGGAGGGCGGACTCGTGGACCGCTTCCTCGAGGGCGCGGTCGAGCTCGACGTCGACGCGCTCTGCGACGGAGAGGAGACGTTCGTCGCCGCCGTCATGCAACACGTCGAGGAGGCCGGCGTGCATTCCGGCGACTCGTCGTGCGTGCTGCCGGCGGTCTCGCTCGATCCGGCGACGCTCGCGGAGGTGGAAGACACCGTGAGGCGGCTCGCAGCGGCTCTCGGGGTCGTGGGGCTCGTCAACGTCCAGCTGGCGGTCCAGGACGGCGAGCTCTTCGTGCTCGAGGCGAATCCGCGCGCCTCTCGCACCGTCCCGTTTGCGAGCAAGGCGATCGGCCTCAACCTCGTCGAAGCGGCATGTAGGCTCGCCGCGGGGGCCAAGCTCTCCGATTTGAGCATGGCTCGGTGCCAGCCACCGGGACACGTCTCTGTGAAGGCGGCCGTCTTCCCGTTTGCACGCTTCCCCGGCGCGGACCCGGTTCTCGGGCCCGAGATGCGCTCGACCGGCGAGGTAATGGCCAGCGCCGCCGATTTCCCGACGGCTTTTGCCAAGGCCGAGCGAGCGGCCGGACGGCCGATCCCCGAGAGCGGCACCGCCTTCCTCTCGGTTTGCGATGCCGACAAGGGAGCCGCCGTCGAGCTCGGTCGCCGCCTCGCCGCGCTGGGCTTCGAGCTCTGCGCGACGTCCGGCACCGCGCACACGCTCGCCGCCGCCGGCCTGCACGTGACCCGCCTGCGCAAGGTTGGAGAGGAAGGCAGCGGGGCGACCGTCGTCGACCTGATCCGGCGCCGGCGCTGCGACCTCGTCGTCAACACGCCTGCGGGGAGCGGCGCCCGCTCCGACGGCTACCTCATCCGCGAGGCGGCCCTCGTCGCGCGCGTCCCGTGCATCACGACGCTCGCCGGTGCCTTCGCCGCCGCCGAGGCGATCGCCCGCGCCCGCCATGAGGACGCTCTGTCGCTCCAGGAGCGGATCAGTGCGTAGAGAGCTCCTCAGCGTTGCCGCGGTCGAGCGCATCGGCCCGTACAGCCTCCTCAGATTGAAGCGTGGGGGGATCGAGTCGGGGTCTCCGGGGCAGTTCTTCATGCTCTCGCCACCCGGGCGCCTGCTGCCTCGCCCGATGAGCCTCTGTCTTGCCACGCGGAAGGAGCTCGGGTTCCTCATCGACCCGATCGGGCCGGGGACACGCGCGCTCGTGGAGCTCGTCCGGGGCGAGCGCATCCACGTGCTCGGGCCACTGGGCAACGGCTACCGCCTCGAGGTCTCCCGTCCGCTCCTCGTCGGCGGGGGCATCGGGGCAGCACCGTTCCCCTACCTCTCGGAGCGGCTCGGCCGTCCGCCGGCGGTCCTCGGGTTCCGGACGGAGGAGCACGCCGAGGCCGCGGCGCTGGTCCCCAACGCCGAGGTCGTCGTCGAGCCGCGCCTCGTCACCGAGCTTCTCCGGCCCGGACACGACGTGCTCGCCTGCGGGCCCGAGCCGATGCTCGCGGCGGTCGCGCGTCTTGCCCCGCGGGCCCAACTCGCCTGGGAGGCGCCGATGGCCTGCGGTTACGGCGCCTGCTACGGCTGCGCCGTGCGCATCGGCGGCGACCTCAAGCGCCTTTGTGTCGAAGGGCCGGTCCTCGAGGCCGCGGCATGATCCTCAACGCCTCCGGCTGCCTCGACGGCCTCACCGCGCCCGAGGTCGCCCGCGAGCTCGACGCGTTCGTGACGAAGACGGTGACGCCGCTTCCGCGAGACGGCAACGAACCGGTGCGGATCGCCGAGACCGAGATCGGCATGCTCAACTCGATTGGGCTCGCCAATCCCGGGATCGACGGGTTCGTCGCCGGCGTGCTGCCCCGCCTCCTCGAGCTCGACGTTCCGATCTGGGTCTCAGTCGGCGGGTTTTCGGCCGGCGAGTACGCCGATCTCTGCGCCCGCCTCGAGGACCAGCCGGTCGCCGCGATCGAGCTGAACGTCTCCTGTCCGAACGTGGCTCCTCCCGAACAGGAGGTCGAAGAGATCGTCGCGGCTGCCCGGGCCGCAACCTCGAAGACGCTCTATGCGAAGCTCTCGCCCGGGGTTCCCGACATCGCCGCCGTGGCGTCCTCCGCCGCACGGGCGGGGGCGGACGGCCTCTCGCTCGTGAACACCATCCGCGGCCTCGCCCTGGATCCGGGCACGCTCGCGCCCACGCTCGGGACCGCAACGGGAGGCTTGTCCGGCCCGGCGCTCCGGCCGATCGCCCTCGCGGCCGTCTTCAGCTGCTTCCGCGCGACAGGACTTCCGATCGTCGGCATGGGCGGCGTCGAGTCCGGGAGGCACGCGCTCGAGCTCATCGCCGCGGGCGCCGTCGCGTGCGCGCTCGGGACGATCCTCTTCGGCGATCCCGCCGCGGCGGCCCGAATTCGCGCCGAGCTTGCTGCTGAAGCAGAGGCACTCGGCTTCGACACCCCGCTTGCGGCTCACGGGGCGGCTCACGCCGAGAAACCCCGAGTACCGCTGCGGCACGTTGCCTAACCAGGCAAATAGGCTGAATAGCAGCGAAAATTTCGCACTTGAAGCGCGAGGGGGCGCTGTTAGAATGGCGCGCCATGCAAGGTGCGAAGACCCAGGTCCAGGCACCCGTGCGTTCACTGGACCAGCGAATGGACGCGCTGAGGCGCGCAAATGAGATTCGTGTACGTCGCGCCCAGCTCAAGAAGGACCTCAAGAACGGCAGCGCCCGGATCGAGGACATCCTCCGTAACCCGCCCGGTTACGTAGAGACGGCAAAGGTCTTCGACATGCTGATGGCCGTCCCGAAGTTCGGGCGCGTGAAGGCGGCGCGCTTCCTCAACCAGTGCCGGATCAGCCAGTCGAAAACGGTCGGCGGGCTGTCCGACCGTCAGCGCACAGAGCTGGTCGGGCTGCTCCGGCGCTGAACGACCGGCCGAAGCTCTTCGTCGTCACCGGACCATCCGGCGCCGGCAAGGGCACGCTCATCA
>DASXRO010000199.1:0-2599 GCA_036506555.1 Gaiellaceae bacterium
AAAGCACGCAACTTCGCCAAGGGACGGCTCGTGCTCTCCCTCGAGGACCCGAAGGGGATGATCCTCTTCGGCCTCCGCAACGAGGTGCTCGAAGAGACCCTCCGTGAGCCGGACGAGGTGCTCGCCGGCCTCGACGCCGTCACGATCGAGGACATCCAGCGGGTCGCCCAGGACATCATCCGCGAGGATCGCCTGAACTTTGCGCTCATCGGGCCGTTCGACGACCCGGAGCGCTTCCAGAAGCTCCTGGCCTTTTCGGCCTAGTCTGGCTCGGACACTGGGGTCTGACCCCGGGGCGTGGTTATTTAGGTCATGCCTCTTCTAGGCCCCTCTGTTCGCCAACCGCGTGAACGCTTGTTTGCCACCCTTCTGGACTAGGCCCGTTCCGACCCCGGGGTCTGACCCCGCTTTTAAGGAGACAGGTCGTACGGGTAGTCGCCGAAGCGCTCGGTGCCGGACTCAGTGACGAGGACGGTGTCTTCGAGGCGACAGCCGCCGAAGCCCTTGCGGTAGAGACCCGGTTCGACGGCGAGCACGTCGCCCGCGACGATCTCGACTCCGGTGCGGCCGAGACCCGGCTGCTCGTGCACTTCGAGGCCCACGCCGTGCCCGAGGGAGTGGAAGAAGCCCTCGTCGAGGGCCTGCCCCGGCGTCTTCGTCAGCTGGGTCGGGAAACCGTGCTCCTGGAAGAACTCGCAGACGGCACGATGCGCCTCCCTGCCTGTGACGCCCGGCTTGATGACCTCGTACGCGAGCTCGAGCGCCTCCCGGACGAGAGCGTGGAAGCGGACAAGCTCGTCGTCCGGCTCGCCCAGGCAGAAGGTCCGGGTCATGTCCGTGTAGCAGCCGGATTCGGGATCCTGCGGATAGAGGTCGACGACGATCGACTCGCCAGGCTGGATCTCCCCGTACCCGGGCTCGTGACCGACGGCCGCCTGGGCGCCGTGCGAGACGATCACGATGTCGGGCAGGATCATGCCCGACTCGGTGAACATGAGCATGGCTTCACTGCGCAGGTCCTCGCACGTGACCTTGCCGCCTGCGCGCAGGCGCGCTCGAATCGCGTCCATAGCTCCTTCGGTGGCCTGCTGGGCCCTGCGGATGCCCTCGCGCTCCGCCTCGGTCTTCACCCGCCGGCGCGCGTCGAAGACTTTGCCGTGCGCCCGCACCTGGACGCCGTTTGCCCGCAGATGGTCGGCAACGTCCAGCGGGAAGGTGCGCGGAGCAACAGCCTGGTCTACCCCGACCCGCCGGCACGCCCGCAGGACGAGCTCGCGGTCGAGTTCGTCCGAAGCAAGTCCCTGTGCGATGAGCTCGTCCATCCCGAGCTCGTCGAGCGGCACTGCCTGAAGCCCGTCCAGCTCCCGCATCCGCGGAATCTCCAGCGAGCCCACGAAGGCGTAGCGCGAGCCGTTCCGCTCGACGTAGAGAAAGGGGTCCGGCACCGGAAGGGGCACCTCGTGACGAAGCTCAGGCGAGCGGATGGTGTCGCCGTAAATCAAGAGATCCGCCACGGCTTCGCATCCTAGCGCTGTAGATTCCGGGAGACGTGGAAGAGGCCGTCGAACGCGCGCGGAGACTTCTCTCGGGATACGACGAGGAGCTCCAGCGGGTGATTCCGGAGGGGGCCGAGCTCTTCGACGCCCATGTGCACGTAGGCCGCGACATCGACGGTTTCGTCGCGCCGTACGACGAGCTCATGTCCTTCCTCGCACGCTACGGCGTCGGGCGGGCGTTCGCCTTCTGCATGGACGAGCCCGACCGCGAGCCCGCCTTCCGCGCAGCCAACGACCGCACGCTCGCGGCCGCCGAGCGGTCCGGCGGAGCATTGATCCCCTTCGTCCGGCTCGATCTCGCGGAGGAGCCGATCGAAGAAGCAATTCGCTGCCTCGACCTCGGTGCCCGCGGGATCAAGCTGCACCCCAGGTCTCAGGGCTTTCTCCTGAACGACGAGCGGCTGGCGCCGGTCTTCGCGCTCGCCGCGGAGCGCCGCGTCCCGATCCTCATCCACGGCGGTCGCGGCCTGCCTCCCATCTCGGACCACCTTGAACGCCTGGTGGACGCCTACCCGCAGGCGCAGCTGATCATCGCGCACGGCGGAATCGCCGACCTCGCCGACCTCTCGGAGGCCTTCGGCGGGCGCGCGGGCGTGTTCTTCGACACCTCGGTGTGGAGCCCGATCGACCTCCTGGACATGTTCCAGAGGGTCTCCCCCGAGCAGGTCCTCTATGCCTCCGACTACCCGTACGGGCAGCAGCCTGGTTCCTTCTTCATCACGCTCCGGACCGCGAGGCTCTCCGGGCTCTCGGAGGAGCAGGTGAAAGACATGCTCGGCCGCTCGGCGGCACGAATAGCGAAGGGCGAGCCGCCGCTCGAGCCGACGCCACCGAGCGGACGCCGTACGCTCGAGCAGCCGATCACCCTGGCCCGCATCCACCAGTACCTGGCGATGGCCACCCCGCTCCTCTGGACGAGGCAGACCGACACGATCGGCGTTCTCGGCCTTGCCCTGAACGCCTGCCGCGAGCGCGACGGCTTCGAGGACGAGCGCGAGCGCATCGCTGACCTGCTCGCCTGCGCACGAGATCTCTGGCGGACG
>DASXRO010000200.1:0-10947 GCA_036506555.1 Gaiellaceae bacterium
GGGCCTGTGGGGTATACCGATCCGCCCGTGACCGATGCCAGGGGCAAGGACTGCAACGAGTTCCACGGCGATTACACGGGCCTTGCCGTCGGCTCGGACGGGTCCATCAACGTCACGTGGACGGGACTCAACCGCTTCGACGCTTCGCCGCAGTTGGACTTCTATACCGGCGGCCCGCACGACGGGTACGCACAGGACGCGATGTTCGCGCGCCGCTAGGCGAGCGTTCTCGTGAGATGAAGAGGGGCGGCTCGCGGGCCGCCCCTCTCTTCTGTCGTCGCGTTCAGCTAACTACTACGGCGTGAAGTCGCCATAGATGTTCTGGTCGATACCGCCGTCTCGCGGACAGCGGTCACCGCTCCAGGCGCCGTCCTCGAAGACACGGCACTGGTGCACGTCTGCCGTGCCCGCGTCCTCGTCCTCGGGATCCTCGCGCGGGTCCGTGCCCTGCACGGTGTCCCGCCAGTCGGTCCAAACCCCGAAGGCGAAGTCGTTCACGGAGCTGACGTACAGGTAGTCGCCCGCGAACGGCACGGACCGGTTGTCGAACTGCTCGTAGTTGGGATTTGTCGTCACGTCACTGACGCGGGTCGAATCCCATCCCGTCCCGTAGTTCGTCGAGACGGCGGCCCAGGCGTCGAGCGAAGGCACGGTCGTGCGGTCGTCGCAGTTGCCGATCGGCCGCGTGACGCTGTAGCACTCGTCGTTTCGGCTGTCCCACCAGATCGCGTGCAGCGTCCCGCGGGACGCGGAGTCCGGGTTGTCCGCGGAGATGTCCGGGAACACCTGGTGGCCGACTTCGTCGTCGTCGATCAGGTTCGGACCGAATTTGCCCCCCGTCGCCCCGTCGACGCGGAGGAAGTAGATCCCCGCTTGGCTTCCGACGCCGGATCCTTCCGTCCCGTAGGTCGTGCCCGTGTCCTCCTCCGTGCCCGGCTTCGTCGCGTCGTAGACGACGTAGAACCAGTCAAGGTGGCCGGCGGCCGTGTCGAACTGGTCGGCGGTCGCCCGCGGCTGCGTGTCGCGGCGGAAGAACGTGTAGCCGGACGTGCAGGCGTCGGCGAAGTCGCCGCAGTCCCGCGCGCTCCCTTCGTCAACCCCTTCCTTCTCTCCGCTCGCGGGATCGTCTGCTTGAGCTTGCCTCGGAGCGGCCTCGGGCGAGGACTTGTCGACGGCGTCGTTCGGGATGAAGTCCGTCAGCACCTTCGGCCGCGAGAAGGTCACCCCACAGTCGGTGGACTTGACGTAGTAGATCGAGTCCTTCTCAGGCCCGCGTCCCGATTCGAAGCTGCGGAAGACGAGGTAGATGTTGCTGTTCCCCGTCACCGCGATGTCCGGGAACTGGACGTCGGAGATCGTCTGCGAGACCTTGTACGGATGCGTGAACGTCACGCCGTGGTTAGTCGAGCGCGAGAAGTAGATCCCGACTCCGCCGGCTGCGCCCGTGAAGCGCGAGTACGCGAAGTACACGTTGTCGTCGCAGCGGCCGTCCGAGTTGTGATCGGCCTCGATCGTCGTCTTGTCGTTGAACTTGCCGAGCAGGAATGGCGCCGACGAGCCCCGGGCGACGATCGTCGTGCCGCGGTATCGCTTCCCGTCGTTGTCCCAGTTCGTCGGAGTCGGGTTGTCGTACGTCGCGACCCAGACGTCGCCGAAGGTCTTGAGCGAGCCCGCCGGGTCGTCCGAGCTCTCGGAGCCGAAGAAGGCTCTGCCCTGGGCGTCCCATGCGATCACCGGGTCGCCCGAGCTTGCCGTTCGAGCGTGCGAGAGCTGCCGGTACGGCGACTGGTCGTCGGGATAGCCGGGGACGAGCGAGCTGATGAAGCTCGTGCCCGAGTCCTCCGAGCGGTAGTAGCCGAGCCAGATCGGGCCCAGTGGGACCGGGTTCCCGTCCGCGTCGTTCTGGTTGTACACGCCGCAGTAGTCGTTCGAGCTCCCCAGGATCACGTTGGTGTTCCGTGGGTCGACGGCTACTGCCGGCTCGTTTTGGCGTCCACGCGAGCGGCCGCACTCCACAAGCGTTCGGTCCGTGTACGAGATCCCTGTCGCCAGCGTGTACGCGCTGACGTAGCTCCCGGCGGCGCCTTCGTCGTGTGTCAGCCTGACGTCGGCGCCGGGTGTCGAGGCCGGGACCGCCCCCGCGAACAGAACGGTTGCGCAGGCGGCCACAACCCCTACGAGAAATACGCGCATGAAGCCCCTCCCCTCGCTCGTCTATGTCCCGTCGAAGGTCACGACTATACGACCGCCTCGAGCAGGCGGCAATGCTGTAAAGACGGGGTAAAGAGGGCTCGTCGGACCTATCTACACTGGGGGCATGGAGAGCGCTGCCGCAAGCCGGGAGCCGGCCGTCGGACGGCGGCCGCGAGATTTCGTCCGCGTCGCCGGCCCGGACGCCGAGGACTACCTCCAGCGCACGCTCTCGAACGACGTCGCCGCGCTGGTGCCGGGCGAGTCCTGTGAGGCGCTTCTTCTTACGGCGAAGGGCCGAGTGATCGCGCCCATGCGGGTCCTGCGGCGCGCCGAGGACGACTTCCTGCTCCTCACGGAGCCCGGCCTGGGCGAGCGCGTGCGCGGCGAGCTCGTGCGCATGCGATTCGCGGCGAAGGCTGAGATCGAGCCCGAGGAGCACCGGTCCTACCTCCTCCTCGGGCAGGAGAAAGGGGGCATCCTGAACGAGGACTATGGGATGCCGGCGGTCGAGGTGCTCGACCAAGAGCCGCCGCAGGGACGGACCCTGACCGAGGACGAGCTCGAGGCCCTCCGCATCGTGGCGGGCACCCCGAGGTTCGGGGCCGAGATCGATGAGCGGGTGCTGCCGGCCGAGGCCGGGCTCGTCGAACGCGCAGTCTCGTTCACCAAAGGCTGCTTCCCCGGCCAGGAGCCGATCGCGCGCCTCCACTATCGAGGGCATGCCAACCGGCGCCTTCGGGTGCTCGATGTCGAGATGGCCGAGCCGGGCACCGACGTCGTCTGGGCCGGCAAGGCTGTCGGGCGAGTCACGAGTGCCGTCCCCGGTCATGCTCTGGCCTTCGTTCGCATCGAGGTTCCTGAAGATGCCGAGCTCGAAGTCGGGGGCGCCGAGGCGCGGCTACACTAGGTCTCGCTAGGCGCCCGTAGCTCAGGGGATAGAGCGCTGCCCTGCGGAGGCAGAGGTCGCATGTTCGAATCATGCCGGGCGCACCTCGCGTGTTTGCACGCGGCTTCCAAGCCCCGGCGCTCGACAAGAGCCGGTGAGCCGTGCTCGAGAGAACGGTCGCGTGAGCTTCATTGCAAAGTAGGCCCGGTACTCTGGGCGAGTGCGCATTTGCTCCCTCGTTCCGGCCGCCACCGAGGTCCTCTTCGCTCTCGGGCTCGGCGAGCAGGTCGTCGGCGTCACGCACGAGTGCGACTGGCCGCTTGAGGCGGCCGGACGGCCCGTGGTCACGGCCTCGGTCGTCGAGACGGGCGAGCTTACGAGCGCGGAGATCGACCGCGCGGTCGTGGAGGCAGCCCAGAACGGGAGGCCGCTCTATGCGGTCGACGAGGAGACCTGGGCGAGCATCGACGCCGATACCGTCATCGCGCAGGAGCTCTGCGAGGTCTGCGCGGTGTCCACCGACAGCCTCGATGAGATCGTTCGCGCCCGCGCGCTCCAGGTGGAGGTGATCGACTTCTCACCGTCGACGCTCGATCACGTCCTCGCGTCCATCATCGGCCTGGGCGTGCGCCTGGATGCCGAAGGCGCCGCAGACGAGCTCACGGGAGGCATGCGCAGCCGCCTCGAGCGAGTGCGCGCCGCGCTCGCCGAGGTCGAGACGCACCCGCGCGTCTTCATCTCGGAGTGGCTCGACCCGCCGTTCGCGGCCGGCCACTGGGTGCCCGACATGGTCGAGGTCGCAGGCGGAATCGAGGTCGCCGGGATGTCTGGCGAGCCCTCGCACCGGATGCGCTGGAGCGACGTCGCCTCGCTCGAGCCGGATGTCGTCGTGCTCGCGCCCTGCGGCTTCGATCTCGACAGGACCCTGTCCGAGGTCGTCACACTCGATCTCTCCGCGAACCTGCTCGGAACCCCGGCGCGTCAGGAGAGCCGCGTCTTCGCCGTGGACGCGAACGCCAACTTCTCGCGGCCGGGCCCCCGGCTCGTCGACGGCGTCGAGCTCCTCGCCTACTTGCTCCACCCGGAGGCGTACTCGGACCCAGGGATTCCCTGGAGCCGCGTGCGTCTTTAACCCACCTCGACCCAGATCTCGCCGTCGCGAAGCTCCGCCGGGTAGAGCTGCACGGGCTCGTCGCCGAACAGGCAGGCGCCGGTCTCGAGGTCGAACTTCCAGCTGTGGTAGGCGCACGTCAGTGTGGGCCCGAGCAGCTCCCCCTCGACGAGCGGGTTGCCCTCGTGCGGGCACGTGTTGGCGACCGCGTGGGCTCGGCCGTCTGTAAGGAAGACGGCGATCTCGGTGCCGGCACTCTCAACGACGGTGCGTCCTTCCGAATCGAGGTCGGCGAGCGGGACGCGAAGCCAGGCCACCCGCCTAGAGTACCCCGCTCATGGCGCTCTACCTGCGGGAGTCGGACGTCGAAGCGCTGCTCTCGCCGGAGGACGCCGTCGAGGCCGTGGAGGGGTGCTTCGCGCGCCTGGGGGCGGGGGAGGCTGAGAACCGCCCGCGCGTTCGCATCGGCCTCGCGGATGGCCTTCTGCACGTCATGGCCGCGGCCGACCTCGGTCTCGAAGTCGCCGGCCTCAAGTCCTACACCGGCTTCCGCGAGGGAGCCCGCTTCGTCGTGGTTCTCTTCGCCGCCGACCGGCCCGAGGTGCTCGCGCTGATCGAAGCCGACCGGCTCGGCCAACTTCGTACCGGGGCCGCGAGCGCCGTCGCCGCGCGGCACCTGGCGAAGACCGGGGCGCTCTCGCTCGGGCTCATCGGGACCGGCTGGCAGGCCGAGTCGCAGGTCGAGTGCATCCGGGCCGCAGTCCCCGGGGTCGAGCGGGTCGTCGCCTACTCACGCGACGCAAAGCGACTGGCCGATTTCTGCAAACGCTTCGGCGCGGAGCCGGGGGAGTACAACCGCGACTCGGCCGAGCAGGACATCGTCGTGACGGTGACCACCTCGAAGGACCCGGTTCTCCGAGGGGAGTGGCTACAGCCGGGCGCGCTCGTCTGCGCGGTCGGCGCCAACCGGATCGAGTCGCGCGAGCTCGACAACGCGGTCGTCGAGCGCGCGGCGTTTGTCTGCTGCGACTCCAAGGAGCAGGCGAGGCTCGAGGCAGGCGACCTGGCCGAACCGGTCGAGCGGGGCGTCCTCGACTGGCTCGAGGTGCACGAGCTCGCCGAGGTGGTGGCGGGCGAGACTTCCGGTCGAGCCCAGGACGACGACATCGTGCTCTTCAAGAGCCTCGGCATCGCCGCCGAGGACGTCGCAATCGGGGCGCTCGCGTATGCGCGGGCGCGCGAACGCGGCGTGGGCGTCGAGCTCTAGCCCGCTTCGTCTAGCCCGCTTCGCGGACGTGCTCGGCGGCCATGGCGGCGGTGTCCTCGCCGACCGCGCGGATGACGTCGGGCCGCTCGAGCAGTCGCAGCCGCTGCTCCTCGGTGGCCCGGTTCTTCAGGTAGGGATCGTCGAGGATGTCCTCGAGCGAGCGGCCCGCGCGGTGCTCACGGACGATGTATGCGGCGAGGGCCTCTTCCTTGCCCATCGAGCCGCGCGCGGCGCCGGTCTTCCCGCGCTTCCCGAAGAGGCGGGAAAAGAACCCGCCGCCGCGAGGTGCCCGCTTTCCCGGTGTAGCCACGCGGCGATTGTATCCTTGCCCCGTGCCGCCGCCCGAGAAAGCGGGGACGCGCTTCGCCGAACGGATCGTCCATGGAGTCGGCGAGGACGGCGCTCGTGAGGAGATCGTGATCTGGATCGAGCGGCGGCCGGGCGCGCTCTGGGCCGTCGGGCGGGCGATCGACCCGAGAAACCGCTCGGTGCCCGGGCCGCGCCCGGACGACTACGTGTTCGAGGGCTATGAGATGGGGGACGCGCTCGAGGCTGCGAACCGCGCGCTTTCGGACGATGTGCAAGTGTCCGCCGAGGAGGGGGTCGACGACAAGCTCCACCCCTTCGCCGAGGACGAGCTGCTCAAGCCTCTGGAACGCTGGTTCTTCGGTCACACCTAAGGGCTTAGCCCGAAACGCCGATCTGCCCAGCCAGTTCCCGTGAGATGGCGTGCTCGCTCCCGTCCACGTCCACCGTGAGCGGGCCTCCGAACGGTTCCGAGCGACGCATCGTCACCTGGCGGCCAGGGACGAGGGTCAGCTCCGCGAGATAGCGGAGGAGGGCGGCGTCGCCATCCGGGATTCGCCGTACGGTGGCCTGCTCCCCGGGAACGAGCGCGTCGAGTGAGCGCAGCGAGGTGCGGTCGACGTTGAGGCCGGCGTCGGGGATGGGGTCGCCGTGCGGGTCGTGCGTCGGATAGCCGAGCTGCTCGTCGATGCGCGCCTCGAGCTCCTCGGAGATCACGTGCTCGAGCCGGTCGGCCTCCGCATGGACGGCGTCGATGCCGAGACCGAGCGTCTCAGCCAGGTACTGCTCGAGCAGCCGGTGGTGGCGGATGACCTCGAGCGCGATCTTCACGCCCGCGTCGGAAAGCTCGACGCCGCGGTAGGGCGCGTGCTCCGCGAGCCCGAGCACGGCGAGCTTCTTAAGCATCGAGGTTGCGGAGGAGGGGGCTACGCCCATGCGCCGCGCAATCGCCGTCGTCGTGGCCCGCTCACCGGACGATTGGATCTTGTAGATCTCCTTCAGGTAGTCCTGGATTGCGATCGAGAGGTCAGGTTTAGACACATCTCAATTCTAGACGCCGCGGTTCTCGGAACACGTCCGGCATAGGGTTGTTAGCGTCCTGCGCCTGCAGATTCGTCTCGGGCATAGTCCGGATCCGGACGACGCGTTCATGTTCTGGGGGCTGGCGGTAGGAGTGGTCGATCCGCGCAGCTTCGAGTTCGAGCACGTCCTTCGCGACATCCAAACGCTCAACGAGTGGGCCCTCGAAGGCCGCCTCGAGGTGAGCGCGATCTCCCTGCACGCCTACCCGTTCGTGCAGGAGCACTACGCCATCCTCCCCCACGGGGCGAGCATGGGCTCCGGCTATGGACCCGTCGTCGTCTCCTCCGAGCCGCTGACCCGGGACGACCTGCGCGGGATCGAGATCGCCGTGCCCGGCCGGATGACGACCGCCTTCCTCGTCCTGCGTCTCTACCTCGGCGAGGAGTACAGCTTCCGCGAGGTCGCGTTCGACCGGATCATGGACGAGGTGAAGTCGGGCCGGGCAGAGGCCGGGCTCCTGATCCACGAGGGCCAGCTCACCTATCGGGCGCACGATCTCCACGCGGTCGTCGACTTGGGCGAGTGGTGGCTGCTCGAGACGGGCCTGCCGTTGCCCCTCGGGATCAACGTCGCCCGCCGCGATCTCGGCGAGGAGACATTGCACGAGCTCTCCGATGTTCTCCACGAATCCATCTCGGCCGGGCTCGAGTCGCGTGAGGAAGCGCTCTCGTACGCGCTCCAGTACGGACGAGGGCTCGACGCGCGCCTGGCCGACCGCTTCGTCGGGATGTACGTCAACCGTCTGACGGAGGACTACGGGGACGAGGGTCGCGAGGCGGTCAGCGAGCTTCTGCACCGCGGCGAGCAGATCGGCGCCTTCGATCAGCCCGTCCGCGTCGACTTCGTGGCGTAGCTAATCGGAGCGGAAGGAGCGCGCCGAGCGCTCGAAGACCTGGGCGTACCGTTCCTTGCCCTCGCCCACCGTGGAGTACGTGAGGATGTAGGCCCAGCCGCCGGCGTGAACCGCGTACTGCGTGATGGCGACGCACGTGCACCCCGCGGTCGAAGCCGGGTCGATTCGGTAGGTCACCTTGACCGCTTCGCCGGCCGGAAGGTCATGCCTCCGAAACCGCGGCGAGCCGAGAATCGAGCGCTTCTCCAAGCCCGTCTGCATGCCGCGCTCGAACTCCGCGAAGCTGTCGATCTTGCGCAGGCGAACGGCGATGACGTTCATGGTCGCCTCCACGGCTCCCGTGCGCGACTGAGCAAAGGCGATCAGCCGGAAGGGCGAGTCCGGCCGCTTCATGAGCTCGGCGAACGTGGAGAGCTCCGGATAGCTGGGCGCGTATCTCGCCAGGAACGCGGAGGTCGCCGGCGTCCGGCGGTCGATCTTGAGCCATCCTTCCGGAACCTCGATGGTGAACTCGCCCGAGGCGGTAGCGGGCGTAGTGCTGGAGGCCGTATCGGCCGGCCGGTCGAGGGTGCCGCAACCCGCCAGCAGCAGGGCCGCCAGGAGGGGGGCGAGCGGCTTCACCCCCGAAGGAATCGGCAGTGCCGCAACTAGACTTGATCCCATGGCGGAGGCGGTCATCCTGTCCGCGGTCCGGACGCCGGTCGGGCGCTACGGAGGCGCTCTGGCGGGCGTTCGTCCGGACGATCTCGCTGCGCTCGTCATCGAGGCGGCGGTCGAGCGCGCAGGTGTCCCCACGGGCGAGATCGAGGACGTCTACTTCGGCGCTGCCAACCAGGCAGGAGAGGACAACCGGAACGTCGCGCGCATGGCCGCTCTCCTCGCCGGCCTGCCCGAGGAGGTGCCGGGCGTTACCGTCAACCGCCTGTGCGCCTCCGGGCTCTCGGCTGTGATCGGAGCCTGCCACGCCATTCGAGCGGGCGACGGGGATCTCTTCGTCGCCGGCGGTGTGGAATCCATGAGCCGTGCGCCGCTCGTGATGGCCAAGCCGGAGAACGGCGACCAGACCGTCTGGGACACGACCCTCGGCTGGCGCTTCCCCAACCCCCGCATGGAGGCGATGTTTCCGCTCGAGTCGATGGGCGAGACGGGCGAGAACGTCGCGGAGCGCTTCGGCGTCACGCGCGAGGATCAGGACGAGTTCGCGCTCCAGAGCCATCGCCGCTGGACTGCGGCTCAAGAGACCGGCCGCTTCGCAGACGAGCTCGTCCCCGTCGGCGTGGTCGATCGGGACGAGCATCCTCGCCCCGACACCAGCCCGGAGAAGCTCGCCGCCCTCAAACCGGCGTTTCGCGAAGGAGGTTCGCTGACGGCTGGAAACTCGAGCGGGATCAACGACGGGGCCGCCGCGCTCGTCGTCGCCAGCGAGGAGAAGGCGAACGCGCTCGGCGCCGAGCCTCTCGCCCGCTTCGTCGGGAGCGCGGTCGCGGGTGTCGACCCGCGGGTGATGGGAATCGGTCCGGTTCCGGCGGTGCGCAAGCTCCTCGCCCGTGTCGGGCTCGAAATGGATGACATCGATCTCGTCGAGCTGAACGAGGCGTTCGCCTCGCAGAGCCTTCAGGTGATCCGCGAGCTCGGGCTCGACCGCGAACGCGTGAACGTGAACGGCGGCGCGATCGCGATCGGGCATCCGCTGGGGATGAGCGGGGCGCGCCTCGTCGTCAGCCTCCTGCACGAGCTGCGCCGACGCGGCGGCCGTTACGGGCTGGCGACGTTATGTGTTGGGGTAGGACAGGGACAGGCAGCGATCTTCGAGAGGATCTAGCAATGGCGATTGCCACTGAACGCGAGTACGGACTCTTCATCAACGGCGAGCTCGTGGAGCCGGCCTCGGGCGAGGTTCGCGAGCTGGTCGAGCCGGCCACGGGCGCGCCGCTGGCCAAAGCGGCGATGGCCGGAGACGCCGATGTCGATCGAGCTGTGGAGGCCGCCCGCGCGGTCCTCGAGGGGCCGTGGGGGAAGACGCCTCCGAACGAGCGCGCCCGGCTCATGCATGCCCTCGCGGACGCTATCGTCGCCAACCGCAAAGAGCTGACCGAGCTCGAGACGCGCAACGTCGGCAAGGCGATCTCGTCCGTGAAGGGCGAGGTGGCCGTGTCGGCGGAGAACCTCCGCTGGTACGCGTCCGTGCTCGGCACGATCGCCGGCCGCGCGACTCCGATCGGGGGCTCGATCCTCGCTTACACGTTGAAGGAGCCGGTCGGCGTCGTGGCTCAGATTGTGCCGTGGAACTACCCGATCATGATGGCGGCCTGGAAGCTCTCGCCGGCGCTCGCGGCCGGATGCTCGGTCGTGCTGAAGCCGGACCCCGCCACGCCGCTGACGGTCCTCCGCGTTGCCGAGCTCGCAGCGGAGGTGGGCTTTCCGCCCGGCGCGATCAACATCGTCCCCGGAGACGGGCCGACGACCGGCGCGCACCTGGTCTCGCATCCGGGCGTGGACAAGGTGGCATTCACCGGCTCGACCCGCACCGGCTCGGAGATCATGCGCCTCTGCGCCGAGCCGGTGAAGCGCGTCTCGCTCGAGCTCGGCGGGAAGAGCCCCAACCTCGTCTTCGCCGACGCCAATCTCGACGACGCGGTGCCCTCCTCCGTCTACGCGGTCTACTACGCGGCGGGGCAGAGCTGCGACGCCCGCTCCCGCGTCCTCGTCGAGAAGCCGCTGTACGACGACTTCGTCAACCGGTTCACGGAGACGGCCGCCCACGTGCACGTCGGGGATCCGCTCGACCCCGAGACGCAGATGGGCTCGCTGATCTCACAGACGCACCGCGACAAGGTGCACGGCTTCGTCGAGACGGGCCGTGAGGAAGGTGCCGAGGTCGTGACGGGCGGCGAGCCCGTCGCGGGGGAGGGAGCCTTCTACCCACCGACTGTTCTCGCGGGCGTCGAGAACCGCATGACCGTCGCCCAGGAGGAGATCTTCGGGCCTGTCGTCACGGTGATTCCGTTCGAGGACGAGGCCGAGGCGATCCGGATCGCGAACGACGTCAAGTACGGCCTGACGGCGACCGTCTGGACGCGCGACCCTGCGCGTGGGCACCGGCTCGCCCGCCAGATCAAGTCGGGCGTGATCGGGATCAACCTGCCGAACACGGCCTTTCCGGGACTGCCCTTCGGCGGCTACAAGCAGTCGGGCTTCGGCCGGGAGGGCTCGCTCGAGACGCTCGAGATGTACCTCGAGACCAAGGC
>DASXRO010000201.1:0-1505 GCA_036506555.1 Gaiellaceae bacterium
TTCACTGGAGCTGGCGCGCGAGGCAGCAGCCGAGCTGGAGGACGGCCGCGCGGAGGTCTCCGGCAAGGGTGGGACGGTACGCGTGCCAGAGGAGGAGATGCGCCGGGCACTCTCACAGCTCGCCCGGGCCGCGAGCAGGCACGGGGGCTTCGACTCGGTAGCAGTTGAAGTCGACGGCGGGACCCTGACCCTCTCACCCGTCACGCGGGCATCGGGGCCGGTCCTCCTGGGGGAGGAGCTCCGCGATCTGGGCGCGGCGGCGGCCACTGAGCTCGTGCGCGCGCTCGGAGGCTCGGTCGAGGTCGTGGAAGAGCGCCTCGTGGTCCGCCTGCCTGCTTAGTCGGCCCGGCCGAGGACGCGGAACGATCCGTTGGAAACCCGGCTAGCGCAGTAGCCGCGAGAGCCGGCGGTCCTTGAGAACCCGACCCTCGGTCTGACAGCTGGGGCAGTAGAAGATCGTGTGCTCGTCGAAGTCGACGCGCGCGATCGGCGTTCCGCAGACGGGGCAGGGCTCGCCCAGGCGGTTGTGGATCCGGTACGCCGCCTTGTCCGCGGCCCCGCGCTCGCGGAGCTCCAGGCCCCGCGCCAGCTCACCGTCGATGGCAGCGGCCAGGCGGGCGACTTCCTCGGGCTCGAGGTCGGTCGTGAGCGCATAGGGCGAGAGCCCCGCTGTGAGGAGGATCTCGTTCGCCCAGGCGCGCCCGATGCCGGCGAGCGAGCGCTGGTCGCGGAGGAAGGCGTGCAGGCGGCGGGAGTCGGCGGCCAGGATCTCGGCGAGGCGCTCGGTGCCGAGGTGGTAGGCCTCCGGCCCGAGATGAGCGAGCTCCTCGTCGATCACCTCCGGCCGGTAGAGGCCGACCTTGGCCCGCTTCTTCGGTCCGCCCTCGGTCAGTACGAGCACGGCCCCATCCGTGAATGAGAGCTTGAAAGCAGGCGTCTTCGGCTGCTTCTCCCCCGAGCGCAGGTAGCGGAGGCGGCCCGCGCTCATGAGATGGACGTGGAGGACGAGGTCGCCGTCTTCCGTTGGGAAGAGGAGGTTCTTGCCGCGGCGCTCAGCCCCCTCGAAGCGGCGACCTGCGAGTGCCGTGAGCGGCGGGTCGTACGTCTTCAGCGTCGCCACGTGCGCCGGGCCGGCCTTCTCGATCGGGAAGGCGCGCACCGGGTCGTCGAGAGCGCGTCTCAACGCCTCTACTTCAGGAAACTCAGGCATAGATTCAGGGGTGGACCCAATCACAGTAGCCGTCGAGCGGGGCGGGGGCGTCGAGTCGCGCCACCGCGTGCACGCCGTCCGCGTCGAGAGCGGCAAGGCGGTCGAGGCGTGGGGAGATCCCGAGCTCGTGACCTTCATGCGCTCCTCGGCGAAGCCCCTCCAGGCGCTTCCGCTCGTCAGCGTCTACGAGAATCTCTCGGACGAGGAAGTCGCGATCGCGTGCGCCTCGCACGGGGCGGCGCCCGAGCAGCTCGAGGCCGTGAAGCTCCTGCTGGCGCGCTCCTGGTCGAGCGAG
>DASXRO010000202.1:0-2872 GCA_036506555.1 Gaiellaceae bacterium
CACCTCGCCTTCCTCGCCCAGCCGGATGAAGCAGCGGGAGACGCCGGCGGCCTTGCCGACCTCCTCCACGGCCACCTGCAGAACGGCGTCCAGGTCGAGCTCGGAGCGGACTCGCCGCGATACCTCGGCGACAAGGCGCTCACGGTCTAGAGCAGCCCGCAGCGCCTCGTCGGAACGGGTGCGCCCCAGCGCGAGCGCCGTCTCGTTCGCAAGGTCGACCATCAGGTCCATCTCACCTGACGAGAAGAGGCGCGGCTCCGTCGCTGCGACTGCGAGCACGCCGGTGCAGCGGCCCTCGGAGACGAGCGGGACGAAGGCTGCACTGCGCGCTCCGACCGCATTCGCGATCTCACGGTTGATGTTGGCGGCGGAGGGGACGTCGAAGACCGCGAACGGGGTACGTTCGCGCACGACCGTGACGATGGCGCCCGTGTCCTCGTCGAGGTCCAGGGAGACGGCCTTCCACCAGGATTCGTCGACGCCACGCGAAGCGAAGCCGCGCGCCCGCCTGGCCTCCTCGTCGACGACGGCGAGCATCGCTTTCTCGATCCGGAGCACCTGCTCGAGCTCCTCGAAAAGGTGAGCGGCGGCCTCATGACCCGTTCCCGTCCGCGTGAGAGCCGTCGAGAGCCGCGAGATCGAATCCGCCCCGCGCCGGCGCTCTGCGGCCTGCTCTTCCGCCTCGCGGACCCGCGAGCCGGCCTGGACGAGGAGGCTCCGCTCGCGCCAGCGGGCAATGAAGACGATCGCAGGCAGGAACGCGAGCACGATCAGCGCGAAGACGGGCCAGGGAGTCACCCCGCCGAGAAACCTGTCGTCGTTCAGCTTGGAGCCTCCGACAAGAGCGGCGAGGGCGCCGATCAGCAGGAACAGGCTCCAGACACCGAAGCCGAGCCACGAGAAACTCGGGGCCCGCCAGAGCGGCCGGGCGAGAGCCAGAGCCACTCCCAGATACAGCGCCGAGAGGAGGAGCAGCGGGCCGGCCTCGAGCAGGATTACGCGAGCATGGTGATCCACTGGGCACCCGTGATGATAGGCCTGCTTCCAGGGCCCGTCGAGGAGTCCGGCCAGGGTCCTGTGGCTTTCAAAAATGGGCCGAAGGACCTATTGGCATCCGGGGAAGCCCTCGATAGCGTGCAGCCACTGGGCGATGCGAACCGCGGCATTGTGTCCCTGGCCTGTACGCCGCGGTAAGCAAATCTGGGAAGGCCCGCCGCGCTTACCCCCCCGAGCGGCGGGTCTTCTCGTTTAACGACAGCGCCCGAGACAGCGGCTAAAGCGACTACTGACGCCTCGTTCGGAGGCGCTGGCTAGCATGACCGAAGGTGGTCAAGCGGGTCGTCCTCGCCTCGCCCAGAGGCTACTGCGCCGGTGTCGAGCGGGCCGTCGAGATCCTCGAGCGGGCGCTCGAGCTGCACGGGCCGCCCGTCTACGTACGCAAGCAGATCGTTCACAACGCCCACGTCGTGCGCGATTTCGAGCAGCGCGGGGCGATCTTCGTGGAGAGCGAAGATGAGGTACCGCCCGGTGCCGCCCTCGTCCTGTCCGCGCACGGCGTCGCGCCACATGTGCACAGGGATGCACGCGCGCGCAAGCTCGAGACCATCGACGCGACGTGCCCGCTCGTCTCCAAGGTGCACGCCGAGGCACGACGCTTCGCGGCGCGGGGCTTCACGCTCTTCCTCGTCGGGCACGCTGGTCACGAGGAGGTCGAAGGGACGATGGGCGAGGCGCCGGACTCGATCCTGCTCGTGGAGACGTGCGCCGACGCCGAGCGGATCCAGCCGCCCCAAACCGAGCATCTCGCCTACATCACCCAGACCACCCTCTCGGTCGACGACACACGCGAGATTGTGGACGTCCTCCGTCGCCGTTTCCCCGAGATCCAGGCGTCGAAGAAGGAGGACATCTGCTACGCGACGACGAACCGCCAGCGCGCCGTCAAGCGACTCCTGGGAGGCATCGACCTCCTACTCGTGGTCGGCTCCCGGAACAGCTCGAACTCCAACCGCCTCGTGGAGGTCGCCCGGGCGCGCGGCGTGGACGCTCACCTGATCGACGACGAGAGTGAGATCGAGGATGCTTGGCTCGAGGGGATCGAAACCGTCGGAGTGACCTCGGGAGCCTCCGCGCCGGACTCGCTCGTCCAACGGGTCGTCGGGTGGTTCCGGGAACGCGGGGTGACGGAGGTGGACGAGCTCGAGGCTCCCGCCGAGAACGTCTTCTTCGCGCTGCCTGTCGCTCTTAGAGCTCGTTCCAAAATGAGAGCTGTGCCCCATTCTGAAACGAACTCTTAGGCTCACCAGCTCGTAGCGGACTGCTCCCCTGCCGGACGGCCGCGGCGCGTGAACAGGTGCACCACGAGACCGTCTCCAGAGAGTCCGGCGACGAGCCGCCCCTCTGCCGCAAAGCCGACGCCTCCGCCGAAGGTGCCGACCGGGACAAGGAACGAGGACTCGAGCCGACCGTTACGCCAGATCTCGATTCCGTCCGCGGCCTCGCCCGGGCGCGGGAACCCGTAGATCGCGACTACGAGGGTCCCGTCCTCGTCGGCGGCGAGGTGGGCAATCGAGAAGAGAGCTCCGGGCAGAGGGGTCGGAAACGCCTCCGCGATCTGGCTGGGACTCAGGTGCTCGCGCCCGTTTAGGAGGACCCGGTTGTGAATGGTCTTCCCGGCCGCCGCGAAGCCGGACGACGTCAGCGGGTGCACGATCCGTTCCTTGGGAGGCGTCGGGGTCGCTGCACCGCCCGCCGACGTGGGCGCGCGCGTCCGAAAGGCGTCGGCCGTCGCGAGCGCGGTCAGAGCCAGCACCGCGATCACGACAAGCTTCGTCATTCCTGCTTCCGCACGGCGAGCGAGTCGCCGACCTCG
>DASXRO010000203.1:0-2211 GCA_036506555.1 Gaiellaceae bacterium
TCCGGTGGAGGAGGTCGTCGGCACGAAGCTGGCCCAGGTCTGCATCGGCTCGTCGGTCAACTCGTCCTACGAGGATCTCGCGCTCGTCGGCTCCGTCCTGCGAGGCGGTCGCATCTCGGACCGGCTGGTCTCGTCGACGGCCACGCCGGGCTCGCGCCAGATCCTCGACCAGATCACGCGCAGTGGGACGTATGTCGACCTGCTGACCGCTGGAGTGCGGATGCTCGAGCCGGCCTGTGGACCGTGCGTGGGCATGGGGCAGGCGCCGCCCTCGGGCTCGGCGTCGCTCCGGACCTTCAACCGCAACTTCCCCGGACGTAGCGGCACCGCGGACGACCAGGTCTACCTCTGCTCCCCCGCGGTCGCGGCGGCGGCGATGCTGACCGGGGTCATCTCCGACCCGCGTGAGCTACCGGACGTCGAGATCCCCGCCCGCCCGCCCGCGCGTCCGGAGGTGGTGCAGAAGCACATCCTCGAGCCTGCGCCGGCCGAGGAGGCCGCCGGGATCGAGGTTCCCCGCGGCCCCAACATCAAGCCGCCTCCCATGCACCAGCCGCCTCCCGAGGAGCTCGAGATGCGGGTCCTGATCGTGGCGCCGGACGACATCTCGACGGGCGACCTCTCGCCCGACGGCGCGACCGTGATGGCCTACCGCTCGAACGTTCCTGCGATCGCCGAGTTCACGTTTCTGCACCGCGACAAGGAGTTCCCTCGGCGGGCGAAGGAGTGGGGCGGAGGCTTCATCGTCGCGGGGCACAACTACGGCCAGGGCTCGAGCCGCGAGCATGCTGCTCTCGCTCCCCTGCAGTTGGGAGTGCGCGCGGTGATCGCGAAGAGCTTCGCGCGCATCCACCGGCGCAACCTAATCGCACAGGGGATCGTGCCGCTCCTCTTCAAGGACGAGTCCGACTACGACAAGGCCGAGCTGGGACAGACCTGGCGGATTTCAGGCCTGCACGGGATCGCGCACGGGGAGGACGAGCTCGACTGCGAGATCCGGGAGGACGGGACGATCGTCCTCACTCACGATCTGCTTCCGCGCGAACGGGAAATCGTCGTCGCCGGCGGGCTGATCCGCTATCTCCGCGAACAGCAGCCGGCGCCGGCCTGAGCTCGCCGGCAACGCTCCTGCTTGCGCACGGCGCCGGCAGCGGCCCGTGGATCTTCGAGGACTGGCCCGACTCGTTTCCGGGAGTCGAGTTGCACGCCGTGGACTTGCAAGCAGGTGTCGAGGTCGGAGGCGCCTCGATGCTCGATTACGCCGGCGCGCTCGTCTCGGCCGCGGAGGGACTAACCCATCCGATCGGACTCGTCGGTTGGAGCTCGGGCGGGCTCGTGGCTCTCCTTGCGGCCGAGCAGATTCGCCCGAGCAGCCTCGTGCTGCTAGAGGCGAGTCCACCGAGTGAGGTCCAGGGGTCGGACGCCGACCTTCAGATTGGTGACGGCCTCTTCGATCCAGAAGCGGTGTATGGGCCGTTTCCGCCTGGTGTCTGGTCCCGGCCGGAATCGATTCGGGCCCGGGGCGAGCGCAAGCGAGGCCTGTCGGTTCCAGTGGTTCCGTGCCCGGCCCTTGTGGTGTACGGACACGAGTTTCCCGAAGAACGGGGGCGCGCCCTTGCCGCCCTGTACGGCGCCGAGGAGCGCTCCTTCCCGGATTTGGACCACTGGGGTCTCGTGCTCGACGCTCGCGTTCGGCAGGCGATAGCCCGCTGGCTAGTCGAGAACTCTTAGCCGCCGGCGGGGTGGAGCGATTCGCCGACGTCGTCCACCGTCTCGTACTCGCGATCGGGTAGGGCGCGCAGCGCGGCGAGCAAGTCGTCGTCGGCCCCCTCGATCTCGGCGTGCTCGACGATCTCGTCCCGTCGGGCGGGGAGCGGCATTCCCTCGAGCAGCGATTCGATCAGATCGGGCTTCACAGCGTCCGACTACCCGGTCGGATCGACACCTAACCGGCGCTAGGCGGCGTCGACCGCGCGCGGAAGCTCCTGCAGCGTCACCGGCTCGACCGGTTCGACCGTCCGCTCCCACTCCGTCGCGCGCTCGAGGTCGCGCTCGAGTGTCCCGAGCCGCCGGTCGGCCTCGCCGTACTTCGTCTGCGCGTTGCCCAGGTGCTTGCCGAGCGTGTCGAACTCTGCCCGGAAGCGGTCGAAGTCCTTCCCGAGGCCGCTGCAGTACGCCATGACCTCCTTGGCATGCTCCTCGATCTGGAGG
>DASXRO010000204.1:0-3034 GCA_036506555.1 Gaiellaceae bacterium
CGCCCGGCTTGGCCTGCACGACGATCTGGAAGGAGCCGTCGGAACGCTGCCCGAAATCGTTCTTGAGCACCTGCTCGGCGCGCTCGGTGTCGCTGCCCGGGATGGTGAACCGGTTCGTGAGCAGCTTGCTGAGGCCGCTCATGGCCATGAACGAGATCACGAGGGCGACGGCCCAGCCGGCCACGACCGCCCAGCGGTAGCGAATCATCATGCGGGTCAAGCGCTCCAAGCCCAACTCCTCCCCACGTGGTTAGCGCCGACTAAGTTAGTGGAGCCTACGCGTTACGTCAAACGCGAAGGCGCGATCGCTTCCGCTCCTTCACACGATCGACATTTTTGACCGCCGCGAACCAGAGATAGAGAAGGAACCCGGTGAAGCCGGCGGCGACTTTGAGCATTCGACGCATGGGTACGATTGTTCCATGCACTCGCGGAGAGACAGAGACCGGCTCAAGAGCGAGATGGAAGAGCTCTTTGCCGACCTCTGCCAGGTTCCGCGGCTCGTGAGCTCGCGGCGCGGCTTCCGCCCGGCCGTCAACGTGTACCGGACGGAGGATCCACCGACCGTGACCGTCGTCCTCGAGCTCGCAGGCGTCGACCCCGAGGAGACGGAGCTCGCTCTGACCGAGGGCCTCCTCGT
The DNA here is from genome assembly GCA_036506555.1 of Gaiellaceae bacterium. Classification (GTDB taxonomy): domain Bacteria; phylum Actinomycetota; class Thermoleophilia; order Gaiellales; family Gaiellaceae; genus JAIBJP01. The sequence goes on from DASXRO010000204.1 coordinate 641, forward strand.
CGTGCGTGGCGTGCGCCGCCGTCATGGAGGCGAGCAGCGCGTCGTGCACATGGAGATCGACTACGGCCGCTTCGAGCGCCAGATCGCGATCAGCGAGACGGTAGACGCAGAGGCGGCCCAGGCGACGTATGCCCGCGGCCTCCTGATCGTCACCCTGCCGATCGCCGAGCGCCCCACGCAGGCGCTGCGGGTTCAGATCACCACCAGGGGAAGCGCATGAGCACTGTCGAGGAAGCCAGCGTCGAGCAGGAAGGGCCTGTGAGCCAGGTCGTCCCGATCCTCCCGCTCAAGGAGACGGTCGTCTTCCCCGACTCGATGACCCCGCTCGCCATCGGACAGGAGCGCTCGATCCAGCTCGTCGAGGAGGCCGTCGCCAACGAGCGCGAGATTGCCCTGGTCACGTCGCGCGCCGCCGAGGACGAGCCGCGCAGCGCCGAAGACATCTACGAGGTCGGGACCGCAGCGGTCATCCACAAGATGATCCGCGTCCCCGACGGGACGCTGCGCATCCTCGTCCAGGGCCTGCGGCGCGTGCGCCTCGTGCGGCTCGTCCAGGACGACCCGTACCTCGTCGGCGAGTTCGAGGAGCTCCCGGACGTCATCGGCCGTGAGAAGGAGATCGAGGCGCTTGCTCGCAACGTCGAAGCGCTCTTCTCGCGCATCATCGGTCTCGTCCCCTACCTCCCGGACGAGCTCCAGCTGGCTGCCGCAAACGCGGAGGATCCGAGCGGCCTCGCGAACCTGATCGCCTCGACGATGCGCTTGAAGACTCCCGAGAAGCAGGAGCTCCTCGAGGAGGCGGACGTCGAGGAGCGCCTCCGCAAGCTCACCGTGATCCTGAACCGGGAGCTCGAGGTGCTCGAGCTCGGCACGAAGATCCAGTCGCAGGTCCATTCCGAGATGGAAAAGTCCCAGCGCGAGTACTTCCTGCGCCAGCAGATGAAGGCGATCCAGGACGAGCTCGGCGAGGGCGACGAACAGCAGGCGGAGATCGCGGAGCTCCGCGCGCAGATCGAGGAGGCGGGTCTCCCCGAGGAGGCCGACCGCGCTGCACGCCGCGAGCTCGACCGGCTCGCGAAGCTGCCCCCGGCGGCGGCCGAGTACGGCGTCATCCGCACGTATCTCGAGTGGATCCTCTCGCTCCCGTGGACCGCGACGACCGTGGACGACCTCGACCTCGAGAAGGCGCGAACGATCCTCGACGAGGATCACTACGACCTCGAGATGGTCAAGGAGCGGATCGTCGAGCACCTGGCCGTTTCGAAGCTCAAGGAAGACCTCTCCGGGCCGATCCTCTGCTTCGTCGGCCCGCCCGGCGTCGGCAAGACGTCGCTCGGCCAGTCGATCGCCCGCGCGCTCGGGCGCAAGTTCGTGCGCATCTCTGTCGGCGGCGTGCGCGACGAGGCGGAGATTCGCGGTCACCGCCGCACCTACATCGGGGCCTTGCCGGGGACGATCATCCGCGCTCTCCGGGACGTGGAGTCGAAGAACCCGGTCTTCATGATCGACGAGATCGACAAGATGGGCTCCGACTGGCGCGGCGATCCGTCGAGCGCCATGCTCGAGGTGCTCGACCCGGCCCAGAACTCGAGCTTCCGCGACCACTACCTCGACCTGCCGTTCGACCTCTCGCGCGTTCTCTTCATCTGCACCGCGAACCAGCTCGAGACAATTCCGCCGCCGCTCCTCGACCGCATGGAGGTCATCCGCCTCTCGGGCTACACGGAGGACGAGAAGCTGGGCATCGCCAAGCGATACCTCGTGGCGAAGCAGCTGGAGGCCCACGGCCTCTCCGCCGAGCAGATCAAGTTCACCGACAACGCCCTGCGTCTCATCATCCGCGAGTACACGCGCGAGGCCGGAGTACGCAACCTCGAACGGGAGATCGCGACGCTCTGCCGCAAAGCGGCTGCCGACATCGCGGCCGGCAAGCGCAAGCGTGTGCGCGTCGACGATCGGCGCGTGCGCTCCTGGCTCGGCCGTCCCCGCTTCGCGGGAGAGGTCCGCAAGCGCACGTCCGACCCGGGTGTGGCGACCGGGCTCGCCGTCACGCCCGTGGGCGGCGACGTGCTCTTCATCGAGGCGACGGCGATGCCGGGCGACGGAAAGCTGATCGTCACGGGCCAGCTCGGCGAGGTGATGCGCGAGTCCGCGCAGGCAGCGCTCTCGTGGGTGCGCGGCCATGCCGCCGATCTCGGTCTCGAGAGGGACTGGTTCGAAGGCAAGGACGTGCACATCCACGTGCCGGCCGGGGCCGTGCCGAAGGACGGGCCGTCGGCGGGCATCGCGCTCGCGACGGCGCTCGCCTCGCTCGCCCTCGGCCGCCCCGTCTCCGAGGACGTCGCGATGACGGGCGAGATCACGCTCACCGGCCAGGTGCTCCCCATCGGAGGC
>DASXRO010000205.1:0-1777 GCA_036506555.1 Gaiellaceae bacterium
CGCGGAGGGACCGGGCTGGATGGCCTTCGCCCTCGAGGACGGGGTCGTCTACCACACCTATTCGCGCCTCGCGCCCGACCGGGACTTCGTCGTGCCTTACTACCACCAGCTGCTCGACCGGACGCCGAAGGGGCGGGTCGATGAGTTTCGGGCCCTCCGCCACGACGAGTACGAGGGCGCTGCCGCTCGCTCCTGAGCATTTCTCCCTAGTGCCAGCTGCCGGGCGTGAGCGGCATTCCGCTCCGACCCTCGTCGGGGCGCACGGCGAGCACCTGGTGTACCTGCAGGCGGCCGGCCTCGAATCCGAGCGCCGAGCCGGCGATGTAGAGGCGCCAGATGCGAGCGCGGGGAATGCCAACCTCGGCAACGGTCGCGTCCCAATTGGCCTCCAGGTTGCGAACCCAGGCGCGGAGCGTGAGCGTGTTATGCTCGCGCAGGGTCTCCGTGTGGCGAACCTCGAAGCCGGCTCTCTGAATCGCGGAGACGACCGCGCCGACCTCGTGCAGCTCCCCGTCGGGAAAGACGTAGCGGCTGACGAACGTGTTTCTCCGGATCGGTGGGCGGCGCCCGGGCAGTCTGGCGATCCCGTGATTCAGGAGCCGGCCTTCCGGACGCAAGAGCTCGCGTAGGCGCGCGAAGTAACCGCCGAGCCGCGAGAGCCCGACATGCTCGAACATGCCGATCGAGCTGATGGCGTCGAAGGGGCCGTCGCGGACGTCGCGATAGTCGGCAAGCCGGATGTCGATGCGGTCGGAGAGCCCGGCCTCTGCGACGCGCTCGCACGCGAGTTCGGCCTGCCGTGCCGAGATGGTCACCCCGACGCCGTGGATGCCGCGGCGTTCCGCGGCGTGGAGGAGCAGGCCGCCCCAGCCGCAGCCGACGTCGAGCAGGCGCATGCCCTCTTGCAGGCCGAGCTTGTCGCAGACGAGCTCGTGCTTCGCCGCCTGGGCCTCCTCGAGGGTGGCGTCGCTGGGCCCGTAGACGGCACACGAGTACGTCAGCGATGGCCCGAGGACGAGCCGGTAGAAGGCATTCGAGACGTCGTAGTGATGCGAGATGGCAGCCGAGTCGCGGCGACGCGTGTGCCGCCGCCCGCGGAGCTGGGCCTCTTCGGGCGGCGTCGGAAGCGGCCGGAGCCCGCGCGGGCCGACCATGCGCGCGGCCGTGAGCCACAGTTGCGCCAGGTGCCGTACAGAAGGCAGCTCCAACAAGGCCGGAAGCGCCGAGTAGATGTCGCCCTCAAGGTCGATCTCGCCGGCGACGTACGCACGCGCAAAACCGAGCTCGCCTGGAGCGGTGACGATTCTCCGGAGGGCGTCGGGCGAGCGCACGACGAGGCGGGCGCGCGCGTCCTCGGCCCCGAGCACGGTCCCGTCCGGGAGGGTAAGGGCGAGCGATCCGTGCCCGCGCAAATGCTCGTCGACGACGGCGGCGAGAGTTCCGCTCGTCATGCGGTCATGAAAGCACAATGCCTCTAGCCGCAGGCCGACGCGAAGGACGAGCGATGGCGAAATACGTGGAGCTGAGAAGGCATACCGACGCCGACGGGGACGTGCTCACACCCGAGGGCGTGCGCGCGGCAGTTGAGATTGGATCTCACCTGACGGGCGGGTACGACGTTCTTGTCTCCAGCGGCGCGCAGCGGGCGACTCAGACGCTCGCCTGCTTCCTCGCCGGCCTCGGAGAGAAGGTGCTGAGGGGAGTCGTGGTCGAGCCGGGACTGCGCTCCGCCGCCGAGGAGCGCTGGCGGGCGGCTTACGAGAAAGCCGGGAGCGGC
>DASXRO010000206.1:0-14868 GCA_036506555.1 Gaiellaceae bacterium
ACGCTCGCGATGATCGGCCTCCTCGAGGCGATACACGTGCGCGGCAAGCTCGCCGGCGCTCGATGAATGCCCCACCCGGCAACGTCCACCGGGCCGCTGGCGGCTGCAAAGCGTCGCCGGGCGTTGTCCTCGGTCGCCCGCGTATTTCAATCAATACGCGGGCTCCCTGCGTCCGAGCCCGGCTAGCTTTTCGCGCGCCAGCGGCGCGGCAACGCTACCGGGCGGGGCATTAGTGGCCCTGCGCCGCTTTCCCATCCATCCCGGGGCGATCTACGGGGTCGCCAAGGAGCTGCGCGCCGCCGCCGAAGACTTCCGGCCGATCGTGATCGCCGGCGCCGACGGCCCTGCGGGGCAGCTACGAGACGCCCTGCTCGCCGGCGGCGATCACCAGGCAATACGCGACCTCGCGGGCCGTGAGCTCTCGGCCTACGACGTCGAAGGGGCCGGGGTGCTCGTCTACGCCGTCGAAGGGTCCGTCGGCCCCCGAGACGAGACGGCGCTGAAGCTGGCGGATCGCAAGGGTGTCGAGACGATCTGCATCCTGGTCGCCGAAGGAGGTCCCACACCCGTCGACGTCCCGTTCGTCCTGGCCACGAACGTCGTGCGCGTGCGGCCGGGGAAGCCCCCGCCCGTCGGGCGAATAGCCGAGCTCGTCGCCGAGCGAGCCGACGAACGGTCGTATATGTGGGCCGCGCGCCTTCCCGTCCTGCGCAAGCCGGTCGTCGAGCACACGATCCGAAAGTTCGCCCGTCAGAACGGCGTCCTCGGAGTCGCGATCTTCATCCCGGGCGCCGACATGCCGGCCCTGACGCTGAACCAGATCCGCATGGTCTTTCGCATCGCGGCGGCCTATGGGGAGCAGATCGACCGCGACCGGGCGCTCGAGATCCTCGCTGTCATCGGAGCGGGGCTGGGTTTTCGGGCCGTTGCGCGGGAGGCGCTCGGGTTCATTCCCGGCGTCGGCTGGGCCATAAAGGGCGGCATTGCGTACGCGGGCACGAGAGCGCTTGGGAGGGCGGCGGTCGCCTACTTCGAGGCCGGCGGGCAGAAACGAATCAAAGAAGCGGTGGGGTCCGTCCGGTCCCGGTCCTAGCCTGTCCGCGCATGAGCGCCGAGCCGTCGCTCTCGGACAACGAGGCACTGGCCATCGAGGAAGCCGACGCCTGGTTCGAATACCTGGAGGTGACCCGGGCGGAGATCCCCTCCGGGCGTTACACCGAGATCGAGCCCTGGGCGTGGGCTCGTCTCAGCCAGCGTCTACGGGCCGTGAAGCGCAAGCAAGCACAGCTGCGTCCGGCGGCCGCATAACAAGCGGCTGCTACCCTGAGAGGGAACGCGCAGGGAGGACCGAGCCCATATCGGGCGAGCGGGATCCGGCGCCCAACAAGATGAGATTTGAGGCCGACACGCTGAGGGCTGCCCCCACGGGCGGCAGCCGCGTGCGCCCGAAAGGAGATTCGACAAGTGCCATGGTTTCGAAAGAAGCGCACCGAGGAGGAGGCGCCCGTCGAGGCGGCCGCTCCCGAAGCGCCTGCACAGGAACAAACAGCTCCGGCCGAGCCTGAGCGAAAGCCGCGTCGCCGGCGAGGAACGCGCGGCGGCCGCGGACGCAAGAAGAAGACCGAGACGGCGGCAGGCGCGACGACCGCCGCAGCCGCGAAGACAAAGGACATAGTCAAGGACAAGGACGAGGAGGCGCGTCCGCGTCGCCGTCGCGCTCCCGCCAAGAAGGCGGCGCTTCCGGCGGTCCGCAAGGAGATCGTCGTCTCCGTCGAGGTGGGTGAGCAGCGTGTCGCCGTCCTCGAGGACGGACGCGTTTCCGAGGTCTACCTCGAGCGCCCGGGACGCCGTTCGGTGGCCGGCAACATCTACAAGGGCACGGTCGACAACGTCCTTCCCGGCATGGAGGCGTCGTTCGTCGACATCGGGCTGGAGAAGAACGGCTTCCTCTACGTCGACGAGATCGTCGTCCCCGAGCTCGAAGGCCGGCGCCACGGGCGGCGGATCCAGGAGCTGGTCGAGCGCGGCCAGGAGGTGCTCGTGCAGGCCGTCAAGGACCCGATGGGGACAAAGGGGGCCCGGCTCACGACCGAGATCTCGCTTCCCGGCCGTTTCCTCGTGTTCGTCCCGTTCGGAGACGGGATCGGCGTCTCGCGGCGCCTCGAGGACGAGGAGCGCGAGCGACTGAAGGGGATCTGCAAGGCGCTCGAGCTTCCCGAAGGCGGCCTCATCGTCCGCACCGCGGCCGAGGGCGCGACGAAGGAAGAGCTCGCCGGTGACCTCGCCCTGCTCCAGAAGCTGTGGTCGACCATCCGAGGCCGCGCGAATCGAGCCGAAGCGCCGGCGCTCGTGTACCAGGAGGCGGAGCTGCCCCTGCGCATCATCCGCGACCTCTTCATCAGGGACTTCGAGCGCGTGGTCGTCGACCACGAGCGCACGTACCGGCGCATCGTCGGCTACCTGAAGAGGACGTCGCCCGAGCTCGCCGCACGAGTCGAGCGCTACCGGGACGCCGAGCCGCTCATGGAGCGTTACGGCGTCGACGAGGCCGTCCGCTCGACTCTCAACCGGCGCGTCGATCTTCCCTCGGGCGGCTACCTCATCTTCGACTACGCGGAGGCGTTCACCGTCATCGACGTGAACACCGGTCGCTTCGTCGGGGCGCGTGGCCGGTCGGCCCAGGGGCGCCTCGAGGACACGATCACGAAGAACAACCTGGAGGCCGTGAACGAGGTCGTGCGCCAGCTCCGCCTCCGCGACATCGGCGGGATCATCGTTATCGACTTCATCGACATGGCGAACCCGAAAAACCGCCATCTGGTCGAGGAGGCGCTCACCCGCGAGCTGGGGCGCGACCGGACGAAGACGTACGTCGTCGAGATCTCCCCGCTCGGCCTCGTCGAGATGACGCGCCAGAACGTGACCGACGGCCCGCGGGAGATCCTCACGGACCGGTGCCCGACGTGTAAGGGCGACGGCATCGTCGTCTCGATGGAGACGCATGCCGTGGAGGCGGAGCGCCGCTTGCGCAGGCTGGTCGCCGGCTCGAAGAGCGAGTCGTTCGTCGTCGAGGTCAACTCACAGATCGCGACCCTCCTCGTGGGGCCCGGCGGCTCGCGGCTCGCCGAGCTGGAGAAAGAAACCGACCGGCAACTCGCCTTCAAAGGCAGGCAACGCGCGGCTCACGACCACTTCGTCGTTCTCACCGAGGGCAAGGCGAAAGATGTCGAGCCGCAGCAGGCGGCTCCTGTCGAGCTCGGCCAGGAGCTGGAGGTGAAGCTCGAGGAGGCGCATCTGCATGCGGAGACCGACGCGATCGCGCGCCTCGACGGCTACGTCATCACGGTCGTCGGCGGCGCCGAGCACGTCGGCGAGAAGGTCGCCATCCGGATCGAGGACGTCGGCCGCACATCCGCGCATGCGGTGCTCACCGAGGGCGACCGGGACCGGCCTGACGTCGAGAAGCCGAAGAGGAAAACGCGGCGCGGCACTCGCGGGGGCAGGGGACGCAAGAAGAAGCCGGTCGCGGCAGCCTCAACCGAGGCAGCCTCGCCCGAGCCGGCGGAAGCCGAGGAATCCGCACCTGCGGAGCAGGAAAAGCCGGAGGCGGCTGCGGCCGAGACTCCCAAGAAAAAGAAGACGAGGCGAGGCTCGCGCGGCGGCCGCGGTCGCAAGCGCAAGCCGGTAGAATCCAGCCCTGAAGCGGGCCAGGAGAGCCCGCTCGCTTAACGCAATGGCCGAGAAGAAGACGTACGCAATCATCGCCGTCGGCGGCAAGCAGTACCGCGTCCGCGAGGGCGAGCGGCTGCTCGTCGACCGCGTCGCCCACGACGAGGGTAAGACGTTCCATCCGGACGTCCTCCTCCTCGGCGGCGACGGCGAGCCGAAGCTCGGCGCCAAGCTGAAGGGGCAGCAGGTGACGGCCAAGGTGGCCGCGCACGTGCTCGGGAAGAAGGTCATCGTCGGCAAGCACAAGCGCCGCACCGGCTATCGGCGCAGGAACGGCCACCGGAGCCGCCTCACGCGGATCGAGATCCAGTCGATCGGCGCGAGGGGGAGATCCCCCTCGTCCACCCCCCAAAAAGAAGAAAAACGGGCCCCGGCGGCGACGAAGAGCACGACCACGAAGAAGGAAAAGGCGAACTAATGGCCCACAAAAAGGGACTCGGCTCCTCGAAGAACGGCCGCGACTCCGAGTCGAAGCGACTCGGCGTCAAGATCTTCGACGGGCAGGAGATCAAGGCGGGCATGATCGTCGTCCGGCAGCGCGGGACGCGCTTCCGCGCGGGCCCCGGCACGGGGGTCGGGCGCGACCACACGATCTTCGCGAAGCGCGACGGCAAGGTCGCCTTCCGCGACCGCATCATCTCCATCCTCTAGGAGCCGCTCTGTGTTCCACGATCGCGCCCGCATCGAGGTGCGTGGGGGCCGCGGCGGCGACGGGTCGCTCAGTTTCCGGCGCGAGAAGTACGTGCCCAAGGGAGGCCCGGACGGCGGCGACGGAGGCCACGGCGGCGATGTCGTCCTGCTCGCAGACCCGGACCTTCGCGACCTGTCCTTCTTCCAGCGAAAGCGCCGGTTCACAGCCGGGCGCGGTCGCCACGGGGAAGGGAGCAATCGCCACGGACGCCAAGGCGAATCCATCGAGCTGCGGGTGCCGGTCGGAACCCAGGTCTTCGACGCCGAGGGGTGGCTCCTCGCCGACCTCGCCCACGCGGACGCGCGCGCGACTGTGGCGCGTGGGGGCCATGGAGGTGCCGGGAACAAGCGCTTCGCGACCCCGACACACCGGGCACCGCGGCTGGCCGAGGTGGGGACCAGCGGGGAGGAGGCTCTCGTCGAGCTGCGCCTGAAGCTGCTCGCCGATGCCGCGCTCGTCGGCTTCCCGAACGCCGGCAAGTCGTCACTCCTGAGACGAATCTCGAACGCGAAGCCGAAGGTGGCCGAGTATCCGTTCACGACCATCGCTCCCGTGCTCGGGACCGTCGAGTCTCCGGACGGCCGCCAGCTTACCGTCGCCGACGTGCCGGGACTGCTCGAAGGCGCGCACCAGGGCGTTGGCCTCGGGGACGAGTTCCTCGCGCACCTCGAAAGGGCGCGTCTCCTCCTGCACGTGATCGAGGCGCAGGCGGACGACGTTGCGGAGCGTTTCGCCGCCATCGACAACGAGCTGGAGGCGTACGGCGCCGGCCTCGCCGAGCGGCCCCAGATCGTCGTCCTCAACAAGGTCGACCTCGGACGGTCGAGCTTTGAGCCGGATGACGACCGCGTCCTCGGCGTCGTTTATACGTCGGCAGTAACCGGGGTGGGTATCGACGAGCTGAAACGTCTCTTGTTCCAGTTCGTTCCCGAAAGTGCGCCGGCACCTTCGGGAAATCAAGAGTTGGCCGACTTCCTCGTCTACCGGCCGACCGCCCCTCGGCGGCGCCCGTTTCGCATCTTCCGCACCGAGCGCGGCTTTCGGGTGCGCGGAGACGCAACCGAGGAGGCACTGCGCGCCGCGGGCGTGAAGCCCGACGACGAGGTCGAGTTCGAGTGACGGATCACGAATGAGCACCGGGCTCTACGGCGGCGTCTTCGACCCGCCGCACAACGGCCACGTCGCGCTCGCCAAGGGCGCGCTCGCCCACTTCAACCTCGAGCGCCTGGTCGTCCTCGTGGTCGTCGAGCCGGGCCACAAGGACGTGGAGCTCGCTTTCGAGCAGCGGCTCGAGCTCGCGCGACTCGCGTTCGGCGACCTCCCGCGGACCGAGGTGGTGCAGGACGAGCACCCGCGCACCGTCGACTCGCTCAGGGAGGAGCGGTTCAAGGATCCAATCTTCCTCGTCGGCGCCGACGAGTTCACCGACTTCCTCGGGTGGAAGGAGCCGGACGCGGTCCTCGCGTTCGCCCGCCTCGGAGTCGCTACCCGCCCGGGCTTTCCACGGGAGACGCTCGAGCCGGTCCTCGCCGCCCTCGAGCGGCCCGACCGGGTCGAGTTCTTCGACATCCCCAACTTCGAGGTCTCCTCGACCGGGATCCGCGAGCGTGTTCGGCGCGGCGAGCCGATCGACGACCTGGTTCCGAAACCGGTGGCGCGGGAAATCGAGATCACCGGCCTCTACCGGTGATACCCTGAATCCAAGCGACCGGGAGCCTTTTCCTACCCTGACTTCTCTCGAGCAAGCACGCCGAATCGCAGACCTCGCCCAGGAGAAACTGGCGAGGGACGTGCTCATTCTCGACATGCGGCCGGTGTGCTCCTACACCGATTATTTCGTCGTCTGCACGGGCAATAACCCGCGGCAGGCGAAGGCGATCTATGACGAGGTCCGCGAGGGGATGAAGCGCGAGGTGCGCCTCGTTCCGCGCCATGTCCACGGCGAGCGCGACGCGAGCTGGATCCTCGCCGACTACCTCGACGTCGTCCTGCATGTATTCACGCCCGAGGCGCGGGCCTACTACCGCCTCGAGGAGCTCTGGGGCGACGTGCCCTCGGTCGAGGTCGCTGCGACCGCGAACTAGCGCAGCGCACGATCCAGGGGGGAGCGACGTCCGATGGTCGGACTATATTTTGCCTGTGCTGACAACAGACCAGAAGGGCGTTGTCGCAGAGATGGCGATTGCGCACGCGGCGTTGGAACTCGGAGTCGGGGTCTCGAGGCCCCTCGGGGACCAGCGCTACGACCTCATCTTCGACTTCAGAGCGAAGCTCCTTCGCGTGCAATGCAAGTGGCCCTCCCGCCACGGAGATGTCGTGATCCCCGCTGCTATTCAGGTCGACGCAACGCCGATGGGCTCGTCCGACGTTTGTACAACCGCGACGAGGTGGACGCCTTTTGCCGCGTACTGTGCTGAACTGCGTTGCTGCTACTTCTTGCCCTTCGATTGCGTCCCGCCGGGCGGCACTGTGCAGCTGCGGTCGCAAAATCGCTAAATAACCAAGAGATCGGCGTCCGTTGGGCAAAGCAGTATGAGTTCCCGGCTACACTAGTGAACGAGAAAGGGGCCATAGCTCAGTTGGGAGAGCGTCGCGATGGCATCGCGAAGGGCGCCGGTTCGAGCCCGGCTGGCTCCATCGCATAAGCCGATCCCCTGACCGTCGGGGAGACACCTCAGACGTTGGCCATCTCTCGAACCTCGGTCAGCCGGATGTGATTCCCCGAAGGGTCGCGGAACGCTGAGTCGATCCCGTAGGGCCGCTCCTCGGGCTCCTCAGAGAACTCGACACCACGGCCCTTGAGCTCTTCGTAGGAAGCGTGGACGTCGTCGGTCGTGAGGAAGACCGTCCCCGCAAAGCCCTTCGCCATCAGGCTCTTCACCTGCTCGGCCGTCTCGGCGTCCATGACCGGCGGGCCGGGGATGGCCATGAGGACGATCGAGACATCCTCCTGACCGGGCGGCCCGACCGTGAGCCAGCGGAAGTTGCCCATCTCGGCGACGGTGACGTCGCTGTGCACCTCCATCCCGAGCTTTTTGGTGTAGAACTCGAGCGCCTCGTCCTGGTCATGCACCCAGACTTGCGCGGTGGCGATCCTGTACATCGAATCCTCCTTGGTCGACGGAATGGCTGTCATCGTCGCTGCGGCGAGCGCCGTTGTCTTCTCGAAACGTGCGGCGTTGTGGACGAGCGTAGGCGCGTAACACGCAAGTGGGGATCAGTGCATAGCGGGAGGCCGGCGGGAACGAGGAGCGGTACGCCGTCGGTGAAATGCCGTACGTGCGCGTGAAGCTCGTCGTGAACGAGCCGACGCTCTGCAAGCCGACGGAGAAGCAGATCTCCGCGACCGAGCGGTCCGTGCCGCGCAGCAGAGCGGCGGCGCGCTCCAGGCGCCTGGTCAGCAGGTAGGCATGCGGAGACTCGCCGAAGGCGCGCCGGAACTCGCGGCTGAAGTGGGCGCGGGAGAGCTTTGCGGCACGGGCAAGATCGTCCACGCTGAGCGGCTCGAAGTAGCGGGCATCGGCCAGATCCTTGGCTCGCAAGAGGTGGCGGTCAGACGGGACAAACGCCATGCCCGCCCAGTATGCCGAGCAGCGTCTGTCCTTCGACGGCCGCACGAGCACCCGCGCTACGGTGCACCGCATGACCACAGCCACTCTGCACACGAACCACGGCGCCATCGCGCTCGAGCTGTTCGACGAGGACGCTCCGAAGACGGTGGGCAACTTCGTGAAGCTCTCGCAGGACGGCTTCTACGACGGGATCTCGTTCCACCGCGTCATCCCCGACTTCATGATCCAGGGCGGCTGCCCGCGCGGCGACGGCACCGGCGGGCCGGGCTACGAGTTCGAGGACGAGCCGAACGACCGCCGCGTCATTCGCGGTGCGCTCGCCATGGCGAACCGCGGCCCGGACACCAACGGCAGCCAGTTCTTCATCGTCACGACCGAGGCCGCTCCCTGGCTCGAGGGCAAGCACACCGTCTTCGGGCAGGTCACCGAGGGCATGGACGTCGTCGACGAGATCGCCGACGTTCCTCGAGACGCGAGCGACCGCCCTCGCGAGCCGGTCACGATCGACCGGGTCGAGCTTTCCTAGGGCCAGACGCTCGAGCCGAGGTCGAGGTCGAGCGCGCCGCCGTCGTAGCACTGCGGCGAGCGGTATTCGGGCGGCGCGGACTGAGCCCGTTCGAGGAGCGCCAGGCCGGCGAGCCTCTGCGCGTCCACGGGATCGGCGCCGAGCCGCTCGGCGACGAAGGCAGTGCGCTGCAGGCCGTAGCAATCGGCCTCCGCCTCGTTGCGAACGCCGGCCAGGTGGAACGATTCGTGAGCGAGGACGTGGAGCGCCGCGGCGACGCGGATCGCATCGTCGCCGTCCGTGTGCCCCTTCGCGAAGTCCTCGAGCGTCGAGCAGGTCTTGCCGTTGAGCTCGGTGTAATTCCCGGGCCTTCCGTCCGCGCTGAAGTAGACAGAGCCCGCATTCGGCGAGACGTCGACGAGCCGCTGGAGAAAACCTGGGCAGTGCACGTCGACAGGCCTGCCCGCGATCGCGCTCGCCACCTTGGCCAGCCGGAGCTCGTTCGCGCGCTGCTGGTGGTGCATCGCCATGATCCCGAGGACGGGCACGGCCATCACCGCGACGACGGGAGCGAGAAGGCGCACTTCCCCTGTATCGGCGCCCCGAGCGCCTCCGGCGATGCCTCAGCCGAGTTCGCGGCGCAGCACGGACTCCACGGCCGTGAGCGCGACTCGAGTCTCTTCGACAGAGGGCTCGCGAGTCGTAAGGCGTTGCAGAGCGAGGCCGGGGAGGAGGAAGGCACGCGCCAGCCGGGCGCGCGAGGCCTGCACGACGCGCCAGAGCTCCATCGTCAAGGCGAGCGAAAGGACTGTGACCAGGGCGGGCGTGTAGAGCGCCGGCGCCAGTGGCCAGACCCGGTCGGCCACGACCGTCACCGGAATGACGAGCGCTGCGAAATTCGTCCCGCAGCGCGGCGAGAAACGCGACGGTTGCGCTTCCCCCGCCCAGGTCGCCGCAAGTCGGCGCTGCTCGACGGCCGCGATCGCGCGGTGCTCGGCGCCGTGCAGGCGGAGCGTGCGACCTCGGAAGAGCCAGAGGACGAGGCCGGCGGTGGCGACGGCCCACGCGGCCCAGGCAACCTCCCCGGGCAGGAAGACGAAGCCGAGCGGAGCAACGAGCAGAACGGCGAGAACGGGCTTCTCGCGCCCGCCGGCAACACCGGAGTGCCGAAACAGCGGCGAGAGCGCGGCGCCGAGCTTGACCAGCCCGCGCAGGAGCGGCACGCGAGAGAGGGCCGTTCTCGGCATCTCGCCCTCACGGATGCTCCCGTCATCGCCCGCGAAGGCCCAGTAGCGCTCGCTGACGATGACCACGCCGTTGGGACGCGCCATTCCGCCGAGCCGGGGGAGCTTCGGCTGCGTGTCCGCTTCGACGAGCACGGGGGGACAGGCACGCACATGTCAACCGTGCCTGATACGGGCCGGCCGGGCAAGAGCCAACCGGCCCGTTTCAAGGTGTCGCGGGTCCTACCAGTAACCGCGCGAGAAGAACCCGAGCAGCGCGAGGACCAGAACGACGATGAGAATGATCCAGAGGATGCTCATGGCCGCTCCTTTCCCGCTTCCTCGATTTCAAACACCCAGAAATCCCTTCCAATTACGGGCACGGAGACGTTGAAGACCGGCACCGCGCCGATGAAACCCTCGAACTGGCCTGCATGGCCGTGTCCGTGGAGAACGAGATCGGGATGGTGGGCGGCAATCGGACGGGCGAGCCTGTCGCTGCCGAGGAAGGCCCAGATGACCCGCGGTTCCCCTTCGAGCGTCGTCGTCGTCGGGGCGTAGTGGAGCAGTACGATCCTGAGCGGACACGCGGCAACCGCCTCGAGGCCCGCCTCGAGCGCCTCCACCTCGGCTGACGTCTCGGCGTAGACCTGGCGCAGAAGCGGCTCGCCGAAGTCGGGCAGCTCGGAGTCGGGGAAACCGCCGATGAACCCCTTGGTGCCGACGACTCCGACGCGCGTGCCGTCGAGCTCGCAGATCTTCCAGCCGCGATGGAGGACTGTGATGCCGCCCTGCCTCAGAACCTGTTCGACTTCCTTGGGGCGATTCGCATGCCAGTCGTGGTTGCCGAGGACGGCGAGGACAGGGACGTCGAGGTCGCGGCAGGCATCGGCGAGCACGGCCGCCTCGTCGGGCTCGCCGTAGGCGGTCAGGTCTCCGGCAAGAAGGACAAGATCGGCATCGCCCTCCAGACGAGCGAATGATTCCGCGACCTCACTGCGTCGCTCGGGCGCGCAGTGGATGTCGCCGGCTGCGGCGATTCTGACCAGACCTGTTCACCCTCCGGCGTGGCAGGGTACCGGGAAGCGCCCATGGTGAACGAGGATTTCGACGCGATGCTGGCCACGTTGAAGAAGGCCGCGGCGGCGCTTCGCGACGCGGGGGTGCCATTCATGCTCGGCGGCGGGCTTGCTGCGTGGGCGCGCGGCGGCCCCGAATCCGACCATGACCTCGATCTGATGGTGAAGCCCGAGGACGCGGACGAGGCGCTCGACGTGCTCGCCCAGGCCGGCATGCGGCCCGAGCGGCCCCCCGAACCGTGGCTCTATAAGGCGTGGGACGGGAACGACGTCCTGGTCGACCTCATCTTCGAGCCTGTCGGCATGCCCATCTCCGACCTGGCGTTCAACCGCGCCGACGAGATCGAGGTTGAGGCCGTCGCGATGCAGGTCATGTCCTTGGAGGACGTGCTCGTGACGAAGCTTCTCGCGCTCGACGAGCAGTTGCTCGACTACAAGAGCCTTGTTCAAACCGCCCGGCCGGTACGCGAGCAGGTGGACTGGGACGACGTCCGCGCGCGGACCTCGAGCTCCCCCTACGCGGCCGCCTTCTTCACGCTCGTCGAGGAGCTCGGCATCGTCGACCCGGCCCGGAGCGGGGGGTAGTACGCGCCCGCACGGCGGGCCCCGTCGGGCAGCTCCTCGGGAAGGCCAGCGCCCACGGCCTCGCCGGCCTGCCGCCAAAGCCTCAGGATGTCCTTCCCGACGATGTCGGCCGCCCGCTTGTAGCCGCGGCCGGAGCGGGGGAGACCGCCGAGGTCGATCGGGTCGCCCCACACGACGGCGCACGGCATGCGGTTCTCCTTCGTCCAGCCGAACGAGTACACGCCACAGGGGATCACCGGCACGCCCTCCTGCAGGGCGATCATCATCGCCCCCGGAAGGACCTCGCCCGGATAGCCGAACTTCTGGCGCGTACCCTCGACGAACACTCCGACCAAGTGCCCATCGCGGGCGATCTCACGCGCCAGGCGAAGGGACTCGCGGTCGCCTTCTCCGCGCCGCACCGGAAAGGCTCCCGTCCACATGAGCACCTCGCCGACCAGCGGCATGTCGAGGAGCTCCTTCTTCGCCATGTAGAAGATCGTGCGCGGGCTGAGTGACCCGACCAGCGAGGGATCGATGGCGGAGAGGTGGTTCGCCGCTACCACGCCGCCGCCCGTCGCGGGAACGCGGTCGTACCCGTATCCGTACGACGGCGCGAGCCAGAGAGTCACCGGTGCAGCGAGTCGGCGCGCGAAGGGCCAAAGCCTCTCTGGATCCTCGCCCCAGAGCTTGGGGATCCCGAGGCGCGTGAGGAACACGTGGCCGAGTTTATCGCTACAGTTGCGACGAGATGGAGCTCGGCCTTAGCGGCGACAGGGAGAGCTAGCGAGCGGCGGCGCGCCGGTTGCTCGACTCTCCCGCGGCCTCTCGAATGAGAGGCTTTTTCATATCCGAGGAGCGCATTTGGACCGGTACGAACCGGAAACGATCGAACGGAAGTGGCAGGAGGTCTGGGAGCGCGAGAACGCGTTCATCGTGCCGAACCCGGATGCGCCCGGGGAAGCCGACGACCGCAAGACCTACGTGCTCGAAATGCTTCCCTACCCATCCGGCGAGCTCCACATGGGGCACGTCCTCAACTACACGCTCGGAGACGTCGTCGCCCACCTGCGCCGCCGGCGCGGCTTCACCGTCCTGCGCCCGATCGGCTACGACGCCTTTGGGCTGCCGGCCGAGAACGCGGCCATCAAGGAAGGCGCCCACCCGCGCGACGTGACGAACCGCAACATCGCCGCCATCCGCGAGCAGATGAAGCGGATGGGGTGGTCGATCGACTGGAGCCGCGAGCTCTCCACGGCCGAGCCCGAGTACTACCACTGGACGCAGTGGCTCTTCCTCAAGTTCTTCGAGGCGGACCTCACCTACCGGCGCGAGGCGTTCGTCAACTGGTGCCCGTACGACCAGACGGTGCTCGCCAACGAACAGGTCATCGAGGGGCGCTGCGAGCGGTGCGGCCACGAGGTGGAGGCGCGCAGCCTCGAGCAATGGTTCTTCCGCATCACCGCCTACGCCGACCGGCTGCTCGAGGAGATGAGCCTGCTCGAGTCGTGGCCCGAACGCGTGCTGACGATGCAGCGGAACTGGATCGGGCGGTCCGAGGGCGCCGAGGTGGTCTTCCGTATCGAGGAGCTCGACATCGACCTCCCCGTGTTCACGACTCGCCCGGACACGCTCTTCGGGGCGACGTTCTTCGTCGTCGCGCCCGAGCATCCGCTTGTCGCCCGGCTCGCGCAGGGAACTCCGCACGAGCAGGAGGTGCTCGAGTACGCCCGCCACGCGGCGACGCACACGACGGCGCAGCGCGCGGACCCCGACAAAGAGAAGACCGGTGTCTTCACCGGGCACTTCGTCACGAATCCCGTGAACGACAACCGCCTGCCGGTGTGGGTCTCCGACTACGTCCTCATGGAGTACGGGACGGGAGCGATCATGGGCGTGCCCGCCCACGACGAGCGTGACTTCGCCTTCGCACAGCGCTTCGAGCTGCCCATCAAGCCCGTCGTCGTCCCCGCCGAGGGCGACTTCGAGCTGGAAGCGGCCTTCATGGGCCACTCTGCGAACGAGAAGCTCATCGAGTCGGCGCAGTTCTCGGGCATGTCGAGCCCTGAGGCGAAGAAGGCGATCGTCGAGTGGCTCGAGTCGCGCGAGCGCGGGCGCCCGGCCGTCAGCTATCGCCTCCGCGACTGGCTCCTGTCGCGCCAGCGCTACTGGGGCTGTCCGATTCCGATCCTCTACTGCAACGAGTGCGGGATGGTGCCGGTGCCCGAGGAAGATCTCCCGGTCCTGTTGCCCGAGGTCGAGGAGTACCTCCCGAAGGGGCGTTCACCTCTGGCGGCGGCGGAGGAGTGGGTCAACACGACGTGCCCCCGTTGCGGCGGTGCGGCGCGGCGCGAGACCGACACGATGGACACCTTCGTCGACTCGTCCTGGTACTACCTCCGCTACTGCGATCCGCTCAACGACCACGCGCCGTTCGACCGGCCCATGGTCGACTACTGGCTGCCGGTCAACCAGTACATCGGCGGGATCGAGCACGCGATCCTCCACCTGCTCTACGCGCGCTTCTTCACGAAGGTCATGTACGACCTCGGCCTGGTCGGTTTCCGGGAGCCCTTCGCGCGCCTCTTCAACCAGGGGATGCTGTATTACCACGGCGCGAAGATGTCCAAGTCGAGGGGGAACGTGATCGTCCCCGACGACTACGTCGCCCGGTACGGCGCCGAGGCGGTGCGGCTCTACGTCCTCTTCCTCGGCCCGGCCGAGGCCGACAAGGAATGGCAGGACGCGGGCATCGAAGGCATGTTCAGATTCCTCGGACGGCTGTGGCGGCTCGGGCTCGAGGTGGCGGCCCGGGAGCCGAACGGCGGTCCAGGTGTGGGGCCACTGGTGAAGAAGGCGCACGAGACGATCGCGAAGGTGACCGACGACATCGAGCGCCGCTTCCAGTTCAACACTCCGATCGCCGCCGTGATGGAGCTCGTCAACGAGATCTACCACGCGAAAAACGATCCCGAGCGGGCGGCAGAGGTTCGCTTCGCCACGGAGACCGCGGTGAGCCTCATCCAGCCCTACGTCCCGCACATCGCCGAGGAACTGTGGGAGCGCTTCGGTCACGAACGGCTGTGGCAAGCCCCGTGGCCCGAGCCCGACCGGGCGCTCCTCGAGCGCGAGACGTTCGAGCTCGTGGTGCAGGTCAACGGCCGCGTGCGCGACCGCGCCGAGGTCCCCGTCGGCCTGGCCGAGGACGAGCTGATCGAGCGCGCCAAGGCGCTCCCTCGCGTGCGCGCGCACCTGGACGGCAAAGAGGTCAAGAAGGCGATCGTGGTTCCCGGTCGCCTCGTCAACCTCGTCATCTAGCCTCGCCAGCGGGACGACCTACTAACGTTCGGAGGGTCGTGACCCTCACGGACGTCCTGCTCATCCTCTGGGTGGCGATCTTCGCCGTGCAGGGCGCATTTCGTGGGCTGATCGCCCAGGCGCTCTCGCTGATCGGGCTCGGCATCGGGGCGCTGGCCGGCTCGTGGATCGCGCCGCACCTCCTCGC
>DASXRO010000207.1:0-7815 GCA_036506555.1 Gaiellaceae bacterium
CGAGCGAGGAGCAGGTCGCCGCGATCGACGCGCCCGGCGTCGTCTTCGTCTCGGCTGGGGCGGGCACGGGGAAGACGACCGTGCTCGTCGAGCGCTTCGTCAAGGCGGTCTGCGAGCGCGGCATCGACGTCGACTCGCTGCTCGTCATCACCTACACCGAGCGGGCCGCGGGCGAGCTGCGCAGCCGGATCCGCTCACGCCTGGCCGAGCTCGGCCGCGACGATCTCGCCCGCGCGCTCGACGGCGCCTGGATCTCGACGATTCACGGCTTCTGCCTGCGGCTCCTGAAAGCTCACCCCTTCGCCGCCGGGATCGACCCCCGCTTCCGCGTCCTCGACGAGAGCCAGGCTCGCGTCCTCCAGAGCGAGGCGTTCGGGACGGCCCTCGAGGAGTTTCTTGCCGGCCGCGAGGACGAGCCGTCGCTTCTCCTCTCCACGTACGGCGCGCGCGCACTTCGGCGGATGCTGACCGGGGTCTACGAGACCCTGCGCGCGGCCGGGCGGCCCCTCGTGCTGGAGCTCGGCGACCGGCCCGGCCTGCCCGAGCGCGTCGAGGAGCTTCGGGACGCCGCGCGCTGCCTGGTCGACGAGGCGGGCGCGGGGGAGACGGCGCGGGCCACTGCCGCCAGGGCGCTGGAGCTGCTCGAGGAGCGGACGCTTCCCGAGCGTCTGCTTGACCTCTCCGAGCTGAAGGCGCGCGGCGAACGAGCCGCCACTTACGAGGAGGCGCGCCGTGGCGTGGAGCAGGCGGCGCTCGACGAGCTGGCCGCGCGCGACCGCGACCTGCTGCAAGAGCTCCTCGGGGCCTTCGAGCGGGCGTACCGCGCCGCGAAGGAGCGTGAGTCGGCGCTCGATTTCGAGGACCTGCAGCTCCTCGCGCGCGACCTCCTGCGGGAGAACGCCGAGGTGCGCGAGCGCGAGAGCTGGCGCTTCCGCTCGATCATGGTGGACGAGTTCCAGGACACGAACCGCCTCCAGTGCGAGCTCGTCGACCTCCTCGCCGAAGGCGCCGACGACAAGGAGATCTTCTTCGTCGGCGACGAGTTCCAGTCCATCTACGGGTTCCGGCACGCCGACGTCCACGTCTTCCGCGAGCGGCGCGAGCACGCGTCGGGCGTCCTGGCGCTGACTCAGAACTACCGCTCGCGCCCCGAGGTGCTCGGCGCGATCAACCATCTCTTCTCGGCCGAGTTCGGAGCCGACTTCCAGCGGCTCGAGGCGGCCGGGCGCTTCCCCGATGCCGCCTTCGGAACGCCGGTCGAGCTCCTGGTGACGGACAAGGCGAGCTACGCGGGCACGGACGTCCACTGGCGCCGCGCGGAGGCGCGCCATATCGCGCGGCGCGTGCACGAGCTGATCGAGGAGGGCGCCGCGACGGCCGGCGAGATTGTCCTCCTCTTCGCTGCCGGCACCGACGCCGAGTGGTACGAGGAGGAGCTTCGCCACCTCGATATCCCGACCTATCGGGCGACGGGGCGGGGCTACTTCGGCCAGCAGCAGGTCGTCGACCTGCTCGCCTACCTGCGCCTCCTCCACAACCGCTACGACGACGAGGCGCTCGTCACCGTGCTCGCCTCCCCTCTCGTCGGGGTCTCCAACGACGCGCTCGCGCTGCTGCGGCGGGCGGCGCCCAAGAGGCCGCTCTTCCAGCCGTTCGAGAAGAGACTCCCTGCGGAGCTCTCTGCGCAGGACGCGCAGCTCTGCAGGGCGTTCCACCAGCGCTACGAGCGGCTCGCCCGGCTTGCGCCGACGCTCTCCCTCGAGCGGCTGCTCGAGGCGATCGTCTCGGAGCACGACTACGACCTCGCCGCCCTGGTGCAGTGGGACGGGCGCCGCCGCTACGCGAACATGCGGAAGCTCGCGCGGCTCGCGCGTTCCTACGAGGAGCTGCGCGGGCCCGATGTCGAAGGCTTCGTCCGCTTCGTCGGCGAGCAGGAGGCCGTCGGCGCGCGCGAGCTCGAAGCGGTGGCCGAGGAGGAGGGAGCGGACGCCGTCCGGCTCCTCACCATCCACTCGGCCAAAGGGCTCGAGTTCAAGGTTGTCGTCGTCGCCGATGCCGGGCGCGACCGCGCCGCGCCGTCACCGGACGAGATCCTCTGCCTCCCCGACGGGCGCTTCGGCTTTCGCGTCGCCGATCCCGCTACGGGCGAGCGCCGGGGCGCATTCGAATACGAGGCGGTCCGCGACGCCGAGCGCGAGGAGGAGAAGGCCGAGCGCCTGCGCCTCTACTACGTCGCCATGACGCGCGCGATCGACCGTCTGATCGTCTCGGGCGCGATCGATCCCGAACGGCGTGCCGATGCCGAGACGCCGATCGGCTGGGTGCTCGACCGCCTGGAGGCCCGCGAGCTCGACGAGGCTGTCGAAGGCTCCGTCGAGCTCGTCCGCGACGGCGCCCGCCTGCTCGTTCGCCTCGACCGCTACCGGTCGGCGCCGACAGGTGTTCCGGAGCCGGAAACCGCGGAAACGGACGGCCAGCTCGAGCTCTTCACCGGCGGGGATGTCCCTCTCCTTCCGCCACCCGCACCCCGCCTCCCCGAGCTGGCGGCGGTGCCGGACGCGCCCCTCCACCACGTTCGCAGCCTGTCCTACAGCGCTCTCTCGCTCTTCGGCCGCTGCTCCTACCGCTACTACGCCGAGCGCGTGGTGGGCATGCGGCCCTCAGACGCGGGCGGGTCGATCCCCGGCCAGAGCGGGCTCGCCGCGACCGAGATCGGGGACGCGGTGCACGTCCTCCTCGAGCACGGGGTGGCCGCGGCCGACGTGCGCGAGCCGGTGCTCGCGCGCTATCCCGCCGCAACGGAAGAGGACCTCGAGCGGGTAGCGCAGCTCGTCCAGGCCTGGCACGACTCGCCGATCGCACGGCGGCTCGGCGGCCTCGAGGGCGTGCGCCCCGAGCTCCCGTTCGCCTTCGAGCACGACGGCGTGCTACTGCATGGACGGCTCGACGTCTACGCGGCGGCTGAACGAAAGGCCCTGGTCGTCGACTACAAGACGAACCGGCTCGAGGAGCTGACGCCCGAGGAGGCCTTGGAGGACGACTACGCGCTCCAGCGGCTCGTGTACGCGCTCGCGTCCTTCCGTGCCGGCGCCGAAGAGGTCGAGGTCGTCTACGTCTTCCTCGAGCGGCCGGACGAGCCGGTCTCGCGTACGTTTGAGCGCTCCGAGCTCCCTGCCCTCGAAGCCGGCCTCTCGGAGGCGATCGCGGCAATCCAGCGCGGCGAGTTTCGGCCCACGCCGAGCGATCTCGCCTGCTCGGGTTGCCCGGCCCTGGACGTCGTCTGCGCCGGCCCGGCCCTTACGGCTGCCTGATTACTCGAATGGGCTGTTGTTTCCGAGCGCTTGCACTGCGCTGGCCGATGCATTGACGACGACGAGGAGAATCGCGGCGGCGAATGCGGCCTGAGCCCAGAACAAAAGCGTCGCCCTGCCCGGGAGCGCGGCGGTCCGAGGATGCTCGGGAGCGACGGCGAGCAGGGCCAGCGCGATCGCGGCTGTCAGGCCTGCGAGGGCGGCCACGTAGAGCGCCACATGCCAGGCGGAGATCCCGAATGTGAATGCGAATCCCGCTCCCGACTCGAGCACGGCCACCAGCCCGGCAACGGCGGCCGTAGTCGTCGCTCTACGCTCCAGCGCGTCTGGCATGCGCGTGAAGATAGAGGTCCGTTCGGATGGCTCGTAGCTACGTGCACGAGGCTCGACGCCGGGTCGGCCCGAAGCGAGAGCGCATTCGCCCGGTCATCGAGCGCCTCGCAGTGGAGCATCCGGACGCGGTCATCGCGCTCCGCTTCCGTGACGAGCTCGAGCTCCTCGTCTCGGTGATGCTGTCCGCTCAGACGACCGATGTGACCGTCAACCGCGTCACCGAGCGCCTGTTCCAGAAGTACCGGCGTCCCGAGGACTACCTCGCCGTCTCTGAGGCCGAGCTTGAGGCCGACCTCCGTCCGACGGGGCCCTTTCGCCAAAAGGCGCGCAACCTGCGCGCGGCTATGCGCCTGCTCCTCGAGCAGTTCGACGGTGAGGTCCCGACTCGGCTCGACGACCTCGTCCGCCTGCCCGGAGTCGGGCGCAAGACGGCGAACGTCGTCGCCGCCGAACGCGGTGCGACGCAGGGGATCGTCGTCGACACCCATGTCCGGCGCCTCTCTCAACGGCTCGGCTTCACGCGTCACGAGGATCCCGTGAAGATCGAGCGCGACCTGCAGCGGCTGGTGCCGAGGGCCGACTGGGCGCGTTTCCCACACCTTCTGATCTGGCACGGGCGCCGGGTCTGCATCGCGCGGAAGCCACGCTGCGAGGACTGCGTGCTCAGCGACCTCTGCCCGTCGAGCCGCGTCAGCTAGCGCGGAGACAGCGCGACAAGGAGGCCGCCGTCCTCGTCGTATGCCGGGAAGAAGTCGGCCGTGACCTGCTTCGTCACCCCGATGCGGGTGCGGATCGTCACCCGCCTGCCCAGCTGCCGCACGCCCCATTCGACCGCGACTTCGGCCGGGTTCGCGTCGCCCTCGGCCCCCAGCCCGAACGCCTCCGTGACCTCGCGGCCGATCATCTCCGGCTCGCGGTAGCCGGTGAGCTCGAACACCCCCTGGCCGAGAGCGAGGATGCGGCGGTTCCGGTCGCAGACCACGAAACCCGTGCCCGGCGCCGGGTAGTAGTCATCCAGGAGCTCGAACAGGAAGCCGAACCCGCAGTGGGCGCACCCGACCGCGTCGTTCGTCAGATCCTCGCGGCGGTCGTGGTCGATCGACCGCTGCCGGCAGTTGGGGCAGATGAAGTACGGCACTTTTGAGTATCTATCAGCTACGAGGTGCCGCGAGCGCCGCTTCGGGATGCCCTTCCTGCGCCGCGAGGAAGCGCTCGGCATCGAGGGCGGCCATACAGCCCGATCCGGCCGCCGTGACGGCCTGGCGGTAGACGTAGTCCTGGACGTCGCCGGCCGCGAAGACGCCTGCCACGTTCGTCTCGGTCGTCTTCCCCCGCGTCTCGATGTAGCCGGCCTCGTCCATGTCGATCTGCCCGCGGAAGAGCGCCGTGTTGGGGTCGTGCCCGATCGCAACGAAGAAGCCGTCGGCGGGGAGCTCCGTGAGCTCGTTCGTCTTGAGATTGCGGATGACCACGCCCGTGACCGCGTCCTCGCCGAGCACCTCCTCGACGACGGAGTCGAGCACGAACTCGATCTTGTCGTTCGCGCGCGCCCGGTCAACCATGATCGGCGAGGCGCGGAAGGAATCGCGCCGGTGCACGACCGTCACCTTGTTGGCGAACTTGGCCAGGAAAGTCGATTCCTCCATGGCCGAGTCGCCGCCGCCCACGACCACGACCTCCTTGTCCTTGAAGAACGCCGCGTCACAGACGGCGCAGTAGGAGACGCCGCGCCCCTGCAGCTTCTTCTCGGTGTCGAGCCCGAGCTGGCGCGCGTTTGCGCCTGTCGTGATGATGACGGCCTCGGCGCGGTACTCGTCCTCGCCGACCCAGATCCGGAACGGCCGCTCGGAGAAGTCGACCTTCGTGACGTCGTCGGTGATGAAATCGGTGCCGAAGCGCTCAGCCTGCCGGCGCAGGTCCTGCATCATCTCCGGGCCGAGCACGCCCTCCGCGTAGCCGGGGTAGTTCTCGACGTCGCTCGTGATCATGAGCTGGCCGCCCCAGGCGAACCCCTCGATCACGAGCGGGTTCAGGTTGGCGCGCGCGCTGTAGAGCGCAGCCGTATAGGCGGCGGGGCCGCCGCCGACCACAATGACTTCACGCACTTCGTTCGAGCTCACGAATAATCCTCCGATTCCGGTTCCTCGTTAGTAGTAAACGAAATGCGTCGGCCGCATGTTCCGATTGTGTAGTTTGCGCCTCGTTCGGAAAGGACAACTGGGGATCCTTTGGCACGCACGATTAGCTGGGACGAGCTGCGCGATCTGGCTGGCTTCGAGGCCGAGAAGGGCTGCGCAGTCAGCCTCTATCTCGATCTCGATCCGCGCGATTCGCCGAACCGCGGAGACGCGGACACGCGCCTCCATTCCCTCCTCGATGAGGCTGCCAAGGCGGACGGGGCAAACCGCCGCTCGTTGACGCACGACCAGCGCCAGGGTCTCAAAGGCGACTTCGACCGGATTCGCGACTACTACGAATACGAGTTCACCCGCGACGGCGCCCACGGGCTGGCGATCTTCTCGGCGGGACTGGACAACGTGTGGCGGCCGCTTCCTCTGACCGAGTCAGTGCGCGACCACGTCAAGGTCGGGCGTCAGCTCTATCTTGCCCCGCTCGTCCCGCTCGTCGGCCGCGGCGAGGGTGCGCTGGTCGTCGTCGTGGGCCGCGAGCAGGGCCAGTTCTACCGGCTGCGCGCCGGCCGTCTGGAGGAGTTGGCCGACCACTTCGAGGAGCAGCCCGGCAAGCACGACCAGGGCGGCTGGTCGCAGGCACGCTTCCAGCGGCACATCGAGACGCTCGTCCAGGAGCACCTGCGGGGTCTCGCCGACGAGCTCGACCGGCTCGTGCGCCGCCTGCACCCGCGGGTCATCGTCGTCTCCTCCGAGGAGATTCGGGCCGAGTTCGACGATCTCCTGTCGCAGGAGGTTCAAAGCGCCATCGTCGGCTGGACGCAAGCCGAGGCGCACGCGACGCCTGCGGAGCTGCTCGAGCTCGCGACGCCGGTGCTCGAACGCTGGCGCGACCACCAGGAGAGCGCGGTGCTCGATCGGTGGCGTGAGGAAGCCGGTCGTAGCGGCCGTGCCGCGGCCGGCTGGGAGCAAACGCTGGAAGCCGCCTCCGACGGGCGCGTCGAGCTGCTCCTCTTCCAGGAGGGAGCCGACCACGCGGCGTGGCGCTGCCCCGCCTGCGGGCGCGTCTCCGCGAAGGGCGGCCGGTGCCCGCTCGACGGCACGAGCATGGAGGAATCCCCCGAAGGTCTCGATCTCGCCGTTCACCAGACCCTCGGCCACGGTGGCACCGTGTGGGCGGTGCAGCACCGGCAGGATCTCGACCCCGTCGAAGGAATCGGCGCGCTCTTGCGATACTGAGAGCGATGGCATCGCTCGCCCGCACGATCCTCGAGGAGCATCTGGTCCGCGGCGAGCTCGTTCCCGGAACGGAGATAGGGTTGCGCGTCGACCAGGCGCTCGCGCAGGACGCGACGGGGACGATGGCAATGATGCAGTTCGAGCTCTTCGGCGTCGACCGCGTCCAGGTCGAGACCGCGGTCGTCTACGTCGACCACAACATCCTCCAGATCGACTTCAAGAACCCCGACGACCACCGGTTTCTGCAGGCGATGTCGGCGAAGTACGGGGCCTGGTTTTCCCGGCCCGGGAACGGCATCTGCCACTACGTTCATTGCGAGCGCTTTGCGGCGCCGGGCAAGACGCTCGTCGGCGCCGACAGCCACACGACCCAGTCCGGCTCCTGCGCGATGATCGCCATCGGCGCGGGCGGGCTCGACGTCGCGGTCTGCATGGCCGGGCACCCGTTCGAGCTTCCGTGCCCGAAGATCGTCGGCGTCCAGCTCGAGAACGAGCTCGCGGGGCCCTGGATCCAGGCGAAGGACGTGATTCTCGAGCTACTCCGCCGCCGTGGCGTCCGCGGTGGGCGCGGCTGCGTGTTCGAGTTCTTTGGGCCGGGCGTGGCGACGCTCTCGTACACGGAGCGCGGGACGATCGCGAACATGATCGCGGAGCTGGGCGCTACGGGCGCCGTCTTTCCGGCCGACGAGCAGACGCGCGCCTGGTTCGAGGAGCAGGGGCGCATGGACGAGTTCGTGGAGATGCCGACGGGTTCGGCGGGCGACTTCGACGAGGAGGAGGAGATCGACCTGTCCACGCTCGTC
>DASXRO010000208.1:0-11346 GCA_036506555.1 Gaiellaceae bacterium
GCGATCGAGCGGCGTAGCGAGGTCAGCGTGACGTCGCGGACGTCGACGCCGTCGATCGTCAGGCGGCCGGCCGTGACGTCGTAGAAGCGCGGCACGAGCGCGGTCAGCGTCGTCTTGCCCGAGCCCGTGTGACCGATCACGGCGACGTTTCGGCCCGGCTCGATCTCGAGGTCGATGTCCTCGAGCACCGGCCGCTCGGGGTCGTAGCCGAAGGTGACCGCCTCGAAGTGGATGCGACCGTCGCCGGCCGGGAGGGGAGCCGCATCCGGCCGCTCGGCGATCTCCTCCGGCTCGTCGAGGATCTGGAAGATTCGCTCGCCCGAGGCCGTGGCCCGCTGTGACTGGCCGATCCACATCCCGAGCATGCGCAAGGGCATGATCAGCATCGAGACGTAGAGGTTGAACGCGAAGAACTGCCCGACGGTGAGGCGGTTGTGCACGACCATCCAGCCACCGACCAGGAGCACCGCCGCCTGGGCGAGCAGCGGGATGAACGAGAGCAGGGGGACGTAGAGCGAGCGCTGGCGGTTCGCGTCGATCGTCCGCTCGAAGACCGCCTCCGAGCGCCTCGCGAACTTCGCCTGCTCCTGCTCCTCCTGCGCGAACGACTTGACGACGTGGACGCCGACGATGTTCTCCTCGGCGACCGTGGCGACGTCCGCGAGCTTCTGCTGTACGTCGCGAAGAACGGGATGGGAGACGCGGCTGTAGCGGTACGCCAACGTGACGACGATCGGCGTGATCGCGAACGCGATCAGGGAGAGCCGCCAATCGGTCCAGAGCATGATCGCGAACGCGCCCACGATCGTGAACAGGTTCTGTGCGAAGAAGATGAGCCCGTAGCCGAGGAAGAACCGCACGCCCTGCAGGTCGACGGTCGCGCGTGACATCAACTGCCCGGTCTGGTGGCGGTCGTAGAACC
Source organism: Gaiellaceae bacterium (assembly GCA_036506555.1). Lineage (GTDB taxonomy): Bacteria > Actinomycetota > Thermoleophilia > Gaiellales > Gaiellaceae > JAIBJP01. The sequence continues at coordinate 923 of DASXRO010000208.1, forward strand.
CGAACGAGAGCCGGAGCAGGTGCGAGTAGAGCGCGTTGCGCATGTCGTACTCGACTCCGAGCGCCTGTCGCCCGGAGATGAAGCGGCGCCCGACCATGAGGAGCGCCTTGGCGGCACCAAGGCCGACGATGACGGCGACGAAAATGAGCAGCAGGTGGCGATCCTGCGGGCGAATCGCCTGGTCGATGACGCTCTGGGTGATGCGGACGAGCGCGAGCGCAGCTGCCTGCGAGGCCGCCGCGAGCACGATCGAGACCGCGAGCGACCAACGGTAGGGGCGCAGGAAGCCGAGCAGGCGGCCGAAGATGCGCAGATGGGGATGGCTGTTCGCCTTCCGCGTCACTCTTTTCGAGTCTAGCGACGGCCTTGGGGGTCGCTTTTATGCTGGCCGGGTGCCATTGCCGCTCGAATCCGTGCCGAACTTCTCCGAGGGCCGAGAGGAGGAGACGCTCGCTGCTCTCCGGGATGCGATGTCAGAGCCGGCCAGGCTCCTCGACGTGCACGCCGACTGGGACCACCACCGCTCCGTCTACACGCTCGTCGGGAGTGGCGAAGAGCTCGTCGAGACCCTTCTGCAGGGGATTCGGCGTGCCGTCGAGCTGATCGACCTGCGCAGCCACCAGGGCGCGCACCCTCGGGTCGGCGCCGCCGACGTCGTCCCACTCGTGCCGCTGCGTCCCGAGCAGGAGTCCGAGGCGTGCGAGGCGGCACTGGCGCTCGCCGACCGCGTGGGCGCCGAGCTCGAGCTCCCGGTCTTCTTCTACGGCCGATTGACCGAGGACGGGCGCGAGCCGGCCTTCTTTCGCGGAGGGGGCACGGACGAACTCCAGCGGCGGGTCGATGAAGGTGAGCTTTCGCCGGACCGCGGCCCCGACCGGCTGCACGCGAGTGCGGGCGCCGTCCTCATCGGGGTGCGCCGGCCGCTCATCGCCTTCAACGTCAACCTCCGCGCAACCGACGTCGAGGTCGCACGCGAGCTCGCGCGCCTTGTCCGCGAGCGCGACGGCGGCTACCCGGGCGTGCGCGCGCTTGGGCTCGACCTGCCGAGAGCGGGCCTCGTGCAGGTGAGCATGAACGTGACCGACTGGGAGGCCTCAGCTCTCCACGAGATCGTCGAGCGGATCGTGGCCGAGGCAGAGGCCCGCGGGGCGGCGGTCGTGGGCTGCGAGCTCGTGGGGCTGATGCCGGCGGGGGCTGCCGTCGAGGCGGCCGGGGCCCTGCTCAGGATCGACGGCTTCGATCCCAGTCACGTGCTCGAGCTGCGTCTCCTCGACGAGTGAGAGCCAGCGCGGCTCCCGCGCCCACAAGACCGACCATGGGCGCCGCCAGTGCGGCGCCGAGGAACACCGGCCGCGGATCGACGAACGCGAAGAGCGGCGAGACGAACATGAGCCCCGTTGCATGCGCCCCGCGATGCACGAGCGTGATGAGGCCCATGACGCGACCGAGCACGCGATCGGGCACTTGCTCCTGCGCGGCCGAGTTGACGAGGACGTACGCGGATCCCTGGCCGAGGCCTGCGCAGATGGCCCCCGCGAACGCGACCGGAAGCGAGCCGGCGAGCCCGATGAGGAGGTAGGCAGGGAGGTAGAGCGACCAGGCGAGCAGGCTGCCGAAGGCCTTTCGCCTGAGCGGCCGGCGGGCGAGGAAGAGCCCGGCGCTGATGGAGCCGACCGCGTAGCCCACCATCACGATCGCGAAGCCGCCCGCCGCGTAGCCGAGCTCGCTCCGCACCAGCTCGGGGACGCCGACCATCCACGTGCCGGACTCGATCGTGATGGCCACACCGAGCACGGCGACGGCCGCGGCAAGGACGGGCAACAGCCGGAGCGCGCCGAAGCCGGCTTTGACCTGGGCCCACGTCGTTTCCTCCAGCTGAGTCCGGGCCGGCTGAGGATGGGTGCGCGTGAGCAACGCCGCTGCGACGAAGAACGAAGCGGCGTTGAGCGCAAAGAACGCGCTGAGGGGCATGAAGGCCAGGAGCCCGGCTGCGAGTCCCCAGCCGCCCACACCGAGCCCGTCCGCCGTCGCGCGGACGAGCCCGTTCGCCTGCTGGACGTTCTCGCGATCGACGAGCGCGGGGAGGAGAGCTCCGTAGGCGGGGTCGAAGTAGCTCGTGGCCGCGGTGAGGACGAAGGCGGCGAGCACGAGCCCCCAGAGCGGCAGGTCTCCCAGCAAGCCCGCGACGGCAATCGGAACGAGAACCGCTCCTCGCACGAGGTCGGCGGCGATCATCGTCCGGCGGCGTTCGAGCCGGTCGGCCAGCAGGCCTCCATGGAAGCCGAAGAGGAGCGCCGGCACGCTGTCGGCAAGCCGCACCGCGAGAACCCCGAGCGGGCCGCCCGCCTCGAGTGCGAACCACATGAGCGCGATGTACTGGAAGGCGTCGCCCAGCTCGCTGGTTGCGATCGCGCCGTATGTGAGCCGGAAGTCCCGCCGGCGCAAAAGGGCGAGCGTCCCCGGTCGCAGGGCTTCCGTCGCCTCCGGACGCGCTTCCTCGGGAGCGGCGGTAACGGGGTCGGCCACAGGCGCAGTGTGCCCTGCCGCGTGCGCTCTAGACTTGGCGAAGATGGCGGTTGCGACGGCGGTATCGCTGAACGGCGACGACCTCACGGTCGACGACGTCTGGGCTGTCGCGGTCGAAGGCGTGCATGCGACGCTCTCGGATGCCGGTCGCGACAAGATGCGCGCCGCCCGTGAGCTCGTCGAGCGGGCTGCGAGCGGCGCGGCGGGCGAGCACACCTACGGCATCAACACGGGCTTCGGCCGCTTCGTCGAGAAGACCATCCCCCCTGAGCTCTCCCAGGAGTTGCAGTTGCGCCTCCTGCGCAGCCATGCGTGCGGGGTCGGCGAGCCCTATCCGGACGAGGTCGTGCGAGCCGCGATGGTGCTGCGTGCCAACACGCTCGCCAAGGGATACTCCGGCGCGCGCGTGGAAACCGTCGAGCTCCTGCTCGAGTGCCTGAACCGAGGTGTTCTTCCCTTCGTGCCGAGCCGCGGCTCGGTGGGGGCTTCGGGCGACCTCGCGCCCCTTGCGCACCTGGCGCTGCCGCTCGTCGGCGAGGGCTGGGCGATTGTCGACGGCGAGCGGATTCCCGGCGCTGACGCTCTCGCCCAGGTGGGGCTCGAGCCCGTCAGCCTGCAGGCGAAGGAGGGGCTCTCGCTCGTGAACGGCACGCAGTTCATGGGCGCGGTCGGGGCACTCGCGCTCGTCCGTGCGCGCCGCGTGTCGAAGACGGCCGACATCGCCTGCGCGCTCTCGCTCGAGGCGCTCCAGGGCTCGCGCGTGAGCTTCCAGCCCGAGATCCACGCCCTTCGCCCCCTGCGCGGCCAGCGCGAGTCGGCGGCCAACGTGGTCCAACTCCTCGGGGGGTCGGCCATCATCGAGGCGCATCGCTGGTGCGACAAGGTGCAGGACGCGTACTCGCTTCGCTGCGCAGCCCAGGTGCACGGCGCAAGCCGCGATCTCCTTCACTACGCCGAGGAGACGATCGCAGTCGAGCTCAACTCGGCGACCGACAACCCACTCGTGTTCGTGGAGCAAGGGGAGCTCGTCTCGAACGGGAACTTCCACGGACAGCCGGTGGCCTTCGCGCTCGACGCGGCGGCCATCGCCCTCGCCGAGTTCGCGTCCATCTCGGAGCGACGCGTCGAGCGGCTCGTGAACCCGTCACTATCCGACGGCCTGCCGGCCTTCCTCACCCGCGACGGCGGCCTCAACTCGGGGTTCATGATCCCGCAGTACGTCGCGGCTGCCCTCGTGAGCGAGAACAAGGTGCTCTGTCATCCGGCCAGTGTCGATTCGATCCCGACGAGCGCGGGCCAGGAGGATCATGTGCCGATGGGGAACGCCTCGGCGCTCAAGTGCTGGACGGTGCTCGGAAACGTCGAGCGCGCGCTGGCGATCGAGCTGCTGGCGGCCTCGCAAGGAGTCGAGTTCCTCGCCCCGCTCGAGCCTGGCGCGGGCGCGCGTGCCGCGCACGACTTCATCCGCACGATCTCGCCATCCGTCCATGAAGACCGCCCACTCGCTCCCGACATCGAGCGAGTCGCCGAGGCAATCCGGTCGGGCGAGCTCGTAGAGGCCGTCGAACGGGAAGCGGGTGAGCTCGCATGAGCGTCCGCTCGCTCGACGCCGTCGTGGAAGAGCTTTGCGGCGACCTCTCGACGATTCGCGCCCCGCGCGGCCAGACCTTGAACGCACGCTCGTGGCAGACGGAGGCGCCGCTCCGCATGCTCCTCAACAACCTCGACCGGGAGGTGGCGGAAAAGCCGGAGGAGCTCATCGTCTACGGCGGCTCCGGCAAGGCGGCGCGCAGCCACGAGGCGCTGAAGGCGCTCGTGCGCTCGTTGCTGAATCTTGGCGACGACGAGACGCTCTTGGTGCAGAGCGGCAAGCCGGTGGGCGTGTTTCGAACGCATCCCGGCGCTCCCCGCGTCCTGATCGCAAACGCGTTGCTCGTGCCGCGCTGGGCGACCTGGGAGGAGTTCCGGCGCCTCGAAGCGCTCGGGCTGACGATGTTCGGTCAGATGACCGCCGGGAGCTGGATCTACATCGGCACGCAGGGCATCCTCCAGGGCACCTACCAGACCTTCGCGGCGGCCGGCGAGAAGCACTACGGATCGCCCGACTTGAGCGGCAAGACGATCCTGACCGCGGGCCTCGGCGGCATGGGCGGCGCGCAGCCGCTCGCGGCGACGATGGCGGGCGCCGCGATCCTCTGCATCGAGGTCGATCCAGCCCGCATCCGGCGGCGCCTCGAGACGCGCTACCTCGACGAGTCGACGGAGTCGCTCGACGACGCTCTCGAGCGCCTGCGCGCGGCGGCGGACGAAGGGCGGGCGCTCTCGATCGGACTGCTTGGGAATGCGGCCGACGTCGTTCCCGAGCTCGCGCGCCGCGGCGAGCCCTTCGATCTCGTCACCGACCAGACCGCGGCGCACGACCCGCTCAACGGCTACGTGCCTGCCGGCCTCTCCGTGGAGGAGGCTGCCGACCTTCGCAAGCGCGATGCCGAGGAATACCTGCGCCGCGCCTCAGAGTCGATCGCACGCCACGTCGAGGGCCTCCTCGAGTACGTCCGGGCCGGGAGCTATGTTTTCGATTATGGCAACAACCTGAGGGGGGAGGCTCTCGAGGCGGGCGTAGAGGAGGCATTCACATACCCGGGCTTCGTCCCGGCCTATATCCGGCCGCTCTTCTGTCGCGGCATCGGGCCCTTCCGCTGGGCTGTGCTGTCGGGAGACCCGGAGGACATCGCGGCAATTGACGGGGCGCTGCGAGAGCTCTTCCCGGACGACCTGCTCCTGCAGCGCTGGCTCGAGCTGGCGCCCGAGCTGGTCGCCTTCCAGGGCCTGCCGGCGCGCATCTGCTGGCTCGGCTACGGCGACCGCGCCAAGGCGGGTCTCGCGATCAACGAGCTCGTCCGCTCGGGAAAGGTCAGCGCTCCTGTCGTCATCGGGCGCGACCATCTCGACTCGGGCTCGGTCGCCTCGCCCTATCGCGAGACCGAGGCGATGCAGGACGGCTCCGACGCCATCGCCGACTGGCCGATCCTGAACGCGCTCCTGAACACTGCGGCAGGCGCAACCTGGGTGAGCGTCCACCACGGCGGGGGCGTCGGGATCGGCAACTCGATCCACGCGGGCATGGTCGTCGTCGCCGACGGCACCGACGACGCCGGGGAGCGTCTCGAGCGGGTGCTGACGACCGATCCTGGGATCGGAGTCCTGCGGCACCTCGATGCCGGCTACGACGAGGCGCGTGCAGCCGCACGCGAGAGCGGGCTCGCCGTCCCCGGTCAGCCGGACTGATCGGCTCCGCGTCTGCCGCTTGGCCCTCTAGGCTCATGCGGCGATGACGAAGCTGCTCATCCGCGATCTGGCCCAGGTGGTCACGCCGGCGGGTGCTCGGGCGCCGCTCCGCGGCGCGGACCTCGGACAGCTGGACTTCGTCAAGGACGCCTACGTCCTCTGCGAGGACGGGCGGGTCACGGCGCTGGGGCCGATGCGGGAGCTCGCGCCGCTCGACGGCGTCGAAGAGCTCGACGGGCGCGGGCGTGCCGCGGTCCCGGGGCTCGTCGACTGCCACACGCATGCCTGCTTCGCGGGCGACCGGGCCGGCGAGTTCGAGCTGCGCGCGGGTGGAGCGACGTACGAGGAGCTGCACGCGGCGGGCGGAGGCATCCTCTCGACCGTCCGGGCGACGCGGGCGGCCGGCGAGCAGGGGCTCGCGGACGCGCTCGCCCGGCACCGTGCGTGGATGCTCGCTGCCGGGACGACGACGTTCGAAGCCAAGTCCGGCTACGGGCTCGACCACGACACGGAGCTCGCTCAGCTGCGCGCCGTTCGCGAGGCAGGCGGCGTCCCGACCTGGCTGGGAGCGCATGCGGTGCCGCCCGAGTTCGACGGCGCGGACTCGTATCTCGACTTTGCCCTCGCCGAGGTCCTGCCGGCTGCGGCGGAGCTCGGCGAGGCGGCGGACGTCTTCGTCGAGGAGGGCGCCTTCGACGCCGCCCAGGCGCGGCGCTACCTGGAGGCCTGCCGTGAGGCGGGCCTCGCGCTCCGCCTGCACGCGGACCAGTTCACCGAGGCGGGTGGAGTTCCCCTGGCCGTCGAGCTCGGAGCGCGCTCGGTCGACCACCTCGAGGCAACTGGGCCCGACGGCGTCCGTGCCCTGGGGCAAAACGACGTCGCCGCGGTCTGCCTTCCGATCGCCGCCCTGTTCCTCGGGCGCCCGCTGCCGCCGGCCCGCGAGCTGGTAGACGCCGGCGCGATCGTGGCCCTCGCCACCGACTTCAATCCGGGGAGCGCCTACTGCGAGAGCCTGCCCGTGGCAATGAGCCTGGCCTGCACGGAGATGCACCTGACCCCCGCCGAGGCGCTGGCGGCGTGCACGGTCAACGCGGCGCACGTGCTCGGGCGCGGGGATCGTGTCGGCCGGATCGCTCCCGGCTACATCGCGGACATCGTGCTCGTGGACGCGCCCGACTGGCGCCACCTCGCCTACCACCTCGCGGGGACGCTCGTCGCTGCGGTCGTCAAGGGCGGGCGCGTCGCCTGGGCGCGCTGACCCGCCCGGCGGCGGCATAATCGGCTCATGCCGAGTCGGAAACAGCGCCGCCGTCGCGAGAAGCTCCAGCGGCACGAGTACGAGTACGTGATCGAAACGGAGGAAGGAGAGGAGGTCGTCGTCGAGCGCCCCGACAAGAACGGACAGAAGCCCGCGCCCGGCCCGCGAGACCGCAGGGGACGCGAGATCCCGAAGCCCTCACTCCAGCGCGTGCTCCGGCGAACCGCGATCTTCGGCCCGCTCATCCTCGTCGTCGTCTTCCTCACGAGCGGGAAGGACGCGACGACGGCGGCGAAGATCTACACCGCCTTCGTCCTGCTCGCCTTCTTCATCCCGTTCAGCTACATGGTCGACGTGTTCATGTACCGCGTGTTCCAGCGCAGGCAGCGCGGGGCGAGCGGGCGCCGCTAGGAGAGCGGCTCAGCTGCCGCGGTAGTGGCCCTCGCCGGGCCAAGGCGCAAGCAGGAGCAGGATCTTCGCGCCGTCGTCGGTCCCGACTGAGTGCCGCTCGTCGGGCTCGAAGTGCGCGAGCGTGCCGGTCGTGGCCTGGATCTCCTCGCTGCCCGCACGGATGCGCGCGGTTCCGTCGACGACGAGCACCCACGCATGCTCCTTCACCTGGTGGTCGCCGAGCTCCTGTCCGGGATCGAGCCCGACGAGCACAGCACGGGCCTCGTCCTCGCTGAGGAGGACGACCGGCGATCGGCTTCCGTTCGGCGTGTCGATCTCGGGCAGATGCCACGCTTCCACGGCTGCGGCAGTCTACCGGGGCCCGGTTAGACTCACCGCGCCATGAGCCTGGACGTGACGCAGCTCGAGCTCGGCCCGTACGCCGAGAACTGCTACGTCGTCGGACGCGAAGGCGCGGATGAGGCCGTCATCGTCGATCCCGGCTGGCCGGGGGCGTCCGCGGAGATCCAGAGCGCGCTCAGCGGAGCCAGCTGCGTCGCGATTCTCATCACGCACGGAGACGTCGACCACGTCGCCGGCGTGGCCGACCTCACCCGCGTGACCGGCGCTCCGGTCTACATGGCGGCCGAGGAAAGCAACCGTCTCGAGCGGATCAACGACTTCCTCCCGGCGGGTATCCAGGGCGTGCAGCTCGAGCCGTACGAGCCCGACGTGCTCCTCGAGGGAGACGAGGAGCTCGAGCTCGCGGGCATTCGCTTTGAGACGCTCCGCGTCCCGGGACACACGGAGGCGCATCTCGCCTTCGCGGCCGAGGGCTGCCTCTTTTCCGGAGACGTGCTCTTCGCCGGGTCGGTCGGGCGCACCGACCGGCCGAACGGGGACTGGGAGACCCTCCTCGCCTCCATCCGCGCCCTCCTCGAGCGTTTCCCGCCGGACACCGTCGTCTACCCGGGCCACGGGCCGCAGACGACGCTCGGGCAGGAACTCTCCGCCAACCCGTTCCTCGCCGAGCTTCGAGCAGCGACCCCGTGAAGATCGAGGCGCCGCGCGGGACGTTCGACGTCCTTCCCGCCGAGCAGCCCGTCCGCGATGCGATCGTGCACGCGGCTGAGTCGGCCGCGCGCGTCTACGGCTACGGCCGCATCACCACGCCCACGTTCGAGGACACCGAGCTCTTCGCGCGCACGTCGGGAGCCGGCTCGGACGTGGTCCAGAAGGAGATGTACACCTTCGAGGACCAGGGCGAGCGCTCGCTGACCCTGCGCCCGGAAGGGACGGCGCCCGTCGCCCGCGCCTACATCGAGCACGGCCTGCACCGCGAGCCGCAGCCGGTCAAGACCTACTACGTGGAGCCTTTCTTCCGCTACGCCGCGCCCCAGAAGGGGCGTTTCCGCGAGTTCTGGCAGATCGGCTTCGAGGGCATGGGCTCGGACGACCCCGCGCTGGACGCGGAGCTCATCCAGCTGTTCGCGGAGCTCGCCCGCCGCGCCGAGGTCCGCTACACGCGGCTGGAGCTGAACTCGATCGGCGACCGCGAATGCCGACCCGCGTACGTGGAGCGGCTGCGCGACTGGCTTGCACAGCACGCAGACGAGCTCGACGAGGACACGCGCCGCAAGGCGGAGGTCAGCCCGCTCCGCGTCTTCGACACCAAGAACGAGTCCGTCCAGAGAGCGCTGGCGAGCGCGCCCACGATCGGCGAGTCCCTGTGCGCGGCGTGCGCCGAGCACTTCGCTTCGGTGCGCGCCTGCCTCGACGCCTATGGCATCGCCTACGAGCTTCGGCCCACGCTCGTCCGTGGCCTCGACTACTACACGCGCACCGTCTGGGAGTTCTCCAACGAGGAACTGGGAGCCGCGCAGAGCTCCATCTGCGCGGGCGGGCGCTACGACTACCTGATCGAGGAGATCGGTGGTCCGCCGACCCCCGGCGTGGGGTGGGCTGCGGGCATCGAGCGAATGGCCATGTCTCGGAATGCCGAGACGCCCCCTGCGGTTCTGGACGTGTTCTTCGCCTTCGAGGACCGCTCCCGGCTGACGGAGGTCCTCCCGCTCATGGCCAAGCTCCGCGCCGAGGGCCGCGCTTGCGACACCGACTACGCAGGCCGCTCGCTCAAGGGCCAGCTCACGCAGGCGCAGCGTCTCGGGGCGACAACGGTCGTGATCGCGCACGAGCGCGCGTTCACGGTGCGACGGCGCGGCCGAGAGGACATCGAGGTCGATAGGGTGGAGGACCTCCCGCTATGAAGTGGCGGGATCTCATGTGCGGCGAGGTGCGTCCCGAGCACGTCGGGCAGCGCCTGACCCTCGCCGGCTGGGCGGACGCCAGGCGCGACCACGGCGGCCTCGTCTTCGTCGACCTGCGCGACAAGACCGGCATCTGCCAGCTCGTCATGAACCCTGAGCGCGCCCCGGAGGCCGCCACGATAGGGCACGAGGTGCGGAACGAGTTCGTCCTCCAGGCGGAGGGCGAGGTCGTCCCGCGCGCGCCGGAGGCGGTCAACCCCACCATTCCCACCGGCGAGGTGGAGCTCCAGGTCGATTCCCTCCGGATCCTGGCGACCTCGACGCCGCTTCCGTTCCAGCTCGACGAGGAGGGGGTCGACGAGACGCTCCGCCTCCGCTATCGCTGGATCGACCTCCGCCGCCCGAAGATGCAGCGCAACCTCGGCCTGCGCGCACGCCTGGTCTCGACGATCCGGCGGGTGATGGAGGACGCCGGCTTCACCGAGATCGAGACGCCGATCCTCTTCAAGCCGACACCGGAGGGGGCGCGCGACTTCGTCGTCCCGAGCCGCCTTCAGCAGGGCCGCTTCTTCGCGCTCCCGCAATCGCCGCAGATCCTCAAGCAGCTGCTCGTGATCGCCGGCTTCGACCGCTATTTCCAGATCGCGCGCTGCTTTCGGGACGAGGACCTCCGCGCCGACCGCGTGCAGGAGATC
>DASXRO010000209.1:0-23194 GCA_036506555.1 Gaiellaceae bacterium
CACGTACTTCACCGGCGACGGGGCCAAGCAGGACGCCGACGGCTACTTCTGGCTCATGGGGCGCATCGACGACGTCATCAACGTCGCCGGGCACCGCCTCTCGACCACCGAGATCGAGTCGACGCTCGTCGAGCACGACGCGGTGGCCGAGGCAGCGGCCACCGGCGCCGCCGATCCCGAGCGCGGCCAGCGGATCGTCTGCTTCGTCCTCTTGAAGGCGGGGCGCGAGCCCTCGGACGAGCTGGCCGAGGAGCTGCGCCAGTGGGTGGCCCAGAAGATCGGCAAGATCGCGCGGCCGGCAGCCGTTCTGTTCGGCGACGACCTGCCGAAGACGCGCTCGGGCAAGATCATGCGCCGCCTCCTGAAGGACATCGCCGAGGGCAACGAGCTCGGCGACACGACCACGCTGCGCGACGCTGCGGTCGTCGACGACCTGAAGCAGAAGGCCGACGCCGCGCTAGGCCGCCGCTAGCGGTTACTCAAGCTCGCTGGCGAAGCGGCGAAAGCGCTCGCGAGCCTCGTCGTCGGGTCCCACGGCCTCATCTTCGGCGAGCTCGGGATCCGCGGCGACCTCGCGGGCGACCTGCCTCACCTCTTCGACGGCAGCCGCTCGGTGCTTGGGATCGGCCAGCATCTGATCGACCCAGGTGCGCGAGCCGACGGGCTCGACGTCGTGATCGACCAGCAGGCTGCCGAGGAGGACGCCGACGCGGATGTAGGCGAACGTACGGAAGGCGAGCTGCCGCCGAGGCGAGGCCACGAGGGCCGCCAGCTCCTCGTCTTCCTCCTGGAGCTGCGTGACGAACGCCCCGATCGGCTCGTCAACGAGCGGCAGCCAGATGTCGTCGTCAGCCATGCGCCCGATTCTAGTGCCGCACCGACCAGGCAAGCCGTGCGGAAATCACGATCAAGAGAGCGGCGAACAGGCGCCTCAGCGTCGCATCCGAGAGCGCATCGACGAGGACGACGCCGCCGGCGACTCCGACGGCGGACGCGAGACCGATCGCAAACACGGGACGCCAGCGAATGTTTCCGTAGCGCTGCTGGCGCCAGGCGCCGACCGCAGCGACGGGGATGATCGCCGCGAGCGAGGTCGCCTGGGCTTCGAGGTGCGACAGACCGAGGACGAGAGACAGCGTGGGGACGAAGAGGATGCCGCCGCCGACCCCGAACATCCCCGAGAGGGCGCCCGCGGCGAAGCCCAGCAGGACCGCGAAGAGGATCGTCATTCGACGAGCAGCCTCATCGCGATGCCGAGCAGGAGGAGGCTGAGGAGTCCCACGAGCAGACGTGACGAGACCCTGCGCTGGAGCCCGGTGCCGACGATCGTCCCGGCCACGGCCGGCAGGCCGACGATGACGGCGTTGATCCAGCTGACCTCACCGAGGACTCCGAAGGAGATCATCCCGAAGAAGGCCGTGATGCAGATGGCCGCCAGCGACGTCGCCGTCGCCTCGGCCGCGGCGAAGCCGGCCAGGAGGACGAGCAGCGGCACGATGACGGTCCCGCCGCCGACGCCGAAGAGGGCGCTGAAGAAGCCGGCCGCGAGCCCGATGCCGGCGAAGATTCCGATTGACCGGCTGGCCAGCCGCACCCGCCTATTCTCCCGCCCATGACGGCCGATCTGCTCGCGCCGCTCCGGGAGGCTCCGGAAGAGAGTGCGCTCGTCCTCGACGTCGACGGGACTCTGGCCCCCATCGTCGCCCGTCCCGAGCTCTCCGAGGTTCCCGAGCGGACCAAAGCGGCTCTCGAGCGACTGGTGGGCCGCTACCTCCTCGTCGCCTGCCTCAGCGGCCGCACAGGCGCGGAGGCAGCCCGCCTCGTCGGCGTGGAGGGCGTCCGCTACGTCGGAAACCACGGGCTCGAGCTCGATCCGCATGCCGAAGCGCTCGCTACGCGCATCGCCCTCTTCCGCGAGTCCGTCGCTCGGCCCGTGGAGGACAAGCGGCTCACGCTCTCGTACCACTTCCGCGGTGCCGAGGACGAAGAGGCCGCCCGGGCGGACCTCGAGGAGGTCGCGAAGGCTGCCGAGGCTGAGGGCCTCGTCGCGCGGTGGGGACGCAAGGTGCTCGAGGTACGCCCTCCCGTCGAGGCGGACAAGGGCACTGCGGTGGTGGCACTCCTCCACGAGTCGGGTGCGCGACGGGCGCTCTACGCCGGCGACGACACCACCGACGTCGACGCGTTCGCCGGGCTCGCCACCGCCGGGCTCGAGCACGCTGTCCGGATCGCCGTCGCCTCCGACGAGGCGCCCGCGGAGCTCCTCGCGGAGGCTGATCTCGTGGTTGACGGTCCTGACGAGCTGGCGGCGCTTCTCGCCGGGCTCTAGCGGGTAGAGAGCCGCCGTGCGTTTTCGCCGTGGCGCTCGACTCGATCCCGGTCAGGTGACCGACGTCCGGGGCCGCCGCATGGGGCCCGGCGGACTCGCAGTGGGCGGGGGCGGGCTCGGGCTCGTCGCACTCGTCGTCTACCTCTTGATCACGGTCCTCTCGGGCGGCGGCGGGCTTGGGGAGCTGGCGCCGCTCGACGAGCAGCAGGTCGGCCGTGGCGACACGCCGTCCGAGGTCTCGCGGGAGTGCCGGACGGGCCAAGACGCAAACGAGCGGGAGGATTGCCGGATCGTCGCCGTCGTGAACAGCGTCCAGACGTTTTGGGACGGTGTCTTCCAGCGCAGCAACGAGTCGTACGCCTACGTCGACACCGTCTTCTTCACCGATCAGGTCCAGACCGCCTGCGGCTTCGCGAGCTCACAGGTGGGCCCGTTCTACTGCCCGCGCGACAAGCTCGTCTACATCGACCTGGGGTTCTTCGACGAGCTCGCGTCCAGATTCGGTGGCGAAAACTCTCCCTTCGTGCAGGCGTACGTGATCGCTCACGAGTACGGCCACCATGTTCAGGACCTGCTCGGCGTCCTCGACACGATCGGAAGCGACACGCAGGGCCCCGAGAGCCGCGCCGTGCGATCAGAGCTGCAGGCCGACTGCTACGCGGGCGTCTGGGCGGCGCACGCCGTCGAGACCGGGCTGATCGTGAACCTCACGCAGGCCGACATCAACCAGGGCCTCGCCGCGGCCGCGGCGATCGGGGACGACCGCATCCAGGCACAGGTCCAGGGCCAGGTGAACCCCGAGACGTGGACGCACGGATCTTCGGAACAGCGCCGGCGCTGGTTCTCGCTGGGGTACGAGAACGGCCGCCCCGCTGCTTGCGACACGTTCGGCGGCAGCGTGTAGTTCTAACGAGGCTGAGGCGGAGGGATGCGGAAAGCCTGAGCGCGCCGCTGGCGCCAGCTCAGCGCTTCGAAGATGGCGGCGAGCAGCCAGGCGAGCGCCATCCCGGCGACGATGGCGATCGGCTTCAGGTGGGCAGACCAGGCGCCGAGGGCGACAGCCACGATGAAGAGCGCCTCTGCCGCGAAGCGGAAGCCGCGCGGGAAGCCGCGGCGCGGGCGCTGCAGAGCCTGGGCGGCAGCGAGGTCATAGGCCGGGCGCGAAGGACGGTCGCTGCCGTCCAGCCGCGGAACAGGCACGCCTTCGGGCTGTCCCGGAAGCCACAGGGTCCGGTCGGCGGGCTCGCCTGGCGAGGCCGGCGCACCTGGGGGCGGCGGCGCGGCCTCGGGCGCCGGTCGAGCCGGGGACTCGAGTGCGGCGAGCCGCGTCCGGAGGTCGGCCAGCTCGCCGGCCATGCGCAGACTCTCGGCCTGCGTCGTCAGCGCGCGGTACTGGGCGAGCTCGCCCGCCTGCCGCTCGAAGCGGTCGAACATCTCCCGCAGGAAGCCGACCAGCGCGTCGGCCGGGATAGCCGGCCCGCCGGAATTGCTCGCCGGGAGGAGCAGCCGCTCCGGATCGAAGACATCGCCCTCGTCCGGCAAGAGACCGGCGCGCTCGAGCTCGGAGACGGGGATCCTGCGGCGACCGTTCCGCACGACAGACCGCAGCGTCCCACGATCGACGCGCCGGGCGATCGCCTTCCGGCTGAGACCAGTGAGCTCAGCCGCCTCGCTGATCGTGCAAGTGCGCACAGGACCGCCGCTCCCTCTCTCCCGTTCTCTCCCGCGGGTATTTTTGCCTGTCGCGGCCCATTCGTAAAGAGGGACCCCGCTGCGGGGCCGCCTGGGGTCGACTTTTCGGCCCTGGTGGGCCCCGTGCGACCACGACCGCGACCCCGCCGGGGCGGCGGGCAGCCCCGCGCTAGTCGGTGGCGTTTATGCTTTTCAACAGATCCCAGGCCCGCTTCACGTCCGCCTCGGTCGTCCGCATGTTGCCGACGGCCAGGTGGAGGACGAAGCGCCCGTTCAGGCGCGTGTGTGAGAGCCAGACTTCGCCCGTCGCGTTGACGCGCTCGAGAAGCGCCTCGTTTTGCTCGTCCGTTCCCTCGCGGCGAAAGCAGACGACCGAGAACGGGTGCGGGGCGACGACCTCCCAGCCGGGCTCCTGCTCGACCCACGAGGCGAAGAGCTGGGCGAGGCGCACGTGCTCGCGAATGAGGTCCTGCAATCCCTCCCGGCCAAGGCAGCGGAGGACGGTCCAGAGCTTCAGCCCGCGGAAGCGCCGGCCCAGCGCGGGACCGTAGTCCTTCAGGTCGGTCACACCGGCCGCGCGCTCGGGCATGTACTCCGGCTCCGCGCTGAAGGCACGGAAGAGGGCGTCCGGCCGCCGCGTCCAGAGGCACGAGCAGTCGATCGGCGTGAAGAGCCACTTGTGCGGATTGACGACGATGGAGTCGGCGCGCTCGCACCCGGCCAGCGCCCACCGAAACTCCTCGCAAACGGCTGCAGATCCGGCGTATGCGGCATCGACGTGGAGCCACACGCCGGCCCGCTCGCAGAGCTCGGCAATGTCCAGCACGGGATCGACCGACGTCGTCGAGGTGGTGCCTGCTGTGGCAACGACCGCGGTTGCCCCTTCGAGCTCGCGCGCGAGTGCGTCCGGCCGCATGCGGAACTCGTCGTCCACGGGGATCTTCCGGCACTCGAGGCCGACGAGCCGCGCAGCCTTGTCGACGGAGAAATTGGCCTGCTCCGAGGTGAGCACGACGCCGCCCGGCCGGACCTCCCTCGCCGCGGCGAGCGCGGCGATCGTCGCCGTCGAGGCGGTGTCCTCGATGTGGCCGTGGAGGCCGGCCGGGAGCCCGAGGAGCTGCGCGAGCCAGTCGAGCGCGAGCTCCTCGACCTCGGTCGCCGCTGGGGAGGTACTCCAGAGCATCGCGTTCACGTTCAGGGTGGCGACGAGCAGCTCGGCGAGGATTCCGGGCTCCGAACCCGAGATTGCGAAGTACGCGAAGAAGCGCGGGTGGTTCCAGTGGGTGATTCCGGGCAGGATCACCTCGTCGAGGTCACGCAGAACGGCCTCGAAGGGCTCACCCCGCTCCGGGGGAGCCTGCGGGAGGCGCGATCTGACCTCTCCAGGCCGCACCGAAGCGCGTACGGGGTACTCCCCGACCCCGGCGAGGTACCCCGCGGCCCAGTCGAGCGCGCGCTCTCCGTCGCGTCGAAAATCGCTCACGGGCGCTTCATTCGCTTCCTGACGTCGCGCCAGGGACGCGCGTTGACGACCTGGTCGGCCGTGACCCAGCCCCGGCGCGCCTGGGCGACCCCGAGCCGGAGGTTGGCGAGCTCGTGGGTGCGATGCGCATCGGTCGAGATCACGATCCCGACGCCAGCTTCCGCCGCAGCGCGGGCGTGCATGTCGATGAGGTCGAGCCTGTCGGGCTGGGAGTTGATCTCGAGGAAGGTTCCCGTCTCGAGCGCCTTCTCCAGCAGCGCCTCGAAGTCGACGTCATAGGCGGGACGGCGGTTGATCTTGCGGCCGGTGGGATGGCCGATGCAGTCGACGTGCGGGTTCTCCATCGCTGCGGTGATCCGCACCGTCAGCTCGGCCCGAGGCTTGTCGAAGCCGGAGTGCACGGACGCCATGACCCAGGCCCGCTCGGCGAGGGCGTCGTCAGGGAGGTCGAGGGAGCCGTCCGCGCGGATGTCCACCTCGACGCCGGAGAGCACCTCGATCCCGTCGATTCGCCCATTTAGAGCGGAGATCTCCTCCGACTGGCGCTCGAGGCGCCCATCCTTGAGGCGCTTGGCGTGGTCGCAGATCGCGACGTAGCGGCGACCGAGCGCGCGCGCCGCATCGACCATCTCCTCGAGCGTTCCGCGACCGTCGGACCAGTCTGTGTGGACGTGAAGATCGCCGGCGATCTCGTCGAGCTCGACGAGGCGCGGCAGCTTGCCGTTCCGAGCGGCCGCCAGCTCGCCCCGGTTCTCGCGCAGCTCGGGCGGGATCCACGCATACCCGAGGAACTCGTACAGCTCCTCCTCGCCGGCGGCATGGAAGACCTCGCCCGTCTCGACGTTCTTGACGCCGTACTCGGAGACGGAGAGCTTGCGCCCGACCGCCTCCTCCCGCAAGGCGACATTGTGCGCCTTCGAGCCCGTGAAGTGCTGGAGCAGGTTGCCGTAGCTCTCCGGGGGCACGACGCGGAGGTCGAAGCGCAACCCGTCGTGAGAGACGACCGTCGCCTTCGTCGAGCCGCGCGCGACGATCTCGGCCACCCAGGGAAGGCCCGCGAAGTGGGTCGTGAGCGCTCCCGGGTCGCTCGCGGTCGCGATGATGTCGAGATCCTTGACGGTCTCGCAGCGGCGGCGCACGCTGCCGGCCTCGGAGACCCGTTCGGCGGCCGGATGCTCCCGGAGTTCCTCCACAGCTTGTTCCACGGCCGGGAGCACGCGCCCGAGCAGAGTCTTCCGCTCAACCTTAGCTTTAGGCTTACCGAGCTCCTTGAGGATCTTTTCCTCCGTCTTCTTCCCCAGGCCGGGGAGGGACGCCAGCACGCCCTTCTCGGCCGCGGATCGCAAGTCGGCGGCCGACTGGATGCCGAGCTCCGCATGGAGCTTGCGCGCTGTCTTCGGGCCGAGCCCGGGCACGTGCATGACCTCGAGGAGGCCGGCGGGGAGCTTGGCGCGCAGCTTCGCGATCGCGCTCAGGTCACCGGTCTCCGTGAACTCGATGATCTTGTTCTCGATCGTCGTCCCGATGCCCGAGAGACGGGTCGCCTCGTGGTCGAGAGCGAGCTGGGCCACGGGAACGGTCGACTCGCGAATACGGGTGGCGGCCCGGCGGTAGGCCGTGAGCCGGAAGGCGTCCGCGCCGTCGAGCTCGAGCATGTCGGCGAGGAGCTCGAGCTGCTCCGCGAGCTCGTTGTTCGAGGGCAGGGGGCGGGCCACGCGGCGATGATACGCGCGTGCGGGTCGTCGTCTGCCTGCCGACGTACAACGAGCGCGAGAACCTCGAGCCGATGGTCCGCGCGCTCGACGAGGTCGTCCGTGTGCACGACCTCGATGCCCGCGTCCTCGTCATCGACGACTCGTCGCCCGACGGGACGGGCGAGCTCGCCGACCGGCTGTCGGGCCGGTATCCCTTCCTCGCCGTCCTCCACCGCCCGAAGAAGGAGGGCCTCGGCCCGGCCTACATCGCGGGCTTCCTCTGGGCGCTCGCCGCAGATGCGGAGCGGATCGTCGAGATCGACTGCGATTTCTCCCACGACCCGCAGGATCTTCCTCGCCTGGTCGCCGCAACGGAGAATGCCGACCTCGCCCTCGGGTCCCGCTACGTCGACGGAGGAGGTACGCGCAACTGGGGCCTCGGTCGGCGGGCGGTGAGCCGCTTCGGATCTCTCTACGCGCGCGCCTTCCTCGGGGTGGGGATCAGCGATCTGACCGGCGGCTTCAAGTGCTTTCGCCGCGCGGTCCTCGAGCAGATCGGGCTCGAGCGAATCTCGACGAAGGGCTACGCCTTTCAGATCGAGACGACCTACCGCGCGATCCGGTCCGGCTTCCGCGTCGTCGAGGTCCCGATCGTCTTCTCCGAACGCGAGGCTGGGGGCTCGAAGATGAGCCGCGGAATCGTCGTCGAGGCGATGGCGAAGGTCCCCGTGCTCCGCATCCGCGCGGCTCTGGGACGTCTGTAGGCGGGGCTATAGTGCTGCCATGGTCAGGGAGGTCACAGACGCCACCTTCGAGCAGGACGTCATCCAGTCGGCACGGCCGGTCGTGGTCGACTTCTGGGCTCCGTGGTGCGGGCCCTGCCGCGTCGTCAGCCCGATCCTCGACGACCTCGCTGGCCAGCACGGCGACCGGGTCGAGTTCGTCAAGCTGAACGTCGACGACAACCCCGCGACCGCCTCGCGCTACAACGTCCTCTCGATCCCGACGGTTATCCTCTTCGAACGCGGCGAGCCGCAGGACACCGTCATCGGGGCGCGCTCGAAGAGCCACTACGAGAGCGCCTGGCAGCGCTGGCTCTCGGCCGCTGCCTAAAGGAGGGTTTGGCGAAACGTCAAACCCTCCTACGAGCGGCCGAACGCGTCCCAGCCGGCGGGCAGGTCGGGCTCGACGCCCGAGCCCTCTTCGCAACGCCCGACGATCGCAAAGCCGCTCGCCTGGGCATCGTCCGGCGCGAGCGCGGCGAGTAGCTCGTAGTCCTCACCCATCGTCCAGAAGGGCCGATCGGCCACCTCGCCGATTCGCCGCTCGAGCGGCAGGCGGTCGACGTCGATCACGAGCTTGCACCCGGACCGCTCGGCGATGCGCGCGGCATCGGAGAGGATCCCGTCTGAGAGATCCACCATCGCATGGGCGACGGCGGCAAGGCGCATGCCCTCAGCGAGCCGGATGGGAGGGCGACGGTGGCGCTCGACGAGCTCGTCGAAGCCTTCGAGCGCGTGCTCGAGGGCGTGGAGACCTGCGGCTGCACCGCCGAGCGAACCGGTGACCACGAGGGCGTCTCCCGGGACGGCCCCTGCGCGGCCGGGAACTCGCTCGCTCCGCCCCACGGCTACGACGCTCAGTGTCACGTGTTCCGCCGCAACCGTGTCGCCGCCGAGCACCGCGGCGCCGGGCTCGTTCAGGCCTTCGTAGAGCTCCGCAACCTCCTGATGCTCGATCGAGCTCGGAAGGCCGAGGCCCACGAGCAGGCCGAGCGGCTCGGCGCCCATGGCGGCCAGATCGCTCAGGTTGACGGCGGCCGCCTTGTAGCCGAGGTCGTGCCAGGAGGTCCACTCGAGCCGGAAGTGGACACCTTCGACGAGCAGGTCCTGCGTGACGACGAGGCCGCCGTCGAGGACCGCTCCCTCCGCGTCCTGCCTCGCGACGAGCCCTCGGCGCTCGAGCTCCGCGAGGAGCGCGAACTCACCGAGCTCTGACAGGCGTCTCAAGGCCGAAAACGTCGACCGGGCCGGAGCCCGCGCCGATGTCGGCCAGGCCCGAGCGGACAGCGTCGGAGGCGACCTGCGCCGCGGCGCGAGCAGCTTCCTCGAGCGTCTTGCCGCGAGCGAGGAAGGCGGTGAGCGCGGCCGAGTGCGTGCAACCCGCGCCGTGCGTCGCCTCGTCGGCGTAGCGGTCGACCGCGATGGGAACGTGGCGCCGGCCGTCGTAGAGCCAGTCGACCGCCTCGCTTCCATGTCCGCCGGTGACCACGACCGCGGGAGCGCCCAGGGAATGAATTGCTTCGGAGAGCTCCTCGCGATTCGCGTCCTCCGAGTAGGGCACGCCCGCCAGCGCGCAGGCCTCGTGCAGGTTCGGCGTCACCACGGTGGCGAGGGGCAAGAGCCGCTCGACGAGAACGGAGACGGCATCGTCCTGGAGGAGCTTGGCGCCGGAGGCCGCGACCATGACCGGGTCGACGACGAGCGGCACGGGGTTCTCCGCGAGGAAGTCGGCCACGGTCCGGATGATCGGCGCGCTGAACAGCATGCCGGTCTTGGCCGCGTCCACGCCGATGTCGGCGAAGAGGACGTCGAGCTGCGCCCGAATGAACTCCGGAGGCGCTTCGTGGACAGCCCGCACCTCGGTCGTCGACTGGGCAGTCAGGGCCACGATCGCGCTCATGCCGTGGCAGCCGAGGTAGGCGAAGGCCTTCAGGTCGGCCTGGATGCCGGCGCCGCCGCCCGAGTCCGACGTGGCGATGGTGAGACAGCGAGGTACCACTCTCTAGTGCGCCTTCCCGTGGACGCGGCCTCGATCCTGGCGCGCGAAAGGCAAGCCTGACAAGGACGCAGCGGGCGTTCGTACTTGGAAAGTACGGGCGCGACCGAGGACGCGTTCGGGCGACGCTTTGAAGCCACCAGGGCTGGCCGAGTTCGGACGGTGCACTGATTAATGAGGCTAGCATCGGATTCTGTGGCAACCGTGGCCGCCTCCTGGGACGAGCTCCTCGACGGCGAGGAGCTTGCGTACCTGACCGAGGTCCCTGCTCGGGAAGCCGACCTGGTCCCGATTCCCTCCGAGCTCCACCCGCGGGTGCGCGCAGCGCTGGAGGCGCAGGGGGTCACCGAGATCTACCGCCACCAGGCGGAGGCGTTCGCCGCCGCCGGACGTGGAGAGCACCTCGTCGTCTCAACGGGAACCGCGAGCGGCAAAACGCTCGCCTTCAACCTCCCCGCCCTGGATGCCCTCGCGGCCGAGCCGAAGCTCCGCGCCCTCTACCTCTACCCGACGAAGGCGCTCGCCCAAGACCAAGCCCGTGCCCTCGCCGCCTACCGCCTGCCGCGACTGAGGCCGGCGATCTACGACGGGGACACCGAGGCCGAGCGCCGCTGGCAGATCCGCAAGTGGGCGAACGTCATCCTGACGAACCCGGACATGCTCCACGTCGGCGTCCTCCCGCACCACGACCGCTGGGGCGACGTCCTCCAGAACCTCCGCTACGTCGTCGTTGACGAGGCGCACGTCTATCGCGGCGTGTTCGGCTCCCATGTCGGCAACGTCCTGCGACGCCTGCGCCGGGCGGCTGCGATCTACGGCGCGGAGCCGCAGTTCCTGCTCGCCTCGGCGACGATCGCCAACCCGGGTGAGCTCGCCGGCTCGCTCCTCGGCCTCGAGGCGACCGTGATCGGCGACGACGCCGCACCGCGCGCGGCCCGCACGGTCGCCTTCTGGAACCCCCCGATCCTCGACGAGGAGGTGCAGCTCCGTGCAAGCGCGCTCGGCGAGGGATCGCGGCTCCTTGCCGACCTGGTCTCGCGGGAGCTGCGCACGATCTGCTTCGCCAAGTCGCGCAAGGCGGCCGAGCTGATCCATCGCTTCGCCTGTGAGCGGGTCGGCCCCGAGCTCGCGGAGCGGCTCTCACCCTACCGGGCCGGATACACACCCGGGCAACGGCGCGACATCGAGCGCCGTCTCGTCGAGGGAGAGCTGCTCGGGGTGACCGCGACGGACGCGCTCGAGCTCGGCATCGACATCGGGCTCCTCGACTGCGCCATCTCGGTCGGCTTCCCGGGCACGGTGGCGAGCCTGCGCCAGCAGTGGGGCCGGGCCGGCCGCCGCACGAAGGGGCTTGCGGTGCTCGTCGCCAGCGAGGACGCCCTCGACCAGTTCTTCATGCGCGAGCCCGAGTCCCTGCTCGGCCGGCGCGTCGAGGCAGCGATCCTCGACCATGCAAACCCGCGCGTCCTCGACGGGCACGTGCGCTCGGCGGCTTTCGAGGCTCCGCTGGACGAGCGTGACGCGCCGTACCTCGGAGCCGAAGCGCTCGAGCGTGCCGAGGCGCTCGCCGAGGCGGGGGAGCTCAAGCGGACGAAGGCCGGCTACGTGTGGGGCGGCCGCGACTATCCGGCCGCCCGCTTCTCGCTGCGGTCGGCGACTCCAGACTCCTTCTCGATCGTCGACGTTGCCACGGGCTCGGTGCTCGGAATCGTCGAGCGGGAGCGCGCGTACTCCACCGTCCACGAGGGCGCCGTCTACCTCCACCTCGGGGATGCCTACCGCGTCCTCGGCCTCGAGCTCGAGGCGCGCACGGCGCTCGTCGAGGCCTTCCAGAGCGACTACTACACGCAGGCGAAGAAGGAGACGACGACCGCCATCGAGCAGGCCGACACGACCGAGCGCCGGCTGGGCATGGAGGTCTCCTTCGGGTCGGTGAGCGTCACCGAGCAGGTGGTCGCCTACCAGAAGAAGGCCGTTCGCGACCAGGCCACGCTCGACCTGGTGCCACTCGACCTCCCCGAGACGACGTTCGAGACGGAAGCGATCTGGTATCTCCCCGAGCCCTGGATGCTCGAGGGCCTCGTGGGCCTTCCGCGCCTGCTCGGATCGTTGCACGCCGCCGAGCACTCGATGATCGCGCTGCTCCCGCTCTGGGCCATGTGCGACCGCTGGGACATCGGCGGCCTCTCGACGAACCTCCATTTCCAGACCGGCCGCCCCACGGTCTTCATCTACGACGGGCACGCGGGCGGAGTCGGCATCGCCCGGCGCGGCTTCGACCAGCTCGAGGGCTGGGTCGCGGACACCGAGCGGCTCCTCGCCGGCTGTCCTTGCGAGAGCGGCTGCCCGTCCTGCGTCCAGTCCCCGAAGTGCGGCAACCTGAACGAGTTCCTCGACAAGGCCGGCGCCCTGACGCTCCTGCGCCGCATGCTGGACGCCAAGTCCTAGGGAAGCGAAAGGGCCGGGCGAGCCGGCCCCTTCACCACGTCCCGGGGTTAGGCTCCTCGGGAACGCTGTCCGTGGCTACGCGGGGAGGGGACAAACGGATTTGCAGCAGCGTGAAGCGCTCGGCGGCACGCTCATCCTCGGCGGGGGCTTCGCCGGGAGCTACGTCGCTCGCCTGCTCGGCAAGCGGGGCGCGACGATCGTCAGCCGCGAGAACTTCATGCTCTACACCCCGATGCTGCCCGAGGCAGCTTCGGGGACGCTCGAGCCGCGCCACGTCGTCGTCCCGCTCCGCCTCATGTGCCGGCACGCCGAGCTCGTCCTCGGCCGCGCGGTCTCCCTCGACCTGGACACGCGGCTCGTTGGCGTCGAGAGCGAAGTCGGGCCCGCACGGGTGCACTACGAGCGGCTCGTGGTCGCGCTCGGCGCCGTGGCCCGCACGCTCCGGATCCCCGGACTGGCCGAGCACGGGCTCGGCTTCAAGAGTCTCGCCGACGCCATCTATCTCCGCAACCACGTGCTCCGTCAGCTGGAGCTCGCCGACGCGGCGCTCTCGGCGGAGGATGCCAAGCGCCATCTGAGCTTCGTCTTCGTAGGCGCCGGCTACGCCGGCGTCGAGGCGCTCGCCGAGCTGTCGGATCTCCTCCGGGACACCGTCCGCTTCTATCCGCGTCTCAAGGGGGTGCGCCAGCGCTGGGTGCTCGTCGATGCGGCGCCGAGGATCCTGCCCGAGATCCCAAGGAGGCTTGGGGACTACGCCGCGCGGGAGCTCTGGAAGCGAGGCGTCGACATCCGCGTCTCGACCACCCTCGAGTCCGCCGAGGAGCACGCCGTTGCCCTTTCGGACGGAACACGCCTCGAGACCGAGACTCTCGTCTGGACGGCAGGCGTGAAGGCGAACCCGCTCCTGGCCCGCTTCGACCTCCCCCTCGACGAGCGGGGTCGAGTCATCGTCGATTCAACGTTCCGCGTGGAGGGGGTGGAGAACGTCTGGGCTCTGGGCGACGGCGCCCGCGTCCCGAACGAGGCGACACCCGGACAATTCGACCCGCCCACGTGCCAGCACGCGCTGCGTCAGGCCCGGCGCCTGACCAAGAACCTCACGCGCACGCCGCGTCCGTACAGCTATCGGATGCTCGGCCAGGTGGCGACGCTCGGCCGGCACAAGGGCATTGCCGACGTGCTCGGCCTACGTCTGCGAGGCTTCCTCGGCTGGTTCGTGACCCGCACCTACCACCTCTACCAGCTCCCGCTCTTGACACGAAAGCTGCGCGTCGTCACCGACTGGACGGTGGCGCTCTTCTTCCGTCGGGACATCGCCGAGCTCGGCATGCTCGGCCACCCAGCACCCCTGCGCGATGAGCAGTGACTTCGAGCGTGCTTCCGCCTTCGAGGAGGCGGTGCGGGACGCGTGCGCAGAGCGAGTCGTTCCCTCTCCGCTCGGAACCGCGCTCTTCAACGACACGCTCTCACGCGTCTGGTCGCTGAACGTCCTGCGCGTCGACGCGAAAGAGGCGCAGGCCCATGAGCTGGCGACCGAAGCAGAGCGCCTCCAGAGCGGCCTGCAGCACCGGCGCGTTCTGTTGAAAGATCAAGGGCTGGGCCGCCGCCTCGAGAAGCCGCTGACGGAGCTCGGCTGGAAGACGGACGCATTCGTCTTCATGGCCTACCGCCGGGCACCCGCGCGCGCGGTCGACGCGTCGATCGTCGTCGAGGTCGAGGCGGAAGATCTCCGACCCCTGCACGAATGCATCGCGCGGGAGACGATCCCGGATGTAGACGAGGAGACCGTCGGCCAGATCATGGAGGCGGAGGCGCTGGCCGCCCGAGCGGTCAACGTGAGGCATTTCGCGGTGCCGGTCGACGGCGAGGTCGTCAGCTCGACCGATCTCTACTCCGACGGACGAACGGCCCAGGTCGAGGACGTGGTGACCTACCCGGAGCACCGTGGACACGGCTACGCAAGCGCCGTGGTGATGCGAGCGGTCGAGGAGGCGCGGAGGGACCACGACTTCGTCTTCCTCGTCGCGGACTCCCGCGACTGGCCGAAGGAGCTCTACCGGCGTCTCGGCTTCGACTCGCTGGGCGAGAAGTACGCGTACACGCTGAGCCCGGTCGAGGCCGGTTGAACGTCGCTCCGCTCTACGAGCTTCGCCTGGTCACACCGCGGGTCGAGCTCCGGCTCGGCTCCCGCGACGAGCTGGTGGAGCTCGCGCACCTCGCCGAGCAAGGCATCCATCCACCTGAGGAGATGCTCTTTGCAGTCGCGTGGACGGACCGGAGCGTTGAGCCGGGGCTCGTCGAGAGCGTCGCGGAGTTCCACGAGGCGGCCCTGCGCGAGTGGCGACCGGCCAAGTGGTCGCTCAGACGGTCGGCGCCGAGGGCGTCGCCTCACAGAGGATCGTCCACACCGGCTCCTGGCTCGGACGGCGCTTCCAGCGTCGGGGGCTGGGGACGGAGACGAGAGCCGCCGTCCTCGAGCTCGCCTTCCAGGGTCTCGGAGCCGAAGCCGCCACCTCCGGCGCGATCATCGGCAACGCAGCCTCGAAGCGCGTCTCGGAGAAGCTCGGCTACAGCGTCACGGGCACGAGCGCCGTCTCACCACGCGGGGAGCCGGTGAAGCACTACGACCTGCGGATCGAGCGGGCAGACTGGCGCGCTCCGGTCGCGGTCGAGCTCGTCGGCCTCGAGGGCTGCCTGGCGCTCTTCGGCCTCACCTGAGCTTGCGCAGGGCGGCGCCGATCGACTGCCGCGTCTTGAGCACGGGCTCGTAGAGGTCGCCCTCCCGCTGAATTCGGCCGAGGACGACCTCCATCGTGTAGTCGCGCGGGTCGAGATCCTCCGTGACCTCGTCCCAGCGGAGTGGGGTCGAGACGGGCGCGCCCTCCCGCGGCCGCACCGAGTAGACCGAGGCAATGGTCTTCCCCTCCCCGTTCTGGTTCGCGTCGATGAGGACGCCGCGGCGCTTCGCCTTCGACCACTGCGTCGTCACGAGCCCGTGGTGTGTCCGCTCGAGCGTCTTGGCCACGATCTCGGCGAACTCCCGCGTGTCCGCGTAGGTGTATCGGCGCTCGATCGGGACGAGGACGTGAATTCCGTCGGAGCCGCTCGTCTTGGGGAAGCCCTCGAGCCCGAGCGCGTCGAGCACGTCCTTGATGAGGAGCGCGACCTGGACGGTCTCCTTGAAGCCGACGTCCGGCGACGGATCGAGGTCGAAGAGCACGAAGTCGGGGCGGTCGGGCTTGTCCATGCGCGAGTACCAGACGTTCATGTCGATGCAGCCCATGTTCACCATCCAGAGGAGAGCGACGTCGTCGTTTACGAGCGGCACCTGGATCTTCCGCTTGCGCTTCGGCGTCTCGCGCGTCGAGACCATGAACGGCCGGGTCGGGATCCAAGCGGGCATCCCCTTGGGCGCGTCCTTCTGGAAGAAGAACTTCCCGAAGGCGCCGTCGGGGTAGCGCTTCATCGTGAAGGGTCGGTTCGCGAGGTGGGGAACGAGGACAGGCGCGACGTCGCGGTAGTAGGCGATGAGGTCCCCTTTCGTGATGCCCTCCTCGGGCCAGAACGGCTTGTCGAGGTTGGAGAGCTTGAGGACGCGGTTGCCGCGCCTGATCTCCGTTTCGACGGGCAGCTCACGCCGCACGTCTTCCGCGGTCTTGTCCTCTCTCAGCCCCTGGTAGGAAGGGGCGCGCAGCCGCCCGTCGTGCGTCCACTCGGCGAACTCGACCTCGCAGACCAGCTTCGGCTCGACCCACACGACGTCTCCCTTGCGGATCTTGGGCATCTTGGGGACGGCCGCGAAGGGCGGCGAGGAGCGCTCGAGCGGCTTCAAGAGCCGCATGAGCTTGTCGATCTCCTTGTCGGTGAAGCCGGTGCCGCAGTTGCCGACGTACTGAAGCTCCCCGCCGCGGTTGACGGCGAGAATGAGCGAGCCGAGCCTCCCCGACCGGCGCCCCTGGCCCTTCGTGTACCCGGCGATGATGAACTCCTGGCGGCCGTGCGTCTTCACCTTGAGCCAGTCGCGCGTGCGGCGTCCGGACTCGTAGCGGGAGTCGAGCCGCTTCGCGATCACACCCTCGAGCCTCTGGTCACGCGCGGCCTGCATGAGCGCCGGGCCGTCGTCGAAGGCCTCCGAGAGCCGGACGGTCCGGTTTCGCCTGTCGAGCAGGCGCTCGAGCGCCTCCCGCCTCTCCGAGAGCGGCCGGTCGATGAGCGCCTCCCCCTCGAGCTCGAGGATGTCGAACACGTAGTAGACGAGCGGCCCGCTCCCCTGCTGCATCGCCGAGAAGCTCGACCGTCCCTCCTCGTCAAGCGCGCACACCTCCCCGTCGAGAACGCAGTCGGGCGTCTTCACCGCCTTCTCGATCGCCCGCGCAACGGAGGAGAAGCGCTCGGTCAGGTCGTTCGCCCTCCGACTCTCGAGACGAGCCTCGCCTTCGCGGAGGTACGCGAGCGCGCGGTAGCCGTCCCACTTGACCTCGAACACCCAGCCGGGGCCCGTCGGCACGTCGGGGGCCAGCGTGGCGAGCATCGGCGAGTAGCGCGTCTCCTTCCGAGGCTGCGAGGAGTCGTCGCGCTTGCGGATGATGAGCCAGTTCTTCGGATCTCCGTCAAGATGCGCAGGGACGAGCGTCCAGAGCCCCTGGAGGCGCTCGCCCTCGAGGCGGACGGTGAGTCCGCCGTCCTTCTTCTCCTCGACGAGCTCGTAGGTGCCCCGATCCCAGATCTCGACGAGGCCCGCGCCGTACTGCCCGGCTGGGATCTCCCCCTCGAAGCCCGCGTAGTCGAGCGGATGGTCTTCGACGTGGACGGCGAGGCGGCGTGCGCCGGGCTCGAGCGGAATGCCCTTCGGCACGGCCCAGCTGGCAAGCGCGCCGGCGCGTTCGAGGCGGAAGTCGTAGTGGAGCCGCCGCGCGTCGTGGCGCTGGACGACGAAGATCGGGCGCTTCCCGCGCCGCTTGCCGCCGAAGGGCTCCGGGGTTTTCTTCGGATCCCGCTTGCGCTCGTACTCGCGGAGGCGCGCCACCGTTCTAGGATGCCTGCACGCCGGGTTTTCTGAATGGGTCGAGGTTTAGCCGGACCGGGCGCGGGTACAAGCGCCCGCGAGAAGGCTCCTTTGCGACTTCTCTGCCGACCAGGGGGGTTGGTACTCGAGGCCGGTGCTGAGCCGGCCTCGAGGCCGTGGTGGAAAGTTCCGGTAAAGCAGGGGAAAACTCTGTGGATGCTGTGGATGGGCGGAGACCGCCTGGTTACTCGAGAAAGACGCCCATTTCACGGAATTTGCGGTGTCGAGCACGACGTCGTTCGTCCACATCCAGGCTTTCGACGTCCGCGAGCGCTTCACCGAGGGAGGCCGCAAGGAGACGCGCCGCCTCGTCGTGATCCGTATGGGCGCCGCCGGGCGGCTCGGGTACGACCCCGTCGACGACCCCGAGCTCGAGACAGTGGGCCGCGTCCGGCTTGAAGGCGGCAGCGGCCTTCTTGGCCTCGCCGGCGTCGCGCCAGAGGATCGCGGCGCAACCCTCGGGCGAGATGACGGAATAGATCGAGTTCTCCTGCATGAGCACGCGGTCTGCGACGGCAATCGCCACGGCACCGCCTGAGCCGCCCTCGCCGATGATGCATGCGACGGAGGGCACGCCCAGCCGCAACATCGCCAGCTGGGAGCGGGCGATCCACCCGCCCTGGCCGTGCTGCTCGGCGACGACTCCGGGGTAGGCACCGGGCGTGTCCACGAGGGTGATCACCGGGAAGCCGTGCCGCTCCGCCACCTCCATGGCTCGCATGGCCTTGCGGTAACCCTCCGGATAGGTCATGCCGAAGTTCCTGTGGGTACGCTCGCGGATGTCGCGCCCCTTCTGGTGGCCGATGAGCGCGACCGTGCGCCCGTCGAAGCGGCCGAGCCCCGCGACCACGGCGGCATCGTCCCCGAGCGAGCGGTCGCCGTGGAGCTCGACGAAGTCCTCGAACATGCGCTCCACGTAGTCGAGCGTGTACGGCCGGTCCTGATGGCGGGCGAGCTCGACCGCTTGCCAGACGTCGTCCGCGCTCGGCTCCGCGCCGATCCGCTCGATCTGCCGCTGGAGCCGCGACATCTCGCCGGACACCCCTACTCCGCGCAGCAACGGGAGCTCGCGCAGCTTCGCGAGCCGCTCGCGCAGCTTCAACTGCTCGACCGCACCCTCCGTGCTCTCAGCCGCCATCGCGTGCGAACAGCGCGAGCAGTCGACCGAGGTACGGGCGCAGCTCGGCGCGCGGGACGATCGCGTCGATGTGACCGAAGCGCTGGTTCGACTCCGCCTCGGCGAAATCGTCGGGAAGCTTCTCGCGCGTCGTCTGCTGGACGACCCGCGGACCGGTGAACGCGAGCAGAGCGCCCGGCTCGGCGAGCACGATGTCCCCGAGGCTCGCGAAGCTCGCGAGGACGCCGGCCGTCGTCGGGTGCGTCATGACCGAGATGAACCCGGCAGGGGCCTGATGGAGCTCGTCCACAGCCGACACGGTCTTCGGTAGCTGCATGAGCGAGAGGATTCCCTCCTGCATGCGCGCGCCGCCCGACGCCGTCAGGCAGACGAGCGGGATGCGGCGCTCCGCGGCGCGCTCGCAGGCACGTACGAACTTCTCGCCGACGGCACTGCCCATCGAGCCGCCCATGAAGGCGAAGTCCATGACGGCCAGCTCGCAGGGGCGCCGCTCGATCGCCGCCCGGCCCGCGATCATGGCGTCGCCGAGACCCGTCGCGACCTCGGCCTCGGCGAGCCGCTCGGTGTAGGCGCGGAGATCGAAGAAGCCGAGAGGGTCGGCGGAACGAAGGTCCGCGTCGGCCTCCTCAAAGGTGCCGCGGTCGGCCAGCTGGTTGACGCGCTCCCGGGCGCGCACCGGGAAGTGGTGGCCGCATTGCGGACAGACGCGCAGCGTCGCCTCGAGCTCCTCGTCCTTGTAGTGGGAGTTGCAGCCGGGGCAGGTGTTGGGATGCTTGCGCTCCTTCTGTGGCTCGGGCCCCCGGTGCTCGATGGAAACGTCTATTCGGCTTGCCATGGACGGGCCTATCTTACGGGCCTAGGCCTTACAGGCCTAAGGCGCTGCAGAGCCGTGCCAGCGGGGCCGCGTTGCCCGGATCGGCCGCGAGCCCGGAGAGGCCGACTCCGGCCACTCGCTTCGCGACGGCGATGCCCTCGAGGACCGCCCTCGTCTCCGCAATCGTCAGGCCACCCGGCTCCGGCATGTAGGCGGCGATCTCGTCCTCCGGATCGAGCACGTCGCAGTCGAAGGCAACGTAAACCGCATCCACGCCGGCGAGCGCTGCATCCACCTCGTCGGCGCCGCAGCGAAGACCGGTCGCCGCGATGAACTCCTTCTCGGGAGGATCGAGGTTGCGCGCGCCGAAGAGCACCGTGTCCGCCGGCTCGACGGTGCCCGAGTCGAGCAGCATGCGCAGCGGCATCCCCCACTGGTTGCCGCTGGGAGAGGTCTCCGGCGTGTTCAGATCTCCGTGCGCATCGAACCAGACGACGGCGAGGCGGTCGTAGCGCGTCGCCAGTCCCTCGACTGCCCCCACGTGGGCGCAGCAGCAGCCGCCGAGGACGAGCGGGCGCTCGGGAAGCGACGCCGCGAGGGCCAGATTCTGCTCGGTCAGCGTGTCCTCGTCGACGACACCGGCCTCGGGGTAGGGGAGCGCGAGGAACGCCGCCTCGACCATCTCCTCGCCGCCCTCGCCCCAGGCGCGGGGCACGCGAACGAGCGCGGCCGGGAAGGAGCGCCCGCACGAGTGGCACTCGTACTCGCCCTCCGGAAGCGCCACAGCCGTCAGCGTGCGGCAGTCGGGACAGCGAGCCCGCAGGGTGGACACGCTCAGACTGTAGCTACGGGAACGAGCTCGTCGAGCAACTCGGGCAAGCGCGAGAGGTCCTTGAGCTCACCCGCGCGCGGAAGATCGCTCGTTTCGTGGAGGCGGTTGATCCAGACGGCCTTGAGACCGAGCTTGTCCGCCGGCTCGATGTCGTGGTAGAGGCTCGCGCCGACGTGGGCGTGGCCCTCTCGCGACGCGTCGTAGTGCTCGAAGAAGTACTCCCAGTGACCGGGAGCGGGCTTGTACGAGCCCGCGTCCGCGGCGGTGACACGGGCGTCGACCGGGACGCCGATCCGCTCGAGCGACGCTTCCAGCAGGTCGGGATCCGTGTTGGAGAGGATCGCGAGTTTGAACCCCCGGCCGCGGAGCTCGGCCAACGCTCCGGCAACCTCCGGGAACGGCCTCCAGGACGGCAGCGACTCGGCCAGCGCGTAGTCGTCATCCAGGGAAAGCGGGAGATCCTCGTCTCCGGCGAGGAGGCTGAGCGCCTGCCGCATCACTTCCCGGTACGGAAGCGAGCCTTGGATCTGGACCCTCGGCTCGATCTCGTGGTAGCGGGCGAGCAGCGCGTCGCCGTCGGCGTCCGGCCAGAGGCGCACGAGGGTTGCGCGGATCCCTCCCTCCCAGTCGATCAGGGTTCCGTAGCAGTCGAACGTGGCCCAGCGTTCGCCGGGCATCTCAACCGGTGAACTTCTTGACGACGAGGCAGGCGTTGTGCCCGCCGAACCCAAAGTTGTTCGAGAGGGCGACGTCTGTCTTCCATTCCCGCGACTCGTTCGGGATGTAGTCGAGATCGCACTCGGGGTCGGGATGCTCGTAGTTGATCGTGGGCGGGACGACATCGCGCTGGACGGCGAAGATGGAGAGGATCGCCTCGATTGCGCCGGAGGCGCCCAGGCAATGGCCGGTGGCGCCCTTCGTCGAGGAGATGGGCGTCTTGCGCGCCTTCTCCTCGCCGAGCGCGATCTTGATCACGCGCGTCTCGCTGGCGTCGCCGAGCGGGGTCGAGGTGCCGTGGGCGTTGATGTAGTCGATCTCATCGGGGCCGATACCGGCGTCGTCCATCGCCATGTGCATCGCGCGGGCCGGATGGCGGCCGGTGGGATCGGGCTCCGTGATGTGTTGCGCATCGGAGGAGATCCCGTAGCCGACGAGCTCCGCGTAGACCTTCGCGTCGCGCTTCTTCGCGTGCTCGAGCTCCTCGAGGACGACGATGCCACCCGCCTCTCCCATGACGAAGCCGTCGCGTTCGGCGTCGAACGGGCGGCTCGCCTTCTCGGGATCGTCGTTTCGGCGCGACAGCGCGCGCATGGCGCCGAAGCCGCCGATGCCCACCTTCGTGATGCCTGCCTCCGTCCCGCCCGCGAGCATGACGTCGGCCCTCCCGAGGCGGATGTCGTCGAGCGCCTGGCCGATCGCCATGTTGGAGGCCGCGCAGGCCGTGCACTCGGACCAGAGGGGCCCGCGGGTCCCGAGCTCCATCGACACCCAGGCGGCCCCCATGTTCGGGATGATCGCGGGGATCGCGAACGGATTGATGCGGTCGGGGCCACGCTCGAGCAGCTGGTCGTAGCAATCCTGGAAGGACTTGAGCCCCCCGATGCCAGTGGCGACCGAGGCGCCCGTGCGCTCGGTCTCCTGCTCGATGTCGATGCCGGAGTCCTCTTCGGCCATCCGGGCCGCGGCGATGATCATCTGGGCAAAGCGGTCCATCTTCCGCGCTTTGCGGTGCTCGATCCACTTCGTCGGCTCGAAATCCTTCAGCTCACAGGCGAAGTGGACGGCGAACTCGGACGGGTCGAAAGCCTGGATCTGCGCCGCCCCGCTCTTCCCGGCGGTCAGGTTCGTCCAGAAGGTCTCCGCGTCGTTGCCGAGCGGGGTCACCGCCCCGACTCCGGTCACGACGACACGCCTTCCTCCGTTCATGCTCAAGGTCTCATCACATCCCCAGGCCGCCGTCGACGAGCAGCACCTCGCCCGTGATGAACGCGGCCTCGTCCGAGCACAGAAAGCGTACCGCACGAGCCACATCCTCCGGCTCGCCGAGCCGGCCGAGGGGCGTGTTGCCGAGGATGAGCCCCCGCTGCTCCTCGTTCAGGACATCGGTCAGCTCGGTGGAGATGTAGCCCGGCGCGATCGCGTTGACGCGCACGCCCCGTGAGCCGAGCTCCCGCGCGAGCGCCTTGGTCAACCCGATGATCCCAGCCTTCGAAGCCGCATAGTTGGCCTGTCCCGGATTGCCGTGGATGCCGACGACGCTCGAGAGGTTGACGATCGATCCCGCCCGCCGGCGGAGCATCTTGCGCGAGACCGCGCGGACGGTGTTGAAGGTGCCGCGCAGGTTCGTGTCGATCACGGTCTCCCAGTCCTCGTCGCTCATACGCGCGATCAGCGTGTCCCTCGTGATGCCCGCGTTGTTCACGAGCGCGTCGATGTCGCCGAGCTCGGTCTCGACTCTCTCGATCAGGCCGGCAGCCTCGTCCGGCGAGGAGACGTCCGCCTGTACGGCGAGGCCGCCGGTCTCGGAGGCGATCGCCTCCGCTGCCTCCTGGCCGCCGCGGTAGTTGACCGCGACCCGCGCACCTGCCCGCGCAAGCTCCCGCGAGATCGCCGCGCCGATGCCCCGCGATCCCCCCGTCACGAGGGCGACCTTGCCCTCGAGGGACGCGAACTCAGCGGTTCGTCCCGTCACGAAGCCGGAATTCTGGCGCGCGAAAAGCGAGCCCGGCAAGGGCGCAGGGAGCGCGCGTACTGGTTGTAAGTACGGGTGCGACCGAGGACGCCGCCGGGCGACGCTTTGCAGCCGCCCAGAAACCGGCCAGCGTGGGTGGGCGAGCCGCTAGGCAGCGCTGAGCGTCTCCTGGAGCTTGCGAAGCGACTCGGGATCGCCGACCGAGATCGTCTGGAGCGAGCGGTCGCAG
>DASXRO010000210.1:0-11995 GCA_036506555.1 Gaiellaceae bacterium
TGTTCGCGAGATGGGCCGGAATCCCGTCGAACTCGGCGGCAATCTCGGTGAAGCGCTCGATCTGCTGCCGCGCGAAGGACTGATCGGGCTCCTCGGCGGTGGCGAGATGGCTCATGACCCCCACGACCCGCTCGCGCGGGACCGTGCGGGCCTCGTCGAGGCTCATGCCCCAGCGGCCCATCCCCGTGTCGATCTTCAGGTGCAGAGGCAGCCCTTGGGGAACCTTCGCGGAGGAAACGGCGACCTCGAGGTTCGAGTTGCGCGCAATCTCGTCGTCGCCCGGCCCCAGTGGCGCCATGACGAGGATGCGCGCGTCGGGGAGAGCCACGCGAAGCGCTGCTCCTTCCCCCACCGTCACGACGCACAGCGCCGCAGCGCCCGCCTCGCGGGCGGCTCGCGCCGCGTCGAGCAGGCCGTGGCCGTACGCGTCGGCCTTGACGACCGCCCAGAGCTCGGCGGGCGCGGCAGCATCGCGCATGCGGGCGACGTTGCGCCGCAGGGCGCCGAGGTCGATCGTGATCTCCGAGCGCCTCATCAGAGAGGCATCCCTACCACGGACGGCCGCTGGCCGGAGGGGGCGACCAACTGCGGCCCCCCCTCCAGCTCCTTCCTTACGCCGGATTCCCCCCCAGCGCCGGACAGATGATCGCAGCGAAGTCAGGATCGAAGTGCGGAGTCACCTTCACGACCTCGCCGGTGTCGGTGTTGAACACGAGCTGACCCGCCTGTTGGACGACGAACTTCCCGTCTGCGTCCCGCAGAGCCCAGAACATGCCCACCTGCTTGAAGTGGGCGTCAGCCAAGGTGAACGTGAGCGCGAGGTGATCCACCTCCGAGAGCGAGTAACCCGTGTCGACATTCGTGTGGGTTACGTACTGCGTCTCTTGGACGAGGACCTTGTCCGGGTTCTCCGGGTCGCCGTAGATCAACGCGTTGTCGACGACGGTGAACTCTTGCACGTAGTTGAAATCGCAGAGCTCGCCCGCGTTGAACGTGAAGCTGCCGGAAAACGTGCTCTTGTCGTGCAGCGGCCCGGCAGCCCACGCAGAAACAGTCAGCGTGAGCACCGTCACCGCCAAACCTGCCAGGAGCCCAAGTCGAATCATGGTCTCCTCCTTTCGGGCTCCCCCCGGAAGGGCGTTCTTGTAACGCGAGTCTCTAACTCGACCCGACCGCTGTCAAGGCGGGCGAGAGCGCCTCGACCACGTCGCGTGCGAGCAGGCCGGCGCTGCCGTGGCTTTCGGCGGCCAGCCCTGCTGCAACCCCTTGCGCCGCGGCAGCCGCGGCGGCGGCGACCCGCGCCTCCATCCCCTTCGCCAGGAAGGCGGCGACCACGCCCGTGAGGACGTCACCGGCGCCCGCGGTCGCGAGGCCGGGGTTGCCGAGGTCGGAGACGAGCGCGCCGCGCCCGGGTGCCGCAACGAGCGTGTCTACTCCCTTGAGAAGGACGACTGCGCCGACGTCGTCCGCGCCCGCCTGGGCCGCATGGAGCCGCCGAGACCGCACCCATTCCGACTTACGGCCGAGCAGGCGTGCGAGCTCGCCCTCGTGCGGAGTGAGGACGGTCGGCGAGTCGCGGGCGAAGACCCAGTCGAGATGGCCCGTCAGGGCCCAGAGCCCGTCGGCGTCGAGCGCGATCGGCTTCTCCAGCCGGTCGAGCAGGTAGGCCACCAGCGCGCGCACACTGTCCGTCCGGCCGAGGCCCGGGCCGAGCGCGACCGCGGTCGCCCGTTCGGCCGCTTCGAGGATCGCGTCCGCTGCGTCCAGCGTCATGACGCCGTCCTCGTCCGGGCAGGGGCGGGTCATGACCTCGACGAAGCGTTGTTCGAAGACGATGTTGAGCGAAGCGGGAACGCACGCCGTGCAGATGCCGGCGCCCGCGCGAAGAGCCGCCTCGGCGGCGAGCGAGGCCGCACCCGTTTTCCCCGTGGAGCCGCCTACGACGAGAACCGACCCCGCCGAGTACTTGTTGTCGGCCGGGCCACGGCGGGGAACGAGGTCCAGGATTTGCGGGGAAACGCGGCTGTGCCGGGTCTCCGAGGGCTGCAAGCCGATGCCGGCGACCTCGACCTCGCCGGCGTGGAAGCGGCCGGGCGCGACCACGAGACCGACCTTCGGGCCGTGAAAGGTAACCGTGGCATCCGCCTCGACCGCGGGGCCGGCCGCCTCGCCCGTCGAGGCGTCGACTCCGCTTGGCACGTCGACGGCGACGACAGGGACGTCGAGACTGTTCAGTTCCTCGATGCGCTGTGCGGCGTCGCGTCGCGGTTTGCCGGAGAAGCCGGTTCCGAAGAGCGCGTCGACGACCACCTCGCCTGCACTCCCCTCGTTCGTGAACACGATGCCGAGCTCACGGGCGCGCTTGAGGTTCTCGGCCGCGTCTCCTCTGGCCTTCGCTTCGTCGCCGATCATCCGAACCTCGACCGCGCGTCCCGCTTCGCGCAGCTTGCGGGCGACCACGAGCCCGTCGCCGCCGTTCGACCCGGTCCCGCACCAAACCGAGATGCTTCCTGCATCCGGATAGCGGCTCAGGATCGATTCGGCCGTGGCCACGCCGGCACGCTCCATGAGCTCGAGCGTCGGCCCGTCGTAGGCCTCCTCGGCGGCGCGCATCTCCGCCGCCGTGTAGAGCGGCTCAGCCCACATGGGCGACGACGCAGACTGCGGCGGCAAGTCCCTTCGAATGGGTCATCGAGAGGTCGATCTGGCCGGCGCCCATTCGCTCGGCCCACTCCTCGACGCGGCCCGTCAGCCGAACGTCGGGCTTGGGCCGCCCCGCGATCTCGACGTCCTTCCAGGCAAACGCGCGGGCAACGCCGAAGCCGAGCGCCTTGCCCACGGCCTCCTTGCCGGCGAACCGCGCCGCGTAGTGCTGGGCCGGGTTCGGCCGTGAATCGCAGTAGGCCCGCTCGGACTCGGTGAAACAGCGCTCTCGGAAGGCGCCGTAGCGCGCGAGGGCGCGCTCGATTCGTCCGATCTCGATCAGATCGAGGCCGACGTTCATGCGGCGAGATACCCCGGCAGATCGGCGATCGAGTCGATGACGCCGTCGGGTTGCGGATCGGCCTCGCGAAGGGCCGCCGCTCTGAACTTCCCGGTCCGAACCAGGACGCCGTGCATGCCGAGCCGCTTCGCGCCGCCGATGTCGGCCTCGACGTCGTCGCCCACCATGACCGCCTCGCCCGGCGCGGCGTCGAGCTGGGCGAGCGCGGCCTCGAAGTAGGCCGCCGTGGGCTTGCCGACCACTTCCGCCTGCGTCTGGGCCGCGTACTCGAGCCCGGCGACGAACCCACCGGCGTCGAGCAGCGGGCCGCGGGAGGTCTGCCACCACCGGTTCTTGTGCAGGCAGACGAGCCGCGCGCCTTCGCGCAGCTCGGCGAACGCCCGGTTGAGGTTCTCGTAGGCGAAGACCTCGCCCGTCTCGGGTGTCTCGTCGGCGCCTCCCACCAGCACCACCTCTGCGCCGTCCTCGACGAGGGTGACGTGTCGAGCGAGGTCGTCCTGGATCGCGGCCATCGTCAGAGGAAGGACCCGCAGCCCCTCCAGAAGCCGCCCGGCCGCGAGCGGCGTGGTGGCCAGCTCCTCCTCCTCGAGCTCGATGCCGATCTCGCGGAGCTCGGCCGCCAGCTGGGAGCGCGCCCGCGTCGTGTTGTTGGTGACGAAGCGCAACCGGTGGCCTTCGGCGCGCAGCGCGCGAACAGCCTCGGCCGCGCCGGGGATCGCTTCGCCGGAGACATGGAGGACGCCGTCGATGTCGAGCAGAATGGCCGTCATCCGGCCCGAGTCTATTCAGGTGACGAGCAGAGTGGCCATCCCGCTCGACGAGATCCAGCTGCGCTATTCGCGCTCGAGCGGGCCCGGCGGACAACACGCGCAGAAGACCGAGACGCGCGTGGAGGCGCTCTTCGACGTGGCGGCCTCCGCGACGTTGACCGCTGCCCAGAAGAAGCGCTTGATCAACCGGGCGGGCGGGGTCGTGCGCGCCGTCGCGCAGGACGAGCGGAGCCAGTCTCGCAACCGGGAGCTCGCGCTGGAGCGGCTGTCCGCGGCGATTCGAGCGGGCCTGCGCGTGGAGCGCAAGCGCCGCCCGACGAAGCCGTCGGCCGCCGCGCGCGAACGGCGGCTCGAGGAGAAGAAACGCCGAGGCCAGACGAAGCGGCTTCGGCAACCACCCGCCTGAAGCAGGAGTGAGCCCCGGTTGCCCCGGGGGCTCGACCTCACGCCTATTCGACGGTGACTGTCTTGGCCAGGTTCCGGGGCTGGTCGATGTTGAGACCCCGGAGGCGCGCGATTCGATAGGCGAGGAGCTGGAGCGGCACCACTGCGACGGTCGCCTGCAGAAACGGATGAGTGCGTGGCACGAAGACCACGTCGTCGGCGTGATGCTGGATGTCCTCATTGCCGTCGGTTGCGATGGCGATCACCTCCGCACCCCGCGCGCGCACCTCCTGGATGTTGGAGACGACTTTGTCGTAGACGTGAGAGTCGGTGGCGATGCACACGACGGGCGTCTCCGGATCGAGCAGCGCGATCGGCCCGTGCTTCATCTCCCCGGCCGAGTAGGCGTCGGTGGGGATGTACGAGATCTCCTTGAGCTTGAGCGCGCCTTCGAGGCAGACCGGCAGGCCGATGTGGCGGCCGAGATACAGGAAGAACGGCTTGCGGTAGTGCCGCTGGGCGATCTCTTCGATGGGGTGGTCGCCGTCCAGGTAGGCGCCGATCTTCTCGGGCAACGCGCCGACCTCGGCGACCAGCTTCGAGATCTCCTCTGCCGGGAGCGTGTTCCGCACCTGGGCAAGCTGAAGAGCGAGGAGGTAGAGGAGGGTGACCTGCGCCGTGAACGTCTTCGTCGCCGCGACGCTCATCTCGATCCCGGCGCGCGTGTAGAGGACCTTCTCGACCTCCTGGGTGATCTGGGTCCCCATCATGTTCGTGATCGCCACGGTGCGCGCGCCGCTCTCCCTGGCCAGCCGGACGGCGTGGATCGTGTCCCGCGTCTCGCCGGACTGGGAGATTCCGACCACGAGCGTGTCCCTCGTCAGCACCGGATTGCGGTAGCGCCACTCGCTCGCAATGTCCGGCTCGCAGGGGAGGCGGGCCCACTCCTCGATGACGTAGCGGCCGACGACACCTGCGTGGTAGGCCGTCCCGGTCGCGAGGACGACCATGCGCCGCAGGTTCTGGATCTCGAGCTCGGTCAAGCCGATGTCGTCCAGGACGAGCCGGCCGCCGCGGATCCGCTCGCCGATCGTGTCGGCCACCGCCTGCGGCTGCTCGTAGATCTCCTTGAGCATGAACGTCTCGAAGCCGTGCTTCTCGGCGGCTTCGTCGTCCCAGTCGACCTCGAACTCCTCGCGGTCGCGCGGGCCGTCCTCGACCGAGTAGAAGCTCGCGCCGTCCCTCGTGATGGCGACGACCTCGCCGTCCTCGATCAGCTGGACGCGGCGGGTCTCCCGCAGGAAGGCGGCGATCGAGGAGGCGAGGAACATCTCCCCTTCCCCGATGCCGACGACGAGCGGGCACTGGAGCCGCGCGCCGACGAGCATGTCGGGGTGATCGCGGTGGATGACGACGAAGGCGAAGTGCCCTTCGAGCTCGGAGTAGGCGTTGCTCACCGCCCGGACGAGGTCGCCCTTGTAGTGGCGCTCGATGAGGTGGGCGACGACCTCCGCATCCGTCTCGGAGGAGAAGGCGTGCTCGTCCTCGGCGAGCGAATCCTTCAGCTCGCGAAAGTTCTCGACGATGCCGTTCAGGACGATCGCAAGCTCGTCGTCGACGCACGCGGTGAGCGGGTGGGCGTTCTCGTACGAGACTTTTCCGTGCGTGGCCCAGCGCGTGTGACCCACACCGGTGGTCGACTGGGAGCCGTCCAGCCCGGTCTCGGCCTTGAGCTGGTCGAGGTTGCCGACCGCCCGCACGTACTCCAGACCGTCGTCCTCGAGGAGCGCGATCCCGGCGGAGTCGTAGCCGCGGTACTCGAGTCGCTCGAGGCCCTGCAGGAGCAGGTCCCTGGCGGCCCTGTCGCCTACGTATCCGATGATCCCGCACACGGCCAGCTCCTTTTTGCGCTGGACAGGGTCCCGAAAACCTAACCCCGGCTAGGAGCCGAGCTCTCGCGAGACGAGAGCCGCGATCCTAGCACAGAGCTCGGAGGCGTCTTTTTGGCTCTCTGCCTCGGCAAGCACGCGCACCACGGGCTCGGTCCCGGAGGGCCTGACGACGACCCGCCCCCCGCCCGCGAGCTCCTCTATCCGTCGGCGAAGGTCGGCCGAGATGGTCTTCGAGCGCACCGGGACATTCGTCTTCGCCTGCGGGTACTTGGGCATCTGCGCCGCGAGCTCCGCGAGGGGCTTGCCGCTTTCGGCGACGGCGCGGCAGAGGAGCAGCGCGCCGGCAAGCCCGTCGCCGGTCGTATGCCCGTCGAGGTAGACGATGTGGCCGGACTGCTCGCCGCCGAGCAGCCCGCCCTCGCGCCGGAGCGCTTCGAGCACGTACCGGTCGCCGACATCGGTCGTTATGACCTGAACACCGCGCTCTTCCATCAGCCGGTGGAAACCGAGGTTCGTCATCTGTGTCACCGCGACCAGCTCGACGCCGAGCTGGAGCGCGAGCACCGCCAGGATCTGATCGCCGTCGAGCTCGGTTCCGGCCGCATCGACCGCCAACATCCGGTCGCCGTCCCCGTCGAAGGCGACACCCAGGTCGAACTCGCCGTCGCGCACCGTCGCCTGGAGAAGCGAGAGGTCGGTGGCGCCGCAGCCGACGTTGATGTTCGTGCCGTCCGGTGTGTTGCCTACTATGGCAACATGAGCGTCAAGATGCCGGAACGCCGCAGGAGCCACCGCGTACATCGCACCGTTCGCGCAGTCGAGTACGACCCGAAGGCCCTCGAGCGCGCTGCCGAAACGTTCGCACACGAGGTCGACGTAGCGATCCCCGGCCGCCTCGTCGATGCGCACCCGGCCCCCATTCGTCGCGGGCGCTTCGAGCAGCTGCTCGATCGCCTCCTCCTCCTCGTCCGCCAGCTTGCGGCCGCCGGGCGCGAAGAACTTGACGCCGTTGTACTCAGGCGGGTTGTGGGAGGCCGAGATGACTGCCCCGGTCGCATCCCCTGCCAGCAGCGCGACCGCGGGCGTCGGGAGGACGCCGCCGCGAGCCACGTCCGCTCCGCCCCCCACCAGGCCTCCGATCAGCGCTTCCTCGAGCCGGACGCCCGAAGCCCGGGTGTCCCGTCCAACGAGTACCTCGCGCGCCCCCCACCTGGCAAATGCCCGGCCCAGACGCTCGACGAGGCCGTCGGTGAGATCGTTGCCGACGACGCCCCGGACCCCGTCGGTGCCGAAGTATCGGCGCGGCAATGAGCTAGCGCTTGGAGAACTGCGGCGCCTTGCGCGCCTTGTGCAGGCCTGCCTTCTTGCGCTCGACGATCCGGGCGTCGCGGGTGAGAAAGCCCTCGCGCTTGAGGACGGTGCGAAGCTCGGGGTCGGCCTCGACGAGCGCGCGGGCGATCCCGTGGCGCAGCGCGCCGGCCTGTCCGGACGGGCCGCCGCCCTGGAGGCGGGCACGGAGATCGAAGCGGCCCTCCATGCCCGCGACCTTGAGCGGCGCAGTGGCCATTGTGCGCAGCGCCTGGCGGGGGAAGTACTCCTCGATCGTCCGGCCGTTGATCCACGTCGCGCCGTCGCCGGGGCGAAGAATCACGCGGGCCACGGAGGTTTTCCGCTTGCCGGTGCCTCGGTACTGGGCGATCTGGTTCATTCGGCTCTCAAGGTAGCGGAGCCGGGTTCTGGGCCTCGTGCGGGTGCTCCGGGCCCGTGTAGATCTTGAGCTTCGTCAGCTGGCGCCGCGCGAGGCGGTTGCGCGGAAGCATGCCCTTGACGGCCCTGCGCAACACCTCGGTCGGGCGCCGCTCGAGCTCCTCGCCGAGCGTCCGCTCGCGCAGCCCGCCCGGGTAGCCGGAGTGGCGGTAGTAGATCTTGTCCTCTCGCTTCTTGCCGGTGACGGAGATCTTCTCGGCATTCACGACAACGACGAAATCGCCGGTGTCGATGTGGGGCGTGTACTCAGGCTTGCGCTTGCCGCGCAGGGTGTCGGCGATGCGCGTGGCGAGACGCCCGAGCGTCTGGCCCTCGGCGTCGACGAGGTACCAGCGCTGCTCGATCTCCTTCGGCTTGGCGGAGTAGGTCTTCATAGGGCAGAAAGACGGCGGACTAGCGTCCGCCGAAGGGCGATTCTAGCAGCCGTCAGTCGGCCCTGGAGGGCGCGAGGCCGAGCGCCCTGACCCGCAGGGAGTAGCGCACGATCCAGCCGGCGGGAGCGAGAGCGAGGAGCAGTCCGCCGACGCCCAGGGCGGCGACTCCGATGGCGTCGAGGGCGTACCCGCCGAGGAGGGATAGGCCGGCCCCGGTGAGCCCGGAGAGGAGGTCGTTGAAGCCGAGCAGCCTCCCGCGCTCGGCTGCGCTCGTTCGGTCGGCGAGCTGAGCCGTCGCCGCTACGAAGGAGAGGCTCCAGCCCAGCCCGAGTGCGAAGAGCGAGAAGGCAAGCGCCACCACGCTCGTCACCCACAGGAGGCTCGCGGCCGAGGCCGCCATGAGAATGAGGCCGCCGACGAGGGCACGGCTTCGCCCGATGCGGTCGATGAGATCGCCGACGACGATCACGAGCGCATACATGCCGATCACGTGCGCTCCGATGATCGGGAAGACGACGTCCGCCGGGTGTCCGTGCTGGACGACGACGACGCCTGTCAGCGTCATGATCCCGACCATCACCGAGAAGCTCGCGAGCGCGGCGAGGAGCGCAGGCAGGACACCCGGACGGCGAAGGATTTCCGCCAGCCTCGCGGTGGTCTCGCCCGTCTGAGGCTCACCCGCTGCGCCGATCTGCTGGGCAATCCGGCGTGGATCGGGCCTCACGGCGGCCACGAGCAGGAGCCCGAGCACCATGAAGGCGGAGGCGGCGAGCCAGGGCCAGACGAGCGCGTCGGCGTCGAGATCCCGATTGGCGAGCAGGGGGCTGAAGACGGCTGGGCCCAGGATGGCGCCGAAGACCGCGCCGAAGAGGACGAACGCGATCCCGCGCGCCCGGCGTGAGGGCGGGTACATGTCCCCGGCGGCCGTCCGGGCGAGCAGAGCGGTGGCGCTCGCGGCGCCCACGAACACGAGGCCCACGAGCACGGGTAGAGCCAGGTCGAAGCCTGCTCCGATGGCGGCCAGGACACCGCCGATTACGCCGAGCGCGAAGCCAGTGACGAGCACCGGCACCCGCCCGAAGCGGTCCATCGCGCGACCGGCGGGAAGGGCGGAAAGGGCGCCCGTCCCGAGCACGATCGCCGGACCGAGGCCGACGAGCCCCTTCACCCCGACCACGAGACCGACCGTGAGCGTCGCAACCGCGGCCGACAGCTGGAGCATCGCGGAGTTGGCCGCGAGCGACGCCGAGAGCAGAATCGTGTTCCGGCGGATGGGGAGCGGGCGCTCAGCCACGAAGGACCCGGATTAAACCGTCCCGGAAGCCGTTCCCCCCACCGTGAGACGGGTGGCGGACGTATGGCTCGCCGAGCTCCCGCTCCGCGAGCCGCCCGATCGCGACGACACGGCGGCCGCGCGCAAGCTCGTCCAGGAAGCGCCGGCCCGCCGCGATCTCAGCTTGGTTCGGCGGCCGGTTCGACGAGGGCTCCGAGGGGCGGTGCGGGTGCGTGGGAACCAGGTTCCAGAGGAGGACGTCGTCCTCGAGACCCAGCTCACGAAGGACGCGGTGCACGATCGTCGCGCTCGCCTCCGCCTGGCCGAGCCCGGTCAGCTGGCGCTCCGACGTGAACGGGACTCCGCTGACGCGCGCGCCGCGGTAGCCCGCGGCCTCGCCTACGAGCAGAAAGCGCGAGCGCCGCCGTGCGGCGAGGTAGTGCGCAAGCCGCTCCCGGCGAACGTCCGCGCCCGCTCCCTCGCGGTAGAAGTTGAACGTCACGCCGATGCGCGCCCCGGCCAGGCGCCCGACGAAGCTGAGGGATTGGCGGAACGTCACTCGTCGCCGGGACGGGCTGGTCGTTCTGAGGCCAGGACGCAGGGAGCCCTCGTATCGATTCCAGATACGTGGGCGACCGAGGACGCAGCCTCAGGGCGAGCGGCGCGCCTCCGGCGGCACAGATGATGTTTCGTCAAGCCCTCAACGGCCGCCAAAGACCAGCCGACCCGACTCGTCGTAGAGCGAGATCGCCGAGACCGGGCAGCCCTCGGCGGCCTCGAGCACCCGCTCGTCGTCGGCCCCGGCCGGATCGACCACCGAAGACTGGTTCGCGAGCTCGTCGAGCCGGAAGACGCCGGGTGCCGTGCGCGTGCAGTCGGCGAAGCCGACGCACGTCATGAGGTCGATCTCGATCCGGTACGGCATGGTCGCCTAGCCTATCCCGCGTGGTGCGGCGGAGGGTCGTCATCCACGGATGGGTGCAGGGAGTCTTCTTCCGCGACTCGCTGCGCCAGCTCGCGGAGCGGCACGGAGTGTCAGGCTGGGCCCGCAACGCCTGGGACGGCACCGTCGAGGCGGTGTTCGAAGGAGATCCCCACGCGGTCGAGCGCATCCTCGCCTTCGCGCACCAGGGGCCCGAGGGCGCCCGCGTCGACCGAGTCGACGTCACCGAGGAGGAGCCGGAAGGGCTCCAGGGCTTCGAGATCAGGTAGCCGGGGCGGGCTGGGGCTCCGCCCGCCGGGCTTCGATCCGGGCCGCGATCCGGTTGACCGCCCAGTAGGCGAAGAGGCAGTAGATCCAGCCGAGCAGGATGTCGA
This sequence comes from Gaiellaceae bacterium, assembly GCA_036506555.1. Classification (GTDB taxonomy): domain Bacteria; phylum Actinomycetota; class Thermoleophilia; order Gaiellales; family Gaiellaceae; genus JAIBJP01. The sequence goes on from DASXRO010000210.1 coordinate 10,782, forward strand.
CGAAGTAGTGCTCCGACGTGTAGACGAGCGCGAAGGCCATCGCCCACGGGTACAAGGCCAGGAGGACGCGGCCCCACCAGGGCGCGAACCGCCACAGGTAGATCGCGATGAGAAGCGTGTACGCGGCGTGGAGCGAGGGCACAGCCGCCACCGAGTTCGCGTACTGGGAGCCCTTCTCGAAGAGCGTGTTGAAGTGCGCGATCGGGATGTGGCTCCAGACGATTCCCATCGTGCGCGTCGTCGGGTCGATGGCGCCCAGCTCGCTGGCCATCCAGGGCGGCGCCGCCGGGAAGAAGGCGTAGGTCGTGAAGCCCATGAGCGCGAGAAGGGAGACCATCGCCACGAAGCGGCGGAAATACGGGTACGCGAAGAACCAGAGCGCTCCGGCGACGAGGTACGTGCCGAGGAAGTAGCTCACGTAGACGCCCCAGGCGCCGTAGTCCCACCAGCGCAGATCGAAATCCCCATGCCAGAGGTGGTCCTGAAGCCACACCGTCGGCTCCACGCCGCCGAAGAGGAATTCCTCCGCGTGAATCTGGGGATACACGCGCGTCTGGAAGAGGAGTCCGTCGGCCTGCCCGCGCAGGAGGTCGTACACCCACAGGATGAGCGCGAAGGGAAGCCACTCGAAGAGGACGCCTCGCATCCAGCCGCGCACGTTGGTCGTCGAGAAGGCGAGAAGGCCGAGCAGGATCCACATGAGCAGGCGGTCGCGCGAGAGCGGAATGCCGTCGCGGACGAGGAAGAAGATGAGCAAGGCGAGATAGAGCGCCGGAGCTCCCCAGGCGAGCAGGCGGCGCAGGCCGGGGCGGCGGCCCGCACGCTCGGCCAGCGCGACGACGTTCATCCGGGAGAGGCTAGCGGCTCCGCGGTTTGGGCTGACCGCTTCGTGGGAGAAATGAAATCGTGCCCTTCGAGCAGTACCACGAGCCCCCCGGCGAGCTGCCGGAAGAGGTTCGCACCTTCGCCCGAATCTGCGTTTCCCTCATCGAGGAGGCCGAAGCGATCGACTGGTACGAGCAGCGCCTCGCGCTCGAACGCGATCCCGAGGCGCGCTCGGTCATGGAGAACGCGCAGCAGGAGGAGTTCAAGCACTTCGCCATGAACCTCGAGTTCCTCGCACGGCGCAGGCCCAAATGGCGCACCGTTCTCCAGGACGTCCTCTTCAAGGAAGGCGACATCGTCGAGCACGGCGAGGAAGCCGAGGACGAGCT
>DASXRO010000211.1:0-7791 GCA_036506555.1 Gaiellaceae bacterium
GGCGTCGGACCGTTCCGCTGGATCTGCCTCAGCGGCGACTCCGAGGACCTGCGGAGGAGCGAAGACGCTCTCATGGAGGTGGTCGGCACCGACTCGCTTCGCTCCTGGATCGAGCTCGCCCGCGAGCGGGTCCCGCCGCAGGGGCTCCCCGCGCGGATCTGCTGGCTGGGGCTCGGGGAACGCGACCGGGTCGCCCTGGCGCTGAACGACCTCGTTCGCTCGGGCGAGTGCGGGCCGCTGGCACTCGGACGCGACCACATGGATCCGGCCTCCGTCGCCTCGCCCACGCGAGAGACGGAGGGCATGCGCGACGGAAGCGACGCGATCGCCGACTGGCCCGTTCTCTCGGCGCTCCTCAACGCTGCGCAGGGGGCGAGCTGGGTCGCCATCGGCAACGGGGGCGGTGTCGGCATCGGGCGCTCCATCCACTCGGGGATGGTCGTCGTCGCGGACGGGAGCGAGCTGGCGGAACGAAAGCTCCGCCGAGTCTTCTGGACCGATCCGGCTCTCGGCGTCGCCCGCTACGCCGATGCTGGTTATCCCGAGGCCCTGGAGCTTTTACCGAAGATCACGCAGGGTCCGTAGCACGCGATCTCGGCGTTCTCGCAGCGCTGCCCGAGCTTCGGGGGAATTGTCGCCGCGCAGCCCGTGGCCGCTCTCGAGCGCTTTCGCGATCGTGGGCGAGGGCTCGCTCGTGTTCGCCAGCTCCGGCCACAGGTTCTCGGCGACGGCCGAATGGACGTCGAGCCCGGCGAGGTCCATCGTCTCGAACGGCCCGATTGCGGCCCAGCGTGCGCCAAGGCCGTGGGTGACGGCGCGGTCGACGTCGGCAAAGGAGCAAACACCCGCGTCAACGAGCGCATATGCCTCCCGGAGCAGGGCGTACTGGAGGCGGTTGACGACGAATCCGGGGGTGTCCCGCTGGACGACGACAGGCGCCTTTCCCAGCTCCTCCATCCAGTTCGAAAGCGTCTCGAGGGTCTCGGGGGCGGTGTGCTCGCCGCCCACGACCTCGACCACCTCGACGAGCTCCGGCGGGTTCAGCCAGTGCAGGCCCGCGAAACGCTGAGGGTTCCGGAGCTCGCCCGCGAGCGCTGCCAGCCGAAGCGACGAGGTGTTCGTCGTCAGGATCGCCTTCTGCAAGGCGAGCTCTTCCGCTTTCGCAAGAAGAGCTCGCTTCGCCTTGACTTCCTCGACGATCGTCTCGATCACGAACTCGGCCCCCTGGAGCGCCTCGTCGGCCGAAGTGGTCAGCTGCACGTGTGTCGCGCTCTCGCCGAGACGGGCGCGTGCCGCTTCGAGGCTCGATTCGCGCCGGGCGCAGAGTCGCACCGAAGTGCCCGCGTCCGCGAACACGCGCGCGATGCCGGCGCCCATTGTGCCGGCCCCGACCACCGCCACCTCGTGCGGGAGGCGCATGGGCGCCAGCCTAACCCCAGAGGTTTCTGCTGTAGTGAAAAGCGAGCCATGAGTCTTGCCGGCTACGCCTACTTCTGGGGGCTCGGCCTCGTTCAGGCCGCTCTGGTGCTGCTTCCGCGCGCTCCGCGAAACCGCCTGCTCGCGGCGCTCCGCTCGCACTGGCTGCTCCTCGTCGGGCCCGCCGCCGCCATCACCGCTGCGACGTTCCTTCCGCCCGTTGCGTCTGCGCTCGCGGACAGCCTGTCCACGCTGGCGCTCGTCGCCGTTCCATTGCTCGCGGCGCTCGGTGTTGGCTGGGCTCTCCGTCTGCACCATCCGGGACTTGTCCTCCTGGTGGGCGCCCTCTTCGCTCTGGCTTGGGTGGACCCGCGCGGGACGGCGGGAGAGGCGGCCGGGCTTGCCCTCGTCGCGCTGAACACCGTCGCTCTCGCCGTGGTCGTCGTCGGGATCCTCCCCAGCCGGGTCGCCAAGATCGGGATCGGGATCTGGGCTGCAGTTGATCTCACGGTTGCGCTCATGCACCGGCTCGAGGAGGCGAGCCGCCCCATCGTCCTGGCGGCACCCGCGGTAGGCCCGCAGCTTCAGCGCGTCGTGCTCGGAAGCGCGTCGATGGAATACGCGGACCTGTTCGTGGCAGCCGCCTTCGGCGCCGTGCTTGCCGTCGAGGGTCGCCGGCGTGGACTCGCCACGTTCCTCGTCGCGGTCTTCGCGGTCGGGTGGTCGTTCTTCTTCCTCGTCACGGACACGCTTCCCGCGACCGTTCCCATCGCTGTCGCCCTCGCCGTGGAGGAAGCCCGCTTCTATTTCTCGGGAGGGAGCCGGCCGTTCAGGCGCAGGGTCATGCGAGTGCCGCCGCCTTCGGCACGCTCCGCGAAGACGGAGCCGCCGTGGGCCTCGGCGACCTGGCGGACGATCGCCAGTCCCAAGCCGGAGCCGGACATGCCGCGGGCGGAACGCGCCCGGTAGAAGCGGTCGAAGACGAAGGGTAGGTCCTCGTCGTCGATACCGGGCCCGTGATCGCGGACGATGACTTCGCCGTCGTGCACCTGCACCTCCACCTCGCCGTCCGCCGGGCTCCACTTGGCCGCGTTGTCGAGCAGGTTCCCCACCGCGCGCTCGATCGTTGCCCGGTCGCCGTGCACGAGCGATTCCGCGAAGCTCGTCGTGAAAGTGACGGTGGGCCTGTTGCGTCTCGCACGGTCGACCGCATCCGCGGCGATGAGATCGAGACGGACGTCCTCGGGCTCTGCGAGCGGCTGGTCACCCCGGGCGAGCTCGATCAGCTCTGCGATCAGCGTCGTCATCTCTCCCAACTGCTCGACGACGTCTTGGAGCAGCCTCTCCCGTTCTCCGGCGGGAAGGCTGCGGTTCCCGGCCAGCACCTCGATGTTCGTCCGCAGGCTCGTGAGGGGCGTCCGCAGCTCATGAGAGGCGTCCGCGACCAGCTGACGCTGAGCCTGGGTTGACTGTTCGAGCGCGGCCAGCATGGTGTTGAAGCTCGAGGCGAGGCGGCTGAGCTCGTCCTGGCCGCGGGACTCGATTCGCTCGGAAAGGTCGCCGGTCTCGGTCACTCGCTCGCTCGCTTCGGTCAGACTCCTCACCGGAGCGAGTGCCGCCCGAGTGACCGCGAGCCCGAGCGTCGCGGCGACGGCGATCCCGCCCAGTGCGATGAGGATGAGATAGAAGCGAATCCGGTCGAGGGAGTGATCGACCTCCGTCAGCGGGCGAGCGATCTGGACGGCGAAGCCCGAGCTGCCGGGAATCGTGAAGACGCGCAAATGGACGTCGGAGACGTGTGTGTCCGAGAAGAACGGCCCGCCCTTGCCATTGGCCACCGACAAGACGTGATCGGAAACCGGGAGCTCGACTCTCTCTTCGGGCGGCCGGATCGTCGTTCCATCCGACCGGACGACCTGGATGTAACCGGGAGCGCCGCCGAGGCCGGGCCCCTCGAGCACGGGCCGGTCGCCCTCCTGAATAGCGCGCAAGGGGAAGCGGGAGATCTCGGCAGCCCGGCCCCGAAGGGCGTCGTCGACGGTGCCGCGCAGCTCGTCGCGGACGACGATGTAGACCACGGCGGACGCCAGCAAGACGGCTAGCGCGACGGCCGCGGCCGCAACGAGGGCCAGGCGGGCACGAAAGCTCATTTCTCCCGCAGGGCGTAGCCGACGCCACGCACCGTCTGGATGAGGCGCGGCCGTTCGCCGGCTTCCGTCTTCCGGCGTAGATACCCGATGTACACGTCGAGTGAGTTGGAGGAAAACCCGAAGTCGTAGCCCCAGACGCGCTCGAAGATGACCGAGCGCGTGAGCACCTGCCGGGGATTCAGGAGGAAGAGCTCCAGGAGCGAAAACTCCGTCCGCGTCAGCTCGATCGGCTCGCCGGCGCGGCGCACCTCACGGGTTTTCGGGTCGAGCTCGAGGTCCGCGAAGCGGAGGACTTCGCCCGAGCCGCTCGTCGTCCGGCGCAGGAGCGCGCGCAGGCGCGCGAGGAGCTCCTCCAGGGCGAAAGGCTTCGTCACGTAGTCGTCGGCCCCGGCGTCGAGCCCGGCGACTCTGTTCTCGACCTCGTCGCGAGCGGTGAGCATGAGCACGGGGAGGCGATGGCCCTCCCGGCGCAGGCGCCGGCAGACCTCCAACCCGTCCATCTTCGGCATGAGGATGTCGAGGACGACCGCGTCCGGCTCCCCGTTCTGAGCGAGACGCTCGAGCGCCTCCTCCCCGTCGGCCGCGAGCTCGACGTCGTAGCCCTCGAGCTCGAGGGCGCGGCGAAGGGAGTCGCGCACCGCGCGTTCGTCGTCGACGACCAGGACCCTCATAGGTTCCATTCTGCGCTTTCAGCCTGAGAGGAGGCTAAGAAAGCGGTGAACCCTTCTTAGGAACTTTTTAGCCCCGTTTCATGGACGTCTTAGTCACAAGCGGTGACATGGGGGCGACCGAACGAAAGGAAGGCCGCCAATGACTCGCCGTCGAACTCTCTCAACAGCCGCCGTGCTCGTCGCCGCTGCCGCTATCGGCGTCGGCGGAGCCGCCACGTACGCCGGGCTCGCTCCCGAAGGGACGAAAACCATCGTCCGCCAGGAAACCGTCAGCAACGGCGAGCCGGCCTCCAACACAACCGGCCTGTCCGTCTCCGACATCTATCAGCGCACGCAGAAGGGCGTCGTCGAGATCACCGTCACGACGTCCCAGTCGCCGAACCCCTTCGGGGGCCAGCAGACTCAGCAGGCCCAGGGCTCCGGGTTCGTCTACGACAGCGACGGCCGCATCATCACCAACCAGCATGTCGTCGAGGGGGCCACGTCCATCTCGGTGAGGTTCTGGAACGGAAAGACCTACAAGGCCGAGCTCGTCGGAAGCGACCCCTCGACCGACCTGGCCGTGATCAAGGTCGATGCCCCCGCCTCAGTGCTTACGCCGCTCACCCTCGCAGACTCGGACGCAGTCGCAGTCGGAGACAACGTCGTTGCCATCGGCAGCCCGTTCGGGCTCGAGAACACGGTGACGAGCGGGATCGTCAGCGCCCTCCACCGGCAGATGACCTCGCCCAACAACTTCTCGATCGAGGACTCGATCCAGACGGACGCAGCTATCAACCACGGCAACTCGGGCGGCCCACTGCTCAACGCGGAGGCTCAGGTCATCGGCGTCAACGCGCAGATCGAGAGCGACTCGGGCGGCAACGACGGCGTCGGCTTCGCGATTCCGTCGAACACCGTCAAGTCGATCGTCTCGGAGCTGATCTCCACCGGAAAGGCTGAGCACGCCTATCTCGGAGTCTCCGTCGAGACCGTGAACGCCTCAGTGCGGATCACCGAGGTCCGCACCGGGACGCCGGCGGCTGACGCCGGCCTCCAGTCGGGCGACACGATCGTCTCTGTAGACGGGAAGCGAATCGCCTCCGGCGATGGCCTGACGAGCGCAATCTCCGCGAAGAAGCCCGGCGACACGGTGGCGATCACGTACTCCCGCGGGGGTCAGAGTCACACCGTGAAGATCGAGCTGGCCAGCCGGCCGACGTGAAGTCTTAGGCGTTTCTTAGCCCGGTCTTAGGAAGTCGCGCTTTCATGCGCGCATGAAGCGGTTTCGCTCACGGAAGACCCTCACGATCGCAGTCGTCGCTCTCGCCGTCATCGGCGGGGGCGGCGCTGCGATTGCCGCGGCTCAGGGTTCTTCCTCGCCCGGCCAGTCCTTTCTCGACTCGGTCGCCAGACACCTTGGGATCTCCTCCCAGAAGCTCGAGAACGCGACGAAGGCCGCCGCGGTCGACCAGGTCGACACGGCGCTGAAGGAGGGGAAAATCACGAAGGCGCAGGCCGACGAGCTGAAGGCCCGCATCCAGGCGGGCGAGTTTCCGCCCTTCGCCGGCCCGTTGTTCGGCCCGCGCTTCGGTCATTTCCACCGCGGAGGCCCGCCTCTGTTCGGCGAGAAGCTCTCGGCGGCTGCCGACTATCTCGGGCTGACCGAAGCGGAGCTGCGCACGAAGCTCAACGCCGGCCAGACCCTCGCGGAGATCGCCAAGGCTGGCGGCAAGTCGGTGGACGGGCTGAAGCAGGCGATCCTGGACGAGGCCGAAAAGAACCTCGACCAGCTGGTCGAGGACGGCGAGCTGACGCAGGCGGAAGCGGACGAGATGCTCGCTCGGCTGAAATCGCACATCGACGACCTCGTCGACCACGGAATGTTCCGATTCCGCTTCGGCGATCGGCTCGGGGGCCAACCCCGAGAGCACCCCTTCTGGTAGCCCGCGCCGAAGAGCTGGATCAGCGGACGGTGGCGCGAAACTTGTAATACCCCAGGTCGTCGGCGCCCACGCCCGCGCACGAGTAGAAGGTGTCGCGCCCGCAGCGCATCCTGGTGCTCGCGTTCGTGAGGACGAGGTCGACTTCCCTGATCGTCCCGCGCCCGAACGCGACCCTAAGCACATCGTCTCCGCTCGAGTCCAGCTCGAACTTGCGGACGTACCAGCTCCCCGACGTTCTGCGCACGAGTAGATACGCCTCGGGACCGCGCCACCGGCGGGGCAGGTCGACTCGGACGCGCAGTCTTCCGTTCGAAGAGGCGTTACTTCCGGGCTTGAACGCGTAGTAGCGGCTCGCAAGGTGGCGCAGGCGGGTCGATTGCCAGCCCGTTCCGCGATGTGTTCGCCCCAAGTAGTAGGTGTGGGAGAGCGGGGCGCGCGGGTAGGAGGCGCCTTCGCTGTAGAAGCGGGCCGGTGTTCGGTTCACGCGGGCGAATTTTCCGAACAGGGCGCGTAAAGAAGAGCCTCGGGCGGCGGCCACACGACGGGCCGCCTGGAGCGAGTACTCGTTCCGCGCGACCGTGTCCGGCCCCGAGCCGTCTGTGTCGATGCTTGCTCCGGCGGCCCGCTCCCAGATCTCCTTGATGATGAGCGGGTTCGCGAGCTCGCCGCGGTCCTCGATCAGGAAGCGCCAGAAGATCCACGCTCCGTATTCGAACCCCCCCGAGCCCCGGTCGACCGGCGTCCCCGGCGACGTGAGCGCGCTGTTGCCGAGGTAGTTGACGTTGTCGTTGACGTCGTCCGCGTACTGGTCTTCCATCACCATCGCCGTTCCCTCCATCAGCCAGAGGTCCTCGCCAATGTCGTAGTGGAACTGGATCGCATGGAAGAACTCGTGCGCAGCCGTGACGGCACGGGCATCGTCGGGGTCGATGCCGCCGTAGACAGCATTCGTAAAGTCCTGGTCGACGACACAGTAAGCCGAGGCGTCCCAATACGCGTATGTGGAGTTGGGGTCGAAATGGGGATCGTCCGTCGTGCAGTAGCCAAAGAGCCCGTCGTTTCCGACGTCGCGGAGGTAGATGTCTGTGCTGCCGCTCCCGCCGTCGGTCCCGTCCGACAGCGGCGGCAAGTACTGATACGTCCCGACTTCGAGGTCGTAGACGCCTGCGACTGTCGCCTCCGTGTCTGCGACATCGTCTGGAGAGGCCGCGTTACGACCCGACGTAGCCCAGTGGAAGCAAAGGGGCCGGTCGGGGTCACACCAAGTCTGGCTCGCGCTTGGCCGGGCCAGGATCGTCGTGGCTCTGACACGGTCTGTCCCGCGTAGGAAGCGCAGGCGAACCGCGAGGTCGCGGAGTATCGGCGTCCCGTCCCTCGGCCCAGGTCTTGAAACGTCGCCGAATTCGCGCCGCACGGCCCCAAGGCGGAAGAGCGAGCGCGCCCGCTCGAGCGCGTACTGGGCCTCCGTCAGCTCGCCGCGCCCCAGCGCGCGGGTGAGCGCGTCGTGAGCGACCGGGGTCAGCGCGGGGAGACGTTTGGCCGGCGCGGCTACGCCGGGCGCAGCCGCGACGAGGGCGCAGACCACCGCCGCGCAGGCAGCGAGGACGGTCTTCATTTCTACATTTAAGG
>DASXRO010000212.1:0-8132 GCA_036506555.1 Gaiellaceae bacterium
GGTTACCAGTCATGCCGTCCCGACCGGCGAATGTCAGTCTGATCCACCGTCGCTGCCCACGACCATCCGCTGCTCACGACCGAGAAGCAACCCAACAACCCGAGCCGGACCCCTTGACCTTTTGCTCCATGTCAGAGGCTAACCAAGGCCACGCCGCCCGCGACGAGAGCCGCTCCGGCGAGGCGCGACGGGCCCACCGGCTCCCGCAGGACAGCGGCCGCAAAGGCCGCCGCGATGACGATGCTCGTCTCCCTTACGGCCGCCACGGAGGCGGCAGAGGCGCGCTGGAGCGCCGCGAGGACGAGCCCGTACGCGCCGAAGGTGGCGAGGCCGGCGGCGACGGAGGGCCAGTTGAGCTCGGCGCGCAGGGATCCAAGCCCTCGGAGGCGCAGGAGCGCGGCCGAGTACGCGACTCCGGAGAGGATCATCGACAACTCCAGGTATACGAACGGGGCGGCGTAGCGGATGCCGTGCTTGTCCACCAGGGTGTAGGCGGCTATGAAGCCGGCAATCGCGAGACCGAAGACGACTCCGGCGGGATCGGCTGCCCGGCGCAGCCCGCGCACAAGCAGCACTCCCACGCCGACCAGGCAGACACCGGCGGCCTGGTGGACGGACGTGCCCGCGCCGAGCGCCGCGACGCCGACGACCAGCACGAGCACGGGGGCCGTCCCCCTCGCGATCGGATAGACGACCGAGAGCTCCGCGCGGCCGTACGCGGCGGCGAGCAGGATGACGTAGGCGAGCTGGAGGAACGACGTGACGACGAGATACGGCGCCACGGCCGGCTCGGCGCGCCATGTGAGCACGGCCACCGGCGCGTAGGCGACCAGGGCCACGACGAGGGCGACCGCGGTCGCCGCCTCCGAGTCGCGCGCCCGTGCGATGACGAGGTTCCAGAAGGCGTGCAGGACGGCTGCTGCGAGCGCGAAGGCGAGTGCGGTGGCCGGCACCTCAGTAGTCTTTCGCGCCTGTGACGCCCCGCGCCGTCGTCTTCGACTTCAACGGCACGCTTTCTCAGGACGAGCCGATCCTCTGCGAGATCTTCATGGAGCTCTTCGCGGAGCACGGGAAGCCGCTCTCGGCGCAGGAGTACTTCGACCAGCTGGCCGGCCTGTCCGATCCAGAGATCGTCCGCACCTGGCTCGGCCCCGACCACCCGGACGTGGACGAGGTCATCGAGGAGCGCATCCGCCGCTATCGAGCGGCGGTCGCCGACGGCTCCACCGTTCCCGAGGAGACGAGAGCGGCCGTCCGCTACGCTGCCGACCGGGTCCCGGTCGGAATCGTCACGGGTGCGGCCTTGGCCGAAGTCGAGCCCGTGCTCGCGGCTGCCGGCCTTTCCGAAGCGATCTCCGTGATCGTCCCGGCCGAGGACGTTGTGCGCGGAAAGCCCTATCCGGACGGCTATGAGCGGGCGCGTAGCCTCCTTGGCGAGCACATCGACGCGAAAGAAGTCCTCGCCATCGAGGACACCGAGGCGGGCGTCGCCTCTGCCAAGGGGGCGGGAATGCGGTGCGTCGCAGTGCTCGGAACGCTGGCCCCGGAGCGCTTGTCGCAGGCGGACGAAATCGTCGAGCGAATCGACGTCCGGCTCTTGCGCCGGCTGCTCGGGTGAAGCGTCCGCTCGTGCTCGCCCATCGCGGCGCCTGCTGGGAGGCGCCCGAGAACACGCTCGAGGCGTTCGAGCTCGCGATCGAGGAGGGCGCCGACTACGTCGAGTTCGACGTCCGCGCCCGCGAGGGTGAGCTCGTCATCTGCCACGATCCGGAGCCGCCGCCGGGCCTCCCGACTCTGGACGAGGTTCTGGACTCGCTGAAGGGACGCGTTGGGGTCGCCGTCGAGATCAAGGAGCAGGAGATAACCGAGGCGGTCCTCGCCGCACTGAAGAGATACGAGATCGATCCCGATGCTCTGATCGTCCTCTCCTTCCGCATCCGTGCGGTTGAGACGGTGCGCCGCCTCCGCCCTGAGCTTCGAACCGTCCTGCACCTCGGCCGACCACCGGATCCCTCCGCTGCGACCCGGTTCTGGGGCGCCGGCTTCCGCGACGAATCGGCGCGGCCGCGCGTCATGGCGACCGCCCAGTCCCTCGGTCTCGCCGTGCTCGTCTTCACCGTCAACGACCCCGCGCGGATGCGAGAGCTCGCCGCGCTCGGCGTCGATGGAATCTTCAGCGACCGGCCTGGTCTGCTGCGGGAGACGCTTGCCGCTCTTCCAGAGCCAGGACGCGGGCGCTCTCGGCAGGAAAAGTCGCGCTGACGCGTGAGCCCACGGGGAGCGTCGAGACGCGGGTGCTCGGCACGTCCGCCGTGAGCTCCTGTCCCCCCGAGTCGACCTTCACGCGCGTCGTGGCGCCGAGGAAGATGTGGGCGACGACTTCTCCGCCGAGGCCGGCTCCGTTCCCGCTCCGCTCGACCGTGAGCGCCTCGGGCCGCACGAGCACGAGCACGCGCTCGCCGCTGCGCCGCCCTCTGACCTCGTCCACCCGCAGACGCGTGCCTTTGAAGTCGACTTCCCCGTCGTCTGTCACGGTCGCCTCGAGCCGGTTCATCGTGCCGATGAACTCCGCGACGAAGGGTGTCTCGGGCTCGTTGTAGATGTCGGCCGGGACGCCGATCTGCTCGATCTGCCCCTTCGAGAGGACGGCGACGCGGTCCGAGATCGAGAGAGCCTCCTCCTGATCGTGTGTGACGTAGAGCGTCGTGATCCCGAGCTGAGTCTGGACGCGCCGGATCTCCTCGCGGAGCTGGACGCGCACGAGGGCGTCGAGAGCCGACAGGGGCTCGTCCAGCAGGAGGACGCGCGGTTCGATCGCGAGCGCGCGGGCGAGGGCCACGCGCTGCTGCATGCCGCCCGAGAGCTGGTGGGGGTAGCGCTTCGCCGCCTCCGTCAGACCGACGAGCTCGATCAGCTGCGCGACCCGTTTCTTACGCTCCCCGGCCGGTTGGCCGCGCACCCGGAGCCCGAACTCCACGTTGTCCTCGGCGTTCATGTTCGGAAAGAGGCTGTAGGCCTGAAAGACCATCCCCATGTCGCGGCGATTGGGCGGCACGTCGGTGACGTCCTTCCCCTCCACGAGGACCCGCCCCTTCGTCGGGCGCTCGAAGCCCGCGACGATGCGCAAGGCCGTCGTCTTCCCGCATCCACTCGGCCCGAGCAGGGAGAGGAACTCGCCACCCTCGAGAGAGATGTCGATCTCCTTGATCGCGGTGAAGTCGCCGAAGCGCTTGTTCAGCTCCTGCAGCTCGAGATACGCCATCAGCGCGCTCCTCCGATCTGCACGGCGCTCCTGCCCGGGCGGCGACCGACCATCAGGATGCCGATCATCGCCAGCCAGGTGATCCCGAAGGAGATGATCGTCAGCGCGGCCGCGGGGTTGGCCTGGGTCTGGCCGGTGTAGTTGATGTAGACGGGGAAGGTGTTGAAGAGGGCGACGTTCGCCATCGTGAACTCTCCCATCACGAGCGCGAGCGTCAGGAACGCTCCGGAGAGGGCGCCGGCGCTCACATTCGGGAGGATGACGCGAAAAAGCGTGCTGGTCCAGCTCGCGCCGAGACTCTGGGCGGCCTCCGTGAGCGTGTGCACGTCGATGGCCCGGAACGAGGCATCAAGCGAGCGGAACATGAACGGGAAGGACAGGACGACGTAGCCCGGGACGAGGAATCGCGACGACTCCACGAACCACACCGGCACCCAGTTCACGTTGTAGACGTAGAGGAGTCCAACGACGAGGACGATCGGCGGGACGACGAACGGGAGCACGGACAGAAACTCGACCATCGGACGCAGTCGCGGCAGGCGCAGGTGCACCCAGTAGACCGTCGGCACGAAGAGGACGAGGCTGACGACGATGGTGGCGACCGCGAGCCGGAACGAGAGCCAGAGCGTGTCCCGGAACTGCGGGTCGTTGAGGATCTGGCTGTAAGCCGAGAACCCGTAGCCGGGGTAGTCCTCCAGGCTGAACTCGGCCGTCGCCGCAAGGGGGATGAAGAAGTACGCGACCCCGACGAGGAGCCAGAACCAGCCTGAGCGCGGCATCCGTCCGGTCATGAGGCCCCTCTCCGCCAGCGGGATGCGCGCCGTTCGAGCACGAAGTAGATCGACATCGCCACGGAGATGACCACGATCATCCCGAAGGCGAGCGCGTAGCCCTGGTGCGGATCCGAGAGGACGTTGCCGGCGAGGAGCTCGCCGATCTGGAGCGGCGTCAGAGCGATGTGCCCGGAGGTGAGCGCGTACGCGGTCGCGTACGCGGCGAAGGAGCCGCCGAAGAGGAGCACCATCGCGCCGAGGATCGAAGGCATGAGGATCGGCAGGCCGACGAGACGCCAGTACTGCGTGGCGGTGGCGCCGAGGTTCGAGGCCGCTTCCCGCCACTCGTTCCGAAGGCCGATGATCGCCGGCGTGATCACGAGCACCATCAGCGGTATCTGGAAATAGAGATACGTCACGACGAGGCCCCAGAAGCCGAACAGCGTGAAACCGTGGCCGTACAGATCGATGCCGATCTTGTCGAGGCCGCGGGTGATCAGTCCCACGGTTCCGATCGTCGAGATGAACGCGAAAGCGAGAGGCACTCCACCGAAGTTCGCCGCCACGCCCGAGAACGTGGTCAGCGCGGAGCGAATGAACGGTGGCGCCCCGGGGGCCAGCGCGGCGTAGGCCATCAGGAGCCCGAGCAGCCCCCCGAGCACGGCCGTGATGAGACTGATCTTGATCGAGTTGATGTAGGCGTCGAGGAACTGCCCCTGAAAGATCTTGCCCACGAACCTCGTCGTGAAGACCCCCTCCTGGGTCCGGAAGGCGCCGATCAGCAGCGCGATCGCCGGGATGACGAGAAAGGCGACCGCCCAGAGGAAGAACGGCGCCACGCCCAGCCAAACGAGCGGCAGACGCCGCCGGCCGGCATGCGGACGTTCCGGCCGGACGGCGTCGATCGACTCAGCGGTTGCGGCCAGGACCTACCCGCCTACCGCTGCCCACCCGTCGGCGATGATCTGCTTCGCCTTGTCGTTCTGCTCCGGCGTCGGGAACTCGACGTTCTTGTAGAGGTCACCCGACGGCAGCTTGCTGAGGAGATCCGCCGGGATCACGCCCCGGTCGGACATGTCCTGGAACCGCACCGGGTGCGAGAAGCCCTTAAGCCAGAGGAGCTGCCCCTCGTCCGAGTAGAGGAACTCCTGCCACAGACGCGCCGAGTACGGGTTGGGCGCGTTCGCATTGATCGCCTGGCAGTAGAAGTTGGCGACCGCCCCGTCCGTCGGCACGGTCACTTCCCAGGTGATGTTCGACTTGAACTCACTTCCGTAGGAGAGCTGGAGGTAGTCCCAGTCGATGGTCACCGGCGTCTGTCCGTTGGCGACGGTTGCCGGAGTCGCGTCGACGAGAATGAAGTTGCCCATCTGCTTCAGCTCTTTGAAGAAGTCGATGCCCGGCTGGATGTCGTCGAGTGAGCCGCCGTTGGCGACGGCCGCGGCGAACACGCCGGCGAACGCCGAGCCCGACTCACGCGGGTCGCCGTTCAAGGCTACCTTGCCCTTGTAGTCCGACTTCTTCAGGTCGGCCCAGCTGGCAGGCAGCGGGGCGACCTTCGTGTTTGCCCCGAGGGAGATCGCTCCCCAGTAGTCGCCGACCCAGGCCCCGTCCGCGTCCTTCAAGTTGTCCGGAATGGTGTCCCACTGGGAGTTCTTGTAGTTCGCGTACAGGCCGCCGGCCTTTCCCTCGGCCGCGAACGAGGGGCCGACGTCGAGGACGTCTGGAGCGCGCGACTGCCCCTTCAGCGACTTGACCGCCTGGTTCTCCTCCGCCGAGGATCCGTTGGGGTTCGCGTTGTTGATCTTGATGCTGTACTTCGTCTGGAAGGTCGACATGATCTCGCCGTAGTTCGCCCAGTCGGGCGGGAGAGCGATGGTGTTGAGCTTGCCCTCCTTCTTCGCAGCCGCGACGAGGTCGGCGAGCTTGACGTTCTTCCCGTTCGCGGGCGGCGCGGAGAGCCCGCCTGCGCCGGTCGTTCCCCCGCCGCCTCCGCCGCCGCAGGCGGCCGCGATCGCCGGGAAGGCGGCCAGCCCCGCCCCGACGGCGAAACCGCGTCGCAAGAGCGAGCGCCTCGTCATCTGGGCTTCCTCGAGCGCTTCTTGCAGGCGCTCCTCCAACTCGCGGTCTTCCATATGGGCCTCCTCGGGAGTCGTCGGGAGGCGATGGTCTCACGGAGTTAGGCTCCCTTTCAAGATGGATAATCCGTTTTCCGCGCCGGGCGGCTGGCTCCGGTGCGCGCTGCACGCTCACACGACGAACTCTGACGGCGAGATGTCGCCCACCTTGCTGGCGCGCCACTACGAGGACGCAGGCTTCGACGTCCTCGTCATCACCGATCATTGGGTGCGCACCGTCGAGCCCTCGACAGCGCGCCTTCTCGTCATCCCGGGAACGGAGCTCGACGCCTCGATGGGAGCGCCGGGACGCGAGGCCCACGTGCTCGGCCTGGGCGTGGCCGCCGATCCCGTCGAACCGGGAGTGGAGTTCCCGGGCCTCGCCGAGACCGTCGGCTGGATCCAGCAGGCGGGCGGTGTCCCCTACCTCGCTCACCCGTACTGGAGCGGCCTGCGAGTCCATGAGTTCGCCGGCTGCGGAGGCCTCTTCGGCCTCGAGGTCTACAACGCGGGCTGCGAGATCGAAGTCGGGCGCGGGCTCTCGGCGGTCCACTGGGACGACGTGCTCGAGGCCGACGGACGCGCCTGGTTTGCGATCGCCACGGACGACTCCCACCATCCGGGCACGGACAGCTCGCTCGCCTGGACGTGGGTGCGCGCGGAGGAACGGTCGCCGGAAGCCGTGCTCGGGGCACTGCGCGCAGGGTCGTTCTACGGCTCGACAGGGCCGGCTATCGAGGGCCTCGTGGTCGAAGACGGCGCCGTCGAGATCAGGACCAGTCCCGCCCGCAGCCTCACCCTCATGACGGGGCGGACGCGAGGAGCGAGCGTGAACGCCGGCGAGCGCGGCTACTGCTACCGAGGCGAGATCCTCGAGCGCTCGCCCGAAGGTCAAATCACCGCCGCCCGGCTCGTCGCGCCCCGCCAGGCGCCCTACGGGCGCATTGAGGTCGCCGACTCGAACGGAGGGAAGGCTTGGACGAATCCGTTGTGGATCTAAGTTGGCGAGGACAAGCGCTCGAGGAGCTGGCGAGCCGCCGTTTCGACCTCCTCGTCATCGGCGGCGGCATCATCGGGGCCGGAATCGCCGCCGAGGCTGCGCGCGCCGGCCTGGCCGTGGCGCTCGTCGACCGCGGCGACTTCGGCGCCGCGACGTCGAGTGCCTCGTCGAAGCTCGTGCACGGCGGACTGCGCTACCTGCGCCTCGGCGACATTAGGCTCGTGCGCGAGGCACACCAGGAGCGGCGGGCGCTCATGCGCGTGGTCGCGCCGCATCTCGTCCGCCGCTTGACCTTCCTGCTCCCGTTGTACCGCGACGGCCCATACCGGCGCTTCGAGATCCAGACGGGCCTGTGGCTCTACTCGACCCTGGCGCGGGAGCGGCTCGGCGGCGTGCTTCCCCCCGAGCGGGCCGGCAAGAGCGTCCCCGGGCTGCGCCTCGAAGGGCTCCAGGGGTGCGGGCTCTACTCGGACGCGTGGACGCACGACAGCCGCCTCTGCCTGGCCAACGTGCGAGCCGCCGGGGACGGCGGCGCCACGGTCCTCAACTACGCCGAGGCGGTCGAGCTTCGCGCGGCCAACGGCCGGGTGCGGGAAGCTACCGTGGCCGACCGGCTCGGCGAAGGATCCGTGACTGTTCGCGCCCGCGCGGTCGTCAACGCGACGGGGCCGTGGATCGACCGGGTGCGAACCCTCGAAGACCCGGCGGCCGCGCCCTCCAGCCGGCTCAGCAAGGGCGTCCACGTCGTCCTCGAGGTCGATCGGGGATGGTCGGCAGCGCTCACGATCCCGCACGACCGCGTCCGCGTCTCCTTCGCCGTTCCATGGGAGGGCATGCTGCTGCTCGGGACGACCGACACGCTCTACGACGGCGACCCGGCCGAGGTGTCGGCGACCGAACAGGACGTCGACCAGATACTCGGCGAGGCCGCCGTCGCGCTCGACAGCGAGCTTCTGCGCCAAGAGGCGATCCGGTCGACC
>DASXRO010000213.1:0-3270 GCA_036506555.1 Gaiellaceae bacterium
ACGGCGTGGGAGGACCTCATTCGCGGGCGCATCGAGTATCCCAACGAGAAGCTCGAGGACCTCGTCGCCGTGCGCGCGGACGGGCGCCCGACGTACAACTTCGCCTCGCCGGTGGAGGACTGGCTCGACGGGATCACGCACGTGATCCGGGGCGAGGACCACGTCTCGAACACGCCCAAGCAGATCCGCATCCTCGAGGCTCTCGGAGCGCCTGTACCGCAGTACGCGCACCTGGCCAATCTCCTCGGGCCGGACGGGCGCAAGCTCTCGAAGCGCCACGGGGCCGTCTCGGTGCAGGAGTTCCGGAGCATAGGCTACTTCGCCCCGGCCCTCCTGAACTACCTCGCCCTCATCGGCTGGAGCTACGACGACCGCAGAGAGGTCTTCTCCCGCGACGAGCTCGTCGAGCTCTTCACGCTCGACCGGGTGGGCGCGAGCCCCGCGGTCTTCGATTACCAGAAGCTCACGCACCTGAACGGGCTCTACCTGCGCGCTCTCCCCGTGGACGAATACGCCGACGCGCTCGTCACCTTCCTCCGCGAGCAGGGGTACGAGTGGGACGAGGAGCTCGTGCGCCGGGCGGCGCCGCTCGTACAGGAGAAGATCGCGACGCTCGGCGAATTTCCGGCGTTCGCCGGCTTCCTCTTCCAGCCGGTCGAGCCCGATCCGAAGCTCCTCGACGGGTCGGGACCGCTGCTCAGCGAGGCCCGAGAGGCCATCGCGGGCGTCGAGCCGTTCGAAGCCGAGCGCATCGAGGCGACCCTGCGCGGGCTCGCCGAGCGGCTAGGGATGACGCCGCGCGAGGCGTTTCAGCCAATTCGCGTAGCCGTTACGGGCTCGCGTGTCTCTCCTGGCTTGTTCGAGTCGATCGAGCTGCTCGGTCGTGAGGAGACCCTCGCCCGTCTCAGCGCCGCGTCCGCTGCGTAGCCCGTCGCGGTCGAGCGCAATCTGGAAGGCGAGCCACGAGCGCCTGCGAAAGTCGTCCGTCGGGCGCTCGAGCTGCACCAGCATCTCTCCTCCGGTCCGTACCATTTCTAAGTAAGAACCGGTTGGCGGCGAGAGGCGGTTACGGGCGGTAGAGGACGAAGCCCCCGGCGAAGAGCGCAAGGCCCGCCGCCCAGACCGGCCAGGCGACGAGCACGGCGCCGGCGGTGAAGAGGAAGGCTCCGCCGAGAACGAGGACCGTCGCGACGATCGCCGAGACGCCGGCACGATCCGAGGCGCGCCTGTGAGGCTCCTCGGTCGCTCGCGCGGCTCGCTCGCGGGCGATTGCGCGCGAGCGCTCGAGCGCCCGCAGGCGAGCGAGGCGGACCCGGAAGAGTGTGCCGCGCCACTCCGGGAGGAGCAGGTCGACCGCGTCGGGATCGCCGGTCTCCAGGGCGAAGGCGATGTCGGCGGTGGCGTCTCGAGCCTCACCGAGGGCGGCGACGAGCTCGGCATGCAAGGTCGCGGCTGAGGCCGGCGGGTCGATTCCAACCGCGAGCTCCGCGCTTGCGTGGAGAGCGTACTGGAGCCCCGGGAGCTCGTCCGTATGTTCCTCGACGAGTGCCTCGGACGGGGTCTCCGCCATTCGTTCGAGCCGCGTGAGCGCCGCCCCGACCCCTTCCCAGAGATCTGTCACGGCCGCCGTATAGGCCTGCCGCTCGCCGCCCCGAACGGTCCGTTCCATGCGCTCGGTGATCATACGCGCTCTGCGGAGCGAGATCTGGGTGGGGATGATTCGGCCGCGGCGAGATCGTCACGCGCGGCAAAGAGTTGGCGCCGGATGTGCAGCGTTCGCAGCATGAGTGCGACCGCTCCGAAGCCGAGGACGACGTTGACGACCACGGTGACGAGCTGCATGCCGACGCTGAAAGCGAGCACTGCGCTTGCCGCCGCCGTGCCGCGGAGGGCATAGACGAGGACCGCCTGCTGTGTTCCCGCGCCTCCGGGCGTGAAGGGAAGGACGGTCGAGATCCCCTGGACGACGAGGACGGCGATGACGGTCTGGAAGCCCCCGTCGACGTGGAAGGCGCGAAGGAAGAAGTACACGGAGATTGCCCGCGCGAGCCAGCTGCCCGCCTGCCACGAAACGACCTGCGTGAGGAAGGCACGCCGGTCTCCGAGGATGAGGAAGCCGCGTGCGAGGTTCTGCTTGAACTCGGCCACCCGTTGTGAGGCCCAGCCGACGAGCACGATCGCCGCTCCGATGAGGACGCAGGCGAGGAAGGCGGAGAGCCGCGGGTGCGCGACGACGAAGGACCAGTCGAAGGCGAGGCCGTGTGGGAGGTCGGGGACGCCCGGCAGGATCCCGAGCGTCAATGCATAGAGAAAGAGGGCGCTGGCCACGACGAAGTCGAAGATGGTCTCGACGATGAGGGTGGAGGCGAGCGTCGGGTAGGACGAGTCGCGCAGCCGATGCCTGGCCAGGTAGACCTTGACGACATCGCCGCCGCGGGCGGGCAGGATGGAGTTGACTCCGACCCCCGCGACGTACGCCCCGAACACGGTCCAGTAGGGCACCCGCGAGCTCGGTAGCGACGCGCGGAGGATGTTCTGCCAAGCTCGAACCCGGAGCGCCAGCCGAGTCACGTGGAGCATGACGGCGAGCGTGAGCGGCACCCAGGCCACCGACGCCAGCGCGCTGAAGAACGCCTGCGCAGCGTCGATGAACGCCTTGACATCGTCCACGATCTGACCTTAGCGGAGGGCTAGGCGATGTTCCCCGAGGGCGGCCCGGGCGCGGCCGCGCGGTCGCGCTCCTCGAGCTGCTCGCTGAGGCGCTGGTAGAAGAACCCGGCGAGCAGGAGGACGGCGCCGACCGCGATGAAGGAGAGGGCGCGGGTCAGCGACGAGAGGAACGCGAGGTCGTAGAGGAAGATCTTCGCGAGCGTCACTCCGAAGAGGGCGAAGCCGCCGAGGCGGAGCGCGCGCGATCGCCGCGTCAGGCCGAAGTAGAGGAACGCGAGGCTTACGAGGCCCCAGAAAGCGCTTACGCCGGTGTGCCCCCGCTGGAACTTCGTGTCGATGTCCGCGTTGGTGGCGAGCTCGGCGATCTCGAGGATCGAGAGCGAGATCGCGTAAAAGAGGATCGCTCCGAGGGCGCCGAGCGTCGCGGGGCGAGCATGGCGGCGGAGCTCCGGCCCGTACGCGAACACCCCCGCGGCGGCGGCGAGGAAGAGGAGCGCGGGCACGCCTGCGCCCGGGTGGGCGACGGCCACGAAGAGCTCGCGCGGGGGCGCCTGCGCCCAGAGCGCATAGCCGAGCGCGAGCGCGAACACGAGCGCGCCC
>DASXRO010000214.1:0-1560 GCA_036506555.1 Gaiellaceae bacterium
CGGAAATCGGACATGAAGCGCATGAGGCTTAACGCCGCGAAATCTGCCGATTTCGCAGCGCCAAAATACGCATCCAGGAGCGTTGCGTTCTCTTCCTTGCCAAAGTCGTGGTTGATGGAGAAGTTGGCGAGGTCGAAGAAGCGGTCACCCATGCCGGCGTACTCCCAGTCGACGATGCAAATCCGCTCTCCGTCGGCGATGAAGTTCGCGTTCAGGAGGTCGTTGTGGCAGGGCTCGAGCGGCTGCGGGCCGCGGGCGAGCTCGATCCTGTCCGCCCACCTCTGTGCCCAGGAGTAGGCCTCCGGCACGCGCACGCCGTGCTCCTCGGCGGTCGCCCGGTAGGCCTCGACGACTCGGAACGAGTCGAAGCGGCCCGGAATAACAGGACCGTCGTGGATGAGCCGAAGCGTCGCAGCGACACGTGCGATCGTCTCGGGGCGGCGCATCTCCGCCGGCGGAATCGTGCGTCCCTGGACGAAGCGCGTGATGAGATAGCCCTCCGGCTCCACATAGCCGACGACGTCGGGCCCCACACCTGTCCGGGCGGCCACGACCGAGGCACCGTGCTCGACCGAGCGGTCGATCCCGAGGAGCTCGGTGTCCTTGCCGCCGATCCGGAGGACGTAGGCGTCGCCGTCCACGGCCACCTTGAAGTTGCGGTTCGTGATCCCGCCCCCCAGCGGCTCGAGCTCGAGCGTCTGCCCCGGCCAGACGCGGGCCGCGATTTCCTCGGGTTGCACCGGGCGATACTACGGCCCGTGGATATCCCTTTGGTCGAGCACCCCCCTTCGGTGGTCATCGTCGCAGTCGACGGCGACCGGCTCGTTTGCGTCCGGCAGACGCGGCCGGGCTCGGGCGGCGTAACACTCGAGCTCCCGTCCGGGAAGATCGAGCCCGGAGAGAACGCGGCCTCCGCAGCCGTGCGCGAGCTGGCCGAGGAATGCGCGCTTGGAGCCGAGGAATGGCGCGAGCTGGGGCGCTTCTGGGCGGTGCCCGCCTACTCGACGGAGCTGGTGCACGTCTTCATTGCGTCGGGCCTTTCGCCGGTAAGCGGCGCCCGGCTCGACGAAGACGAGGACGTCGACGTCGAGCGCGTCTCCCTAGTCGGTGTTATCCAGCGCCTCTCCGACGCAGTCTCGATCGCCGCTCTCGCCCTCTGGCTCGAGGAGCGGTGAGCCCGGCGGACTGGCTGCTCGAGCTCGAACGGTCGCTTGCCGAGGACACAGGCACCGAGAACCTCGCCGTTGGCCTCGTCGTCCTCGCCTCCGTGGCGGGAGCCGACGTGGCGCTGGACTCCGAGGAGCTGCGTGCAGCCGCCCGCCGCGCCCTCTTCCTCCTGGCGGCCGGCGGCGACCCCGAGCGGGGCCTGGATCTGGACGGCCGCGCCGTCTCGGCGCTCGCCGAAGACCTCCGCACCGTCGATCGCCAGCTTGCGCTCGAGCGCGGCCTCATGGAGCTCCGCGCGCAGGCAAAGGGGCTACCACACGCAAGTGAAGCGGTGCATGGCCTGCTCGAAGCGCCCGACGTCGCGTGGCGGGCGTACGCCGCCGGGCTCCTCGC
>DASXRO010000215.1:0-3527 GCA_036506555.1 Gaiellaceae bacterium
GCAGAGGACATCGAGCTCGAGCTGCGCCGCATCGTCCGCGCCACCGAGGCGTGGGAGCGTGCCGCGCTCGTCGAGGACGAGCTCGAGGAGGAGGAGGGCGAGGAGAGCGACGACCTCGAGGCCGACGACGGCGTCTCCGACGCACCGCTCGTCCGCCTCGTCAACTCGATCATCCTCCAGGCGGCCGAGGACGGTGCCAGCGACCTCCACTTCGATCCCCAGGACGACGCGCTCGTCGTCCGGCTCCGCATCGACGGCGTCCTCCACGAGGTGCAACGGATCCCCAAGCGCCTCGCCCCGGGCGTGACCACGCGTCTCAAGGTGCTCGCCAAGCTCGACATCGCCGAGCGGCGCAAGCCGCAGGACGGCCGCATCTCGCTGAACGCAAAGGCCGCGGGACGTCTCCTCGACATCCGTGTCGCCGTCCTGCCGACGGTGGAGGGCGAGGGCGTCGTCATGCGCCTCCTGGACAAGTCGAAGCGCGCGCCCACCCTGACCGAACTCGGCCTCTCCGACGAGATGCGGGACCAGTTCGAGGAGATCATCCAGAAGCCGACTGGCGCTTTGCTCGTCACGGGGCCGACCGGCTCGGGTAAGTCGACGACGCTCTACGCCGCGCTCACCGAGATGAACCGGCCGGAGGTCAACATCATCACGGTCGAGGACCCAGTCGAGTACCGCTTGCCGGGCCCCAACCAGGTGCAGGTGAACGTGAAGGCCGGGCTCACCTTCGCGTCGGCGCTGCGCTCGATCCTCCGTTCCGACCCCGACATCGTCATGGTCGGCGAGATCCGCGACGTGGAGACCGCGAAGATCTCGATCGAGGCGGCCCTCACGGGCCACTTCGTGCTCTCCTCGCTGCACACGAACGACGCGCCGAGCGCGCTCACGCGACTGAACGAGATGGGCGTCGAGCCGTTCCTGACCGGCTCCGCGGTCACGGCCGTGCTGGCCCAGCGCCTCACGCGCAAGCTCTGCACGCACTGCTGCGAGATGTACATGGCCACGCGGCAGGAGATGCTCGACGCGCGCTTCACACCGGACCAGGCCGCGGCCGCCGACGGCGTCGGCCTCTACCGCAAGAAGGGCTGCCCGCGCTGCAACCAGACCGGCTACAAGGGCCGCATCGGCGTCTTCCAGCTCATGATCATGAGCGAGGCGCTGAGCCGCCTCGCCTCGCAGCACGCGAGCCGCGAAGAGATCGAGCGCGCTGCGATGGAAGGCGGGATGAAGGGGCTCTGGGACGACGGGCTCGCCAAGGTGACGTCCGGCCTGACGTCCCTGGAAGAGCTCGCCCGCGTCCTGGTCTGACGTTAGCTCTTCGGCTGTTCAGCGGCGGGCGTGCGCGACGATCGCGCGGTAGAAGTCGTCCGTAAGGCTAAGCGCTCCGTCGACGCTGGATGTCGACTCGGCGGCGATGGCGGGTGCCGGCGGCCCCGCCGGGTGCCTCGGCTCGAATCGTCAGGTCAGAAGAGCGTGCGCAAAGAAGCCCTGCGAAGTCTGGGATCGTCGGCGCGGCCACGAGACGCGTTCAGGAGAGTTCGCAGCCCAGGTAGGTCAGGCACGCGACGACCTCGGAGATGAAGCCGTCCGCCTCTTCCCGCGTGCCGAAGCGGTAGGGGCCCGGGCGGAGCGGCTCGACGCGCAGACCGCCGGCGGGATAGACGTCGCACTCGATCATGAAGCTTCCCTTCGACTCGACGCAGCGCAGGGTCACGATCTCGCGTCCGTCCTTGCGGGCCGAGCGGCGGTCGAGCTCCGCACCGACGAGCGACTCGCGGGCGACGTGTGGATCGACGGCGGGCTCGCTCATACGCGCGCGTTGGCAGCGGCCTGGGCGATCGCGGCGCGATCCATGTAGCCGGCCACGCGGTAGAAGACGCGTGGGCCGGGCAGGAAGATCACCGTAGCCGGCGCGTCGCGAATGTCGTATTGCGCTGCAAGCGCGGCAATCTGGTTGTTCTTCTTCACGTTGAGCGCGAGGAAGCCGGCCTTGACGGCCAAAGCCCCGGCGCGAGTCTCACGCGTCTGGATCGTGTCGTAGTCGTCTCCAGGGGCGTAGAAGAGGACGACGACGATGCGGTGCGCCCGCAATTGCCGCTCGAGCGGCGTCAGCTTGGGCGCCGTTTGCTCGGGAGGCTTCGGCTTCGCAGGCGTCGTCGAGGTCGTCGTCTGCCCTCTCTTGGCTGCGATGCGCGCTGCGATCGCGTCCGCATCGGACGTCGACGGTGCGTTGCGTGTCGTTGCGAACGCCCCGACGCCGAGACCGAGGATGCCGAGCACGGCAACGGGAAGAAGAACTTGCAGGCGAAGCTGAGACGCCATTGCTCTCTCTATCGGCATTCGGGCGCATCCGCTTAACGAGAGAGGGCGCGGTTGCCCGCGCCCTCTCGAGACCACAGGAAGCCCTTGTTAGCAGGCGCCGGAAGCGATATCCGCCGCAGGGCCGCCCTTCTTGTACGTGTTCTGCCCGACCTGGCTCTGGAGGCAGTACGAGGTGCCGGTCGCGCGGACCACCTGAACGTTCTTGATTCCCTGGTCGTACGAGGCCTTCAAGACCGCGGACGTCAGGGACGAGTACGTGTTGTGGTCGGCGTAATACGCCTCCACGCCCGGGATCGAAGCGCGAACGTCTGCCTGCGCGGCCGATTTCTCGGCGCGGCCCCGGAAGCTGAGGTACGAGGGGATCGCGATAGCGAGCAGGATCCCAATGATGATGATCACGACCAGGAGCTCGATGAGGGTGAAGCCCCCCTGGCTCTCCTTATTCGCGATCCGCTTGCTGAGCCTCTGAATCATGAGCGGAACTCCTCCTTTTCGAGCAATAGGCGTGCGTTGGCTCAAAGGGAGGTATCGGCCGCGTGAGCTAATCGTCAGTCCCCTCGAACGGGGGATTCGGGTGGGCCCTTTAGCGATGGGCGATGCGTGCCGATGAGAGCGATCGGGAGCCCATGGAAGCATCTCGGCCCGATACTGCCTCGTTTTCGATCGACGACCTGCTCGAGCACATGGTCGCGCGCGGCGCGTCCGATCTTCACGTGGCCGTGGGCTCCGCGCCGGTCATCCGGCTGAACGGCCGGCTCGACCGCCTCGAGGACTTCCCGCGGCTCACGCCCGACGACACGCAGCGGCTTCTCTACCGCATCCTCTCCACCGAGCAGCAGAAGCACCTCGAGGTCAAGCGCCAGATCGACGTTTCGCACTCGATCCCCGGGCTCGCGCGCTTCCGCGTCAACGTCTATTTCCAGCGGGAGAGCCTCGGCGCCGCCTTCCGCATGATCCCCACCGAGCTGAAGACGCTCGAGGACCTCGGCCTGCCGCCGCAGCTCCATGAGCTGGCGACGAAGCCGCGCGGCCTCGTGCTCGTGACCGGGCCGACCGGATCCGGCAAGTCGACGACGCTCGCCGCCGTGATCGACGAGATCAATCGGACGCGCGAGGACCACATCATGACGATCGAGGATCCGATCGAGTTCCTCCACCGCCACAAGCGCTGCCTCGTCAACCAGCGCGAGATCGGGCCCGAC
>DASXRO010000216.1:0-7923 GCA_036506555.1 Gaiellaceae bacterium
TCCGCGATGACGGTGCGGTCGAAGAGATAGGACTCCCGCAGGTTCCAGGGACGCTCGTCCGTTTTGGCCATCAGTGCTCCTTCAGGTGATGTTGCCGCGCTTCTGGCGAGCGAAAAGCGAGCCAGGCGAGGACGCAGGGAGCCCGCGTATCGAAGTTAGATACGTGGGCGACCGAGGACGCGGTCTGGCGACGCTTTGCAGCCGCAAGAAGCCCGGAGGACATTGCCTGGAGGGGCACTAATACTCTCCCGCGTGGTCGACGTTGAAGTTGTAGAGCCGGCGCGCGGAGCCGTAGCGCCGAAACTCGGACGGCTCGATTCCCTCGATGCCCGCCCGCCCGAGCAGTTCGCGCAGCTCGGCGAGGTGCTCGTCCGCGAGCTCCTTCTCGACGCAGTCCGCGCCCAGGCCGGCGACCTGGCCCCTGACGTAGATGCGCGCCTCGTAGATGGAGTCGCCAAGGGCATCGCCCGCGTCGCCGCAGACGACCAACCGCCCCGTCTGCGCCATGAACCCGCTCAGGTGGCCGACGGAGCCCCTGACGACGATGTCGATCCCTTTCATCGAGATTGCGCACCGTGCCGCCGCGTCGCCGTGGACGACGAGGAGGCCCCCCTTGCCCGTAGCGCCGGCCGACTGGCTCGCGTTGCCATCGATGACGACGGCTCCCGACATCATGTTCTCGGCCAGGCCCGTGCTCGCATTGCCGTGCACGCGCACGGTCGCGAGCTTGTTCATGCCGGCGCAGTAGTAACCGACGTGCCCCTCGATCTCGACCTCGATCTCGGCGTCGATGCCGCAGGCGACGGCATGGGCGCCGCTCGGGTTGAGGACTCTCCAGCGCCGCGGGCCGCCCTCGCCGGCCAGTGCGTGCAGGCGGGCGTTGAGCTCCCGTAGGGGCGTGACGGCGAGATCGACGACCTCGACCGCCGTCGTCTCGGCCGTCTCGGTGCTCATCAGACCTTCTGCCGCTCCCAGGCGTAGACGACTCCGGGCGCCGGCTCCCACGCCCGCGCCTCGGCCGCTCCCGGGAGGACGGCGATCGCGCGCCATTCGGACGCCATCGCGACCCACTCACCGGTCTCGGCGAGCACGGCGGGCTTGCAGGCAATCGGGTCGCGCAGGACCGCAAAGCCGTCGAGCGTCCCGACGAGAAACGTGTAGAAGCCGTCGAGGTCGTCGAGGCAGCCCTCGAGCGCCTCCTCGAGCGAGGCCCCCTCGCGCAGGCGCCACGCGATGTAGCCGGCGGCGACCTCCGTGTCGTTCTCGGTCTGGAACTCGATCCCCTCTCGGCGCAGACGGTCGCGAAGGCGGTTGTGGTTCGAGAGAGAGCCGTTGTGCACGAGGCACACGTCCAGCCCCGTGGAAAAGGGATGGGAGCCCTCGGTCGTCACGCGACTCTCCGTCGCCATGCGGGTGTGCCCGAGGGCATGCGTGCCGTGGAAGTCTCCCAGGTCGAACTGCCGGATGAACTCGAGCGGGCGGCCCGTCTCCTTGTAGATCTCGATCTCCTGGCCGGCGCTCATCACGCGCAGGTGCGGATGCGCGCGCCGCACCCACGCTTCGGCCTCCGCCGCCTCGGCGTCGACGACGACGACGGCGTGGCTGACACGGACGTTGGCGTGCGGCGAGCCGCCGAACGCGTTGCCGAGCTCGGTGGCCAGAGCATCCCAGTCTTCGAGCGGGTCGGCCGAGAAGAGCGTGAGCTTGCTCGAGCCGGGCGGCGCGGGGTCGCGGTAGATCGCGACCCCGGCGCTGTCGGGGCCACGGTCATTCATCTGCCCGAGCATGGCGCCGAGGTGCTCGCCGAGCGCTTCCTCGATCTCAGCCGACTTTGCGAACAGTCCGACGATGCCACACATATGTGCTCAATCTACATGCGGTTTTGCCGGTTATGGCCCATCTTTCCAACGTTCTTCCACAAGACCATATGTAGCTTTTTTACATAGATCAGAAGCGCGTCAGGTACTCCTTAATCTCCCAGGGCGTGACCTGCTCGTGGTAGCGGGCCCATTCGTCCCGCTTCACGCGGATGAAGTAGTCGATGTAGTCCTCGTCGCGGCCCCGGCCCAGGGCCTTGCGGAGGACGTCGTCGCGCTCGAGCTCCTCGGTCGCGTCGAGGAGATTGGCCGGGAGGGTCTCGAGCCCCCGCGCCCGTAGCTCGTCGTAGGGGATCGCGTAGAGGTTCTCGCTATTCGCCTCCCCCGGGTCGACCTTCGACTCGATCCCGTCCAGCCCGGCCGCGAGGACGGCGGTGGCGGCAAGGTAGGGGTTGCAGGAACCGTCGATGGTCCTGTCCTCGACCCGTCCCGGGCCTGGGATCCGCAGCATCTGCGTGCGGTTGTTGTAGCCGTAGCTGATCCAGACGGGTGACCACGTGGCGCCGCTGGCCGTCGTCCCGACCTTGAGCCGCTTGTAGGAGTTCACCGTCGGCGCGGTGACGGCGCTGTAGGCCTTCGCGTGATTCTTCAGGCCGCCGATGAAGTTGTAGGCGGTCTCCGAGAGCCCGAGGCCGCGCGGGTCGTTCTCGTCGAGGAAGAGGTTCGTGTCGCCATCCCAGAGAGACATGTGGAAGTGGCAGCCGTTCCCGGTGAGGTTCGTGAACGGCTTCGGCATGAACGTGGCGATCATCCCCTGCTGCTCGGCGAGGACGTGGACCATGTAGCGGAAGAAGATCGCCCGGTCGCAGCTCGTGAGGGCGTTCGCGTAGGTGAAGTTCTGCTCGAACTGGCCGTTGGCGTCCTCGTGGTCGTTCGCGTAGTTGCCCCAGCCGAGCTCGTTGACGTAGGAGGAGACGGTCGTCAGGAAATCGAGGTTGCGGGTGAGCCCGACGAGGTCGTAGCAGGGCTTCTCGAGCGTGTCCATTCGATCGGCCAGCTCGATGGAGTCGTCACCCGTCTTCTGGACGAGGAAGTACTCGAGCTCGAGGCCCATCTTGAACTCGAAACCCTTCTGGCGCGCCTGCTCGAGCTGGCGCCGGAGGATCGTGCGCGGGTCGTACGGCCACTCCTCCCCATCCACGTGGATGTCGCAGGCAAAGCGGGCGACCGACTTGTTCCAGGGAAGGGGTGTGAATGTCGCGGGGTCGGGGATCGCGGCGATGTCCGGATCGCTCGGCATCTGGCCGATCTCGCCGGCCGCGAACCCGGCGAAGCCCGCGCCCTCGCTCAGCAGGTCTTCGAGGTGCGCGGCCGGGACGAGCTTGGCGCTCGGGCGCGCGTACATGTCGACGAACTGCGCGAAGAAGAACTCGATCTCGCGCTTTCTCGCCCTCTCGCGGATCTCGTCGAGACTCGGGGCCTGGGTCGTCGTGGCCATGCGGCGGTCCTCCCTCGGTCAGGGTCCCCGCGACCATACAGCGGCGGCGAAGGCGCGCCGATGGCGGCTTTCTACAAGGGAAAACGGCGCGCTATGTGCGGTCTTTACCGCCCCAGGGCGTCCTGTAGCTTGACCATCTTCACTGCGATCTCGACGAGCAGCCAGTCGTCCTTGCGCAGGTCGATGCCGGATAGCTCCTGGATCCGCCGAAGGCGCTGGCGAAGGGTATTCGGGTGCACGTAGAGGGCCTCCGCCGTCGCGCTGATGTTGCCGCGCCGGCGGAGGAACTCCTCGAGCGTGCGGAGGAGAGCCGTCTGCCGTTGCCGGTCGTAGTCCGCCACGCGCGTGACGGCATCGCGATGCGCGTCTCTCATCGCCGAGTCGAATGGCAGGCGCAGGAGGTACTTGTACGGCCCGAGCTCCTCGTACGTCATCACACCGGGCTTGCCGCGGATCACCGACGCGCCGACGAGCGCGTGACGGGCCTCCTCGAATCCGGCCTGGAAGCTGGCGGCTCCCTGGCAGAGGTTGGAGAGACCGATCGACGCCGAGCCTTCGAGGGCGGCGTGGAGCTCCTGAATTCTCTCGAGGAGCGCGTCCTGCCCCGCTCCTGGGACACGCAGGAGCCCGCGGATCGAGTCGTCGCGGCGGTCGAAGAGCGAGCCCGGCGCGGCCCCCGCAAGCGCCTTCTCGAGCGCATCGTCGGGCGGCGAGGCGGAGACGACGAGGTACCGCTGGTCGAGGTCGCACCCCAGACGCGCTGCGCGGCCCTCGAGGTCGCCGTGGACGCCGCCTCCGGCGAGTTGCTCGAAGAAGTCCTTGATGAGGTTCTTCTCGGTCAGCCGCTCGATCAGCTCGATCTTCTTGAGAGCGACGGCGGTCTGGTTCGCGACCGCTCTCGCCAGGTCGACCTCGGATGTGCCCTCGGCGGTTAGAAGCCCGAGCAGCTCGTCGTCGGCCACGAGCGAGACCGCCACTTTGGCCGACCGGCCGCTGCGCGCAAGCTCCGGGCCGAGGCTCTGGAGCTTGATTTCGGCCCGGGCCTCGGCGTCGATCGGCGCGGAGGCCCGCAACTTCAGCACTTCGGAGGCCGGCTCGAGCAGATAAAGGTGGCAGGCCTCGGCGCGCAGCAGGTTGAGAGAGCGGGCGGCCACCGCCGGCAG
The DNA here is from genome assembly GCA_036506555.1 of Gaiellaceae bacterium. Lineage (GTDB taxonomy): Bacteria > Actinomycetota > Thermoleophilia > Gaiellales > Gaiellaceae > JAIBJP01. Next base: position 4,479 of record DASXRO010000216.1, read on the forward strand.
AAGCTCTTCGAGGCTCTGGGCGCGGGTAAGCGTTTCGGCGAGCTCCGTCAGATGCTCGAGCTCGCCCACCCGCCGGCGCGTCTCCTCGTAGAGCCGAGCGTTCTCGATGGCGCCCGCGACGAGCGAGGCGCTCGTGGCCAGGATCCCCACCTCCGCCTCCGTGAACTCGCGCGGCGCCTCGGTGTGCAGGGAGATGACCCCGATGACGCCGCCGTCGCGGGTGACGATCGGCACCGAGAGGAGCGACTGGAACTTCTCTTCCTCGAGCTCGGGAACGAACTTGTTGCGCGGGTCGGCGATCGCGTTTTGGGTGAACGCGGGCTCCTTGTGCTCGGCCGCCCACCACGCGATTCCCTCCCCGCGCTCGAGCGCGATCTGCCCGATGAGGGCGCTGTAGGGATCCGACGCTGCCTCGAGGACGAGCTGCTCGCCGCCGTCCGCGACGAGATAGACGAAGCACGCGTGCACGGCACTGGCGTCCGAGAGGAGCCGCACGACTGCCGCCAGCACCTCGGCCAGGTCGAGCGAGGACCCGACCGTCGAGATGATCTCGTACAGGATTCGGTTTTCGCTCGGTGGGGCCGCGGGCCGCGCTATGGCGGCATCGTACTGGCTTTGCAGGGGTTTTACGAAATGGCGAAGGTGACGGTGAGAGAGGCCGAGATCTCCCGCGTGCCGGGCTCGATCGGCATCTCGGCCGCGCCCGCGACTGCGCGGTCATAGACGGGAACGGGGAATCCACCGCCGTTCTCGATGATCGCCACGGGAGCGCCCAGCTTGACGCCTGCCTTGGCCGCGATCGCCTCTGCCCGCGCGCGGGCGTCGTCGAGCGCCGCATTGACGGCCTCCCGGTACTGGGCCTGCGAGTCGGCGACGCGGAGCATCGGCCCGGAGACCTGGTTCGCGCCGGCGGCGACAGCGGCATCCACGACCGAGCCTGCCTCCGCGACCTCGTGCACGGTTGCCTGCACCGAGCTCGACGCCGTGTAGCCGACCACGTCGCGACCGTCGTTCGACATCTGGGGGTAGAGCGAGACCTGCTCCGTGCGGAGGTCTCCCTTGGCGACCCCGGCGCCGCGGAGCGCGTCCAGGATGCGACTGGTCGCCTGAGAGGCTTCCTTGAGCGCGGCCGAAGCCGTCTTGGCGTCGGCCTGGACGCCGAACGACCAGTCGGAGACGTCCGGAACGGCCTTCGCCGAGCCGGTGCCCATGACGGTGATCCCGGGGAGCGCGCCGGTGCTGTCGCCCGTCGATTGGTAGCTGAGCTCGCCCGCAGCGTTCTTCCCGAGCGGGGTTCCCTGGCCGACCGGCGTCCCGGAGCTCTGGTTCCCGCCGCCGCACCCTGCGGCGACCACGGCGAAAGCGGCCACGAGGGCCAACGTCGAGATCTTCATCACGCCTCCGTTCCTTATTTGCCGCTTGGACGGCCTCCGAGGCGAGGAAGTTCCCGTGGCCGCTAACGCCATGGCCGGGGTCAGACCCCGGCCATGGCTCCAAGGGCCGTCGCAGATCGGTCGGCAACGCGTGTTCAAGCCGAAATTTCCGCGCTGGGCGCGTCCAGACCGGACACGTCCGGGGTCAGACCCCGGACGTGTCCCTTTTGGCTAGCGGGCGGCTGGCTTCAGAGCGGAGCCGATGGGCTCGACGCGGACGGCCGACGTCTTGTACTCCGGCGTCCCGATGAGCGAGTCGCCGACGTCGTGCGTGAGCCAGTTCACCTTCGCCTGCGCGAAATGGAGGGCCATCCAGACGAGACCGGGATAGACGCGCTCGCCGATGGCCGCGCGCGCCTCGAGCTCACCGCGGCGCGACACGAGCCGCACCCAGTCCCCGTTCTCGATCCCGAGCGCCTGGGCGTCCTCCGGGTTCATCTCGACGAACGGATCCTCCTGCTTCTGGACGACGCCCTGCTCGCGCATCGTCATCGTCGCCGAGTTGTAGTGGTAGAGCGTGCGCCCGGTCGTGAGCACGAACGGGTACTCCGAGTCGGGCTGCTCGATCGGGGGCTGGTACTCGACGGGGAAGAACCGCCCGCGCCCGCTCGGCAGCGCCGGCCGCGGCGCGTGGAGATACGGCGTGCCCGGGTCCTCGAGGTCGGTGCACGGCCACTGGATGCCGATGTCCTCGATCCGGTCGTAGCGGATCCCGTACCAGTTCGGAGCCAGATCGGCGTACTCGTTCCAGACCGCCTCGGCGCTGGGATAGACCGGCCAGCGCCCACCGAGAGCATCCGCGAGGTCACAGACGATCCGCCAGTCCTCGCGCGCCTCACCCGGGCAGTCGAGCGCCTTGCGGACGCGGTTCACGCGCCGCTCGGTGTTCGTGAAGGTGCCGTCCTTCTCCGCGAAGCTCGACGCCGGCAGGACGACGTGCGCGTACCTGCGTGTCGAGTCGTTGAGGAAGATGTCCTGCGAGACGATGAACTCGCAGCCGGCGAGGCCCTCCTCGACGTGGTGGGCGTTCGGCTCGGTCTGCGCCGGGTTCTCGCCGACGAGGTAGAGCGCCTTCACACGCCCGTCGTGGAGGCCCGAGACGATCTGGTCGAGACGGTAACCCGGCGTCTCCGGCACCTCGGTGCCCCAGGCCTCCGAGAACTTTCGCCGGATCTGCGGATCGTCGACCGACTGGTAGCCGGGCAGGTACGCCGGGTTGGCGCCGGAGTCGTTCAGCCCCTGGACGTTGTTCTGCCCGCGCAACGCGTTCAGCCCGGTCGACTCGTAGCCGAGGTGGCCCGTCATCAGCACGAGGTTGGCGAGCGACCAGATGTTGTCGACGCCGCACGCGTGCTCGGTGATTCCGAGCGTGTAGAAGATCGCCGCGTGCCGCTCGGCCGCGTACTCGCGGGCGGTCGCGCGGATCGCCTCGGCGGGAACGCCGGTGACCTGTTCCGCCTCCTCGGGCGAGTACCGCGAGACGACCTCGCGCACCTGGTCGAAGCCCTCGGTGTGCTCGCGGATGTACTCCTCGTCCTGGAGCCCCTCCTCGAGGATCGTGTGCATGATCGCGTTGATCAGCCAGACGTCCGTCCCCGGGCGCAGCTGCAGGTGGCGCTTGGCGAGCTTCGTCAGCCAGATCTTCCGGGGGTCGGCGACGACGAGGGTGGCGCCCTTGCGCACCGCCTTCTTGATCCGCAACGCGAGCACCGGGTGCGCCTCGGTCGTGTTCGACCCGATCACGAGCAGGAAGCGGTCGTTCTCGATCTCCGGGATCGAGTTGGTGCTTGCTCCTCTGCCGAACGACCTGACCAGGCCGTAAAGGGTCGGCGCGTGTCAGGTCGCTTCGCAGGAGTGGACGGAGTTCGTCCCGAGCACCCCCCGCGCCAGCTTCTGGATCAGGTAGTTCTCCTCGTTCGTCAGGCGGGCCGAGGACAGCACGCCGACGGACTGCGTGCCGTGGCGGTGCATCACCTCGCGCAGGCCCTCGGCCGCGACCCGAAGCGCCGTGT
>DASXRO010000217.1:0-1806 GCA_036506555.1 Gaiellaceae bacterium
CTTCTCCGAGGCCGCCGCAACGATGACCGAACGCCGCCGCCAGCTCCTCGAGCTCGCCGGGCGCTTCGATGTCGAGCTCTGCGCGACCGGGACTCATCCCTGGAGCCCGTGGCAGGACCAGCGCATCATCGACACGCCCCACTACCGCCGCAACGACGAGCTCCTTCGCTACGTCGTCTGGCGCAACAACAGCTTCGGATTTCATGTCCATGTCGGGATTCGCGGCGCCGACCGTGCGATCGCGGTCACGAACGCGCTGCGCAGCTTCTTACCCGAGCTGCTCGCTTACTCGGCGAGCTCGCCGTTCGTCGAAGGCGTCTACACGTACCTCCACTCGGCGCGCACCGAGATCTTCACCCGCATGTTTCCCCGCTGCGGGGTTCCCGATCTCTTCGACGACTGGGACGGCTACGAGCGCTACGTCCGCTTCCTCTACGACACCGGGTCGATCACGGAGCACACCCAGCTCTGGTGGAGCGTCCGTCCGCACCTGGCCTTCTCGACCGTCGAGATCCGGATCTGCGACGGCCAGCCAGAGCTGGCCGAGGCGCACGCGCTCGCTGCCCTCCTGTACGCGCTGACGGCGCGGATTGCGCGCGCCGTCGACGAGGGAGAGCCCCTGCCCGCCCACCCTCACCGGCTCGTCGAGGAGAACCTCTGGCGGGCAATCCGCTACGGCCTCTCCGAGACGTTCATCGACCTCGACCGCGGCGACGTGCTGCCGACGCGCCAGCGGATCGAGGACTTGCTCGTCTGGATCGCGCCGGTGGCCGACGAGCTCGGCGTGACCTCGTACCTCGGGGTGCCGGAGCTCAACGCTGCGGAGCGGCAGATCGCGCGCTACGAAGCGGGGGAGAGCCTCGAGACCGTTTACGCCCGCGAAGTCCTGGAGCCCGTCCGTGTCTGAGAGCGAAGAGGAGGCCGCGCGCCGGCTGGCCGAGGAGCTCAAGAACCTCAAGGTCGAGGACGTCCTCGTCAGCGTGCTGATCCAGATCTCCTCGATCGGCTACAGGCGGCTCGGGCTGACCGAGGAGACGAAGGAGGATCGCGACCTTCCCCAGGTGAAGCTCTCCATTGACACGATGAAGGCGCTCACGCCCGTGCTCGGCACGGTCGTTCCTGACGACCTCGTGCGCGACTTCGAGCAATCGGTCGCCAACCTCCAGCTGGCCTACGCGAAGGCCGCTTCCGAGGAGGCCGGTGGCGAAGGCTGAGGTCGGCGTCTTCGGCGGTTCGGGGTTCTACTCGTTCCTGGAGGACGTTGAGGAGGTCGAGGTCGAGACCCCGTACGGAAAGACGTCCGCTCCCTTCACGATCGGCGAGGTCGGCGGCAAGCGCGTCGCCTTCCTGCCCCGCCACGGCCGCGACCACGAGCTGCCGCCGCATGCGATCCCGTACCGGGCCAATGCCTGGGCGATGAAGGAGCTCGGCGTCCGGCGCATCATCGGGCCGAATGCCTCCGGGGCTCTGAAGGCTGAGCTCGAGCTGGGTGAGTTCGTCGTGTGCGACCAGTTCGTCGACCGCACGAGCGGCCGGACGGACACCTTCTACGACGGCCCGGAGACGACGCACGTCTCGGCCGCGGATCCCTATTGCCCCGAGCTTCGCGCGCTCCTCGTCGAGGCCGCCGGCGAGCTCGGGATCAAGGCACGCGACCGCGGCACGGTCGTCGTCATCCAGGGCCCGCGCTTCTCGACGCGAGCCGAGTCGAAGTGGTTCCAGGACGCCGGCTGGGACGTCATCAACATGACCGCCTACCCCGAGGGCTACCTCGCCCGCGAGCTCGAGCTCTGCTACGCGAACATC
>DASXRO010000218.1:0-3152 GCA_036506555.1 Gaiellaceae bacterium
ACCCTGAACCTCGATCTCGGCACGCCTTGGTCCATGCCAGCAAAGCCGGCCAGCGCTGGGCGCGAACTCACGGAGAGGGCCAGGACGCTCCCACTATAGGCAGGGATTCGGACGGGTCGTACACTCGGGAGCCATGGCAGAGACGCGCAAGACGGTCACCATCGTCTTCGCAGACGTTACGGGGTCGACGGCGCTCGGGGAGCAGATGGATCCCGAGGCGATGCGGCGAATCATGGAGCGCTACTTCGCCGAGATGCGAGAGGTGCTCGAGCGCCACGGCGGCACGGTGGAGAAGTTCATCGGCGATGCCGTCATGGCCGTCTTCGGGATCCCGGCGGTCCACGAGGACGATGCGCTCCGCGCCGTCCGCGCCGCCGCGGAGATGCGCGACCGCCTCGCGTCCTTGAACGAGGAGTTCGAGCGAGCGCGTCGCGTCACGATCGCCGTTCGCACGGGCGTGAACACCGGAGAGGTAGTCGCCGGCGATCCGGAGGGTGGCCAGGCCTTCGCAACGGGCGATGCGGTCAACGTCGCCGCCCGGCTCGAGCAGGCAGCGCAACCCGGGGAGATCCTGATCGGGCTGTTGACGCATCGGCTCGTGCGCAACGCCGTGCGAGCAAGAGCCGTGGAACCGCTGAAGCTAAAAGGCAAGTCCCAGGCAGCCGAAGCATGGCAGCTCCTCGAGGTCTTGCCCGATGTGCCAGCGTTCACCCGACAGCTCGACACCGCCTTCGTAGGTCGACAGCAGGAGTTGGCGGCTCTCCGCGAGGCGTTCGAGCGGGCACGCGAGCGTGGAGGCGCGGAGCTCGTGACGGTGGTGGCCCCCGCGGGCATGGGGAAATCGCGGCTCGCGCGAGAGCTCGTCGCGAGCGTCGAGGGCCAAGCCCGCGTTGTGGTGGGCCGGTGCCTGCCGTACGGCGATGGGATCACGTACTGGCCCCTCGCCGAGATCGTCCGCCAGGTGGCGGGTGACGACCAAGAGGGCCTCGAGCAGCTCCTCGCGGGCGAGGAGGACGGTCACATCGTGGCCACCCACCTCGCAGCTGCCGTGGGGTTCGGTGAGGCAGCGTCCCGAAGCGAGGAAATCGCCTGGGCGACCCGCCGCCTTTTCGAAGCACTCGGGCGCGACCGGGCGCTCGTCGTCGTGGCCGACGACATCCACTGGGCCGAGACGACCCTCCTCGATCTCCTCGAGTACGTGATTGGTTTCGCGGCAGCTCCGGTCCTCGTGGTCTGCTTGGCGCGCACTGACCTCTTCGACACGCGGCCGTCGTGGGCCGTCCCGAGGCTGCACGCGACGACGGTCGTCCTCGAACCGCTGAGCGACGAGGGCTCCCAGGCGCTCGTCGCGGGGCTTCTCGGCGGCGCTGAGCTTTCTGCGACGTTGCGGGGCGAGATCGTGGAGCGGGCTGAGGGAAATCCCCTTTTCGTCGAGCAGATGCTCGCGCACGTACGCGAGAGCGGAAACGGCGAGATCACCGTCCCGCCGACGATCCAAGGGTTGCTCACGGCGCGCATCGACAGTCTCACGCAGTCAGAGCAGGCGGTGATCGAGCGAGGCGCGGTCGAAGGCCGACTCTTCCACAGCGGCGCCGTCGCATCGCTCCTCGACGAGAACGAACCACAGGGGATCGCCGGCCACCTCATGGGCCTCGTGAGGAAGGAGCTGATTCGGCCGGATCAGGCCGAGTTCGCCGGCGACGACGGATTCCGCTTCGTCCATATCCTCGTCCGCGACGCCGCGTACGCGTCGATCCCCAAGGAGCGTCGAGCGGACTTCCACGCACGGTTCGCCGTGTGGCTCGAAGGACGCGCGTCCGTACGTCTGGCGGAGTTCGCCGAGATCGTCGCATACCACCTCGAGCAGGCGTATCGGTATCGCTCGGAGCTCGGACTCGTGGACGAGGAGACCACGGAGCTCGGGCGACGGGCAGGCGAGCACCTCGGGGCTGCCGGGCGCCGGGCGCTCGGCCGAGGTGACGGCCCCGCGGCCGTGAAGCTCCTCCGCCGGGCCTTGGAGCTCCTTCCGGCCGAGGACCTGAAGCGGGTGGAATTTGCGCCCAGCCTTGCCTACGCCCTCTTCGAGTCCGGCGACGCGACCGATGCGGCCGCCGTTCTCGCCGACGCCTCGTCGGCCGTCTCTGGCCTGAACGCCGAGCATCTCGCGACGTTGATCTCGCTGCACCGCGCGGCGCTCGACATGCAGCTTGATCCGAACGTCGACGTCGAGGAAATCCTCACCGAAGCCCGCGCGGCGATCGAGCTCTTCGAGCCACGCGGCGACGACATCGTCCTAGGCGCGGCCTGGGAGCGGGTTCGGGACGTCGAGTGGTTTCGCGGCCGTCTTCTGGCTGCCCGCGCGGCCGCCGAGCAGGCCCTCGTTCACGCCGAGCGCACCGGAGACATTCGACTACAGGCCGAGAACCGTTCCATCATCGGCGCTTGCGGGTTCTTCGGAGCCGGACCGCTCGAGGCGACCCGCCTGGCGACACAAGAAGCCGTCGCCTGGGCGAGAGCCCACGGAGCGCTCGGCCACGAGGCCGAAGCGCTGCACGCGCTCGCCGTCTGCGCATTCGAAGGGCGCCGCGTCGAGGAGGGACAAGAGCTCACAGAGCGCGTGTTCGGGACTCTGGAGGAGCTCGGGATGCGCCTCACCGCCGCCGCACATCGGGGCGCGGTCGGAGTGCTGCCAGGAGAGCGTGCGCTCGACCCCGAGGCCTTCTTGGAGCGTCTTCGGTCGTCTTACGACACCCTGGCTGCAGCCGGCGAGAAAGGAGTCCTCTCGACCGTGGCGGCAAACATTGCGCTTGCCTTCTATGACGCCGGAGACTACGAAGAGGCGGAGCGTTTCTCTCGAGAAAGTGAGGAGGCAGGTTCCGAAGAAGACGTTGCGACGCAAGTCGGGTGGCGGGCGGCGAGGGCGAAGGTCCTCGCGCGCCGTGGCGACCTCGACCACGCTGAGGCCCTGGCGCGCGAGGCGCTCAGGCGGGCTCTAGCGACCGAATATCTCCAAACGATCGCAGAAGCGCAGCTGAGCCTGGGCGAAGTCCTTCGCCTTGCGGGGCGTCTTGCCGAGGCGGGCGAAGCGCTCCAGGCGGCGCTCGCGATCTACGAGCGAAAGGGCTTTCTTCTCTCCGCAGACGCGATTCGCG
>DASXRO010000219.1:0-1931 GCA_036506555.1 Gaiellaceae bacterium
CACGGCAGCGCTCGTCGAGACCGCCGAGCTCACCAGTGCGGAGATCGACCGGGCCGTCGCCGATGCGGCCGGCAACGGCAAGCCGCTCTACGCCGTGGACGCCGAGGTGTGGGCGCAGATCGACGCGGACGTCGTCATCGCCCAGGAGCTCTGCGAGGTCTGCGCGGTCTCGACCGACCAGCTCGACGAGATCGTCAGCGCCCGCTCGCTCGAGGTCGAGGTCGTCGACTTCTCGCCTTCGACGCTCGACCACGTGCTCGCCTGCATCGTCGGACTGGGAGTCCGCTTCGGCGCCGAGGGCGCAGCCGAAGAGCTCACCGGCGGCATGCGCAGCCGGCTCGACCGGGTGCGGGCGGCGCTGGCCGAGGTCGAAACGCATCCGCGCGTCTTCATCTCGGAGTGGCTCGACCCGCCTTTCGCAGCGGGGCACTGGGTTCCCGACATGGTCGCCGTGGCCGGGGGAATCGAAGTGGCTGGGATGTCGGGCGAGCCCTCGCACCGGATGCGCTGGCCCGACGTGGCCGCGCTGGAGCCGGATGTCGTCGTACTCGCTCCATGCGGGTTCGACCTCGACAGGACGCTGTCCGAGATCGTGACGCTCGACCTCTCCGCGGGCCTACTCGGAACCGCCGCCCGCCAGGAGAGCCGCGTCTTCGCCGTCGATGCGAACGCCAACTTCTCGCGTCCCGGGCCGCGCCTCGTCGACGGGGTGGAGCTGCTCGCCTACCTGCTCCATCCGGAGGCGTACTCGGATCCCGGTCTTCCCTGGAGCCGCGTCAGGTTGTGAGCTGGATCCAGATGGCGCCGTCGCGAAGCTCGGCCGGATAGAGCCGGACGGGCTCGTCGCCGAAAAGGCAGGCGCCGGTCTCGAGGTCGAACTTCCAGCTGTGGTAAGCGCACGTGAGCGTGGGGCCCAGGATCTCGCCCTCCACCAGCGGGTTGCCTTCGTGAGGGCAGGTATTGGCAACCGCATGAGCCTTCCCGTCCACGAGGAAGACGGCGATCTCGTCTCCCTTCCCGTTGACGACCGCACGGCCCTCCGCGTCGAGGTCGGCCAGCGGGACCCGAAGCCACTCCACCGACCTAGAGTACCCCGCCATGCAGCTCTACTTGCGGGAATCGGAGGTCGAAGAGTTGCTCTCTCCACAAGACGCCGTCGAGGCCGTGGAGGGGTGCTTCGCACGCCTGGCCGCCGGCCGCGCGGAAAACCGGCCTCGCTTTCGGATCGGTCTCGCCGCGGGGCTCTTGAACGTCATGGCGGCGGCCGATCTCGAGCTTGGCGTCGCCGGGCTGAAGAGCTACGTCGGCTTCGCGGAAGGCGCCCGGTTCGTCGTCGTCCTCTTCGCCGAAGACAGGCTGGAGGTGCTGGCCCTGATCGAGGCCGACCGACTGGGGCAGTTGCGCACGGGCGCCGCGAGCGCCGTCGCGGCCCGACATCTCGCTAGGGCTGGAGCGTCCACTCTCGGCCTGATCGGGACCGGGTGGCAAGCCGAATCGCAGCTCGCCTGCATGCGCGTCGTCCTTCCGCAGCTAGAGCGGGTCGTCGCCTACTCGCGGAACGCCGAGCGGCTCGCGACGTTCTGCGAACGCTTCGACTGCGAGCCGGGGGAGTACAACCGCGACGCGGCGGAGCAGGACGTCGTCGTCACGGCCACGAGCTCGAAGGATCCGGTGCTCCGGGGCGAATGGCTCAAGCCCGGCGCGCTCGTGTGCGCGATGGGCGCGAACCGGATTGAGTCGCGCGAGCTCGACAACGCCGTCCTGGAGCGGGCGGCTTTCGTCTGCTGCGACTCCAGGGAGCAGGCTCGTCTCGAGGCGGGAGACCTGGTCGAGCCGGTTGAACGAGGCGTCCTCGACTGGCTGGAGGTCCACGAGCTCGCCGAGGTAGTGAGCGGCGAGACGGTCGGCCGGGGGCAGGAGGACGACATCGT
>DASXRO010000220.1:0-8218 GCA_036506555.1 Gaiellaceae bacterium
CTAAGGAGACGGTTCGACGAGCGTGGGGCGGAGGGGAAGGCCGCCCTGGAGCTGGGCGACGTACGCCCGGAGCTCGCGTTCTTTGCGCGCGAGGCGCTGCTCGAGCTCGACGAGCTCGCGCTCGCGGCGCTCGACCTCTTCCTGGCGGACCTGGATATCGACGCCGATCCGCACCTCGCGGGCCTCGAGCTCCTGCTCGCGCCGTCCGATGTCCTCGAGCCGCTCGCGAGCCAGTTCTTCGTTCTCGACGACGCGCTTTTCGCGATGCTCCAGCCAGCGCGTGGTCTGGGCGAGCGTCTCGGCGCTGGCAAAGTCGCTCCTTTCCTCGGCCAGCTCGCGTTCTCGATCGGCCAGGAGCTTCTGCTCGCCTCGGAGCCGCTCCCGCCTGTAGGCGGCCAGCCGCTCGCGCTCCGTCAGCTCGGCCTCGGTCTCGACCACCTTTGTGGTGCGCTCCCGCAGCTCGCCCGCCTTCTCGGTGAGCGCGATGGCGCGCTCATCGAGGGTGGCGAGGGCCCGGCGGAGGACTTCGTCGGCCCGCTCCTGCGCCGGCCGCAGGTCGGCGACGCGCGTTTGGCGCTCGCGGAGATCGGCCTCTGCAGCTTCGAGCCGCTCGATCTCGGTCTCGATCTCGTTCGCGCGGAAGGTCAGCTCGGCGCCGCGGTCGTCCAACTCCGCGGCACTGCGCTCGAGATAACGCTCGAGCGAACCTCGAAGACCCTCACTGAGCCCCATCGCATCAAGTATCGAAAGACGTGGGCCCGCCAAAAACCCCCTTCGGGGGGACAGGCTCTCGGGCGAGTGTGTCCTTTGCTACGAAGTGATGCGCTTTCGCTTTCTCGTGAGCGGTCTCGGGTGCTTCGCACTTGTGATCGTGCTCGCGGTACTACCGGTGGTCGCGGACGGCGGCTCGACGCCCAGTGCGTCGGCTCCCTGCACGATCAAGGGAACGAGCGCGGCGAACCTCCTGATCGGCACCGCGGGAGCAGACGTGATCTGCGGTTACGGCGGCAACGACACGATCACCGCGAGGGGCGGAAACGATGTGGTCAGGGGCGGCGACGGCGCCGATGTCATCTACGGCGACGCGGGACGCGACTGGCTCTACGGCGGCCCTGGCAGAGACCGGATCTACGCTCGCGACTCCGCGCAGGATCATGTCTACGGCGGCCTGGGCTTCGACTACGCCCGTGTCGACACGCCGCTCGACATTCTCAACTCGATCGAATCACACTAGAACGACCGAGCGCTCTTGACGTGGGCCTTCGCGCCCGCGCTCAATATGCGCTGCATGTACAACTACCTGCCGATCGCCGAGCACGGCATCATCGGCGACCTGCACACGGTCGCGCTCGTCGGCAGTGACGGGACGATCGACTGGTACTGCTGTCCGGCGTTCGACTCACCGAGCGTCTTCGCAGCGATCCTCGACCGGGAGAAGGGCGGCTACTACCGCATCGCGCCGGCGATGGAGGAGTGGACGTCGAAGCAGCTGTACTTCCCGGACACCAACGTCCTGATCACCCGCTTCTTCAGCCCTGACGGAGTCGGCGAGCTGCAGGGCTTCATGCCCATCGCGCGCACGGGCGCGGAACGGCACCGGCACCGCCTCATTCGCCGCGTGCTCGGTGTACGCGGCGAGACACGCTTCCGGGTCGAGCTCCAGCCGCGCTTCAACTACGCCCGCGACCCGCACGAGACGCACCAGTACGAGCACGGCGTCGTCTTCCGCTCGCCCGACCTCTGTCTCGCCCTGCAGGCGACGACTCCGATCGCGTGCGACGAGCTCGGCGTGCACAGCGAGTTCACGCTCAGAGCCGGAGAGAGCGTCACCTTCGTCCTCGAGCAGGTCGAACGTGATTACGTTCCGCGTGAGTACTCGGAGGAGGAGACGCGCGAGGCCTACGAGCGCACCATCGAGTACTGGCGTCGGTGGCTCCAGCAGTCGCGCTACCGCGGCCGCTGGCGCGAGATGCTCCAGCGCTCGGCGCTGACGTTGAAGCTCCTCACCTACCAGCCCACGGGCGCCATCGTCGCGGCACCGACGACCAGCCTTCCCGAGGTGCTAGGCGGCTCGCGCAACTGGGATTACCGCTACACCTGGATCCGCGACGCCGCCTTCTCCCTCTATGGGCTCCTGCGCCTGGGGTTCACCGAGGAGGCAAGGGCGTTCATGGACTGGCTTACGGAGCGATTCCGCGAGCGCCAGAGCGGTACCGATGGGCCGCTCCAGACGATGTATGGGATCGATGGGCGCAGCGAGCTCCCCGAGGAGACGCTTGACCACTTCGAGGGCTACCGGGGCTCGTCGCCGGTGCGGGTCGGGAACGGCGCCGCGAATCAGCTCCAGCTCGACATCTACGGCGAGCTGATCGACTCCGTCTATCTCTACAACAAGTACGGAACTCCGCTCTACCACGAGGCGTGGCAGGACCTCTGCCGCATCGTCGACTGGGTCTGCGAGAACTGGGACCAGGCCGACGAAGGCATCTGGGAGACGCGCGGCGGCCGCCAGGACTTCACGCTCTCGCGGCTCATGTCCTGGGTCGCGATCGAGCGGGCGGTTCGCGTGGCGCGCCAGCGTGGACTGCCAGCCGACCTCTTCAAATGGATGCGCCACCGGGACGACATCTACGACCAGATCATGAAGCGAGGCTGGAACGAGGAGCGGCACGCATTCGTCCAGCACTACGGCTCGGATGTGCTCGACGCCTCGATCCTGCTCATGCCGCTCGTGAAGTTCATCTCGCCGACCGACCCGCGCTGGCTGTCGACGCTCGACGGGATCTCGAACGAGCTCGTCTCGGACAGCCTCGTGTACCGCTACAACGCCGAGGCGTCGCCCGACGGCCTTCAGGGCAACGAAGGGACGTTCTCGATCTGCTCCTTCTGGTACGTCGAGGCGCTGGCGCGTGCCGGGCGTCTGGACGAGGCGCGGCTCGCCTTCGAGAAGATGCTCACCTACGCGAACCACCTCGGGCTCTACTCCGAGGAGATCGGGCCGACCGGCGAGCAGCTGGGCAACTTCCCGCAGGCCTTTACGCATCTCGCTCTCATCAGCGCCGCGTTCAACCTCGATCGCCAGCTGGGGTAGCTTTCCCGAATGGCCGCCGCGAAGATCACGCTCAAGGAGGCGCAGGCCATCGCCTACCTTCTCGAGCACGGTCGCTGGCCTGACGCCGAGATCGGGCTCTGGATGGAGGAGCGTACGAGCCAGGTGGCGCTCGACTACCTGCTCGCCGCGCGCCTCCGCAGCACGATCGGGGCCGTCGAGGAGTCGAACGGGACGCGGTGAGCCGCAAGATCTGCGTCCTGGGAGCGGGGAAGGCCGGCGAGGCTCTCATCGCCGGGCTCCTCTCGTCCGGTTGGCGTGAGCCGTCGGAGATCGTCGCGACCGCGCGTCACGCGGAGCGGCTGTCGGAGTTGGGGGGGCGCTACGGGATCGAAACGACGCTCGTCAACGCGGAGGCGGTCAAGGATGCCTCGCTCGTCGTCATCGCCGTCAAGCCGCAGGACATCGAGGCTCTGCTGACCGAGATCGGTCACGCAGTGGGCCCCGGCCAGACGGTGCTCTCGATCGCCGCGGCCATTCCGACGACGCTGATCGAGCGGCACCTCGACGATGCCGTGCCCGTCGTCAGGGCGATGCCGAATACGCCGGTCACCGTCCACGAGGGCATGGCCGGAATTTGCGCCGGCGCGCACGCGGGAGAAGCCGAGCTCGCGCTTGCCGAGGAGGTGCTGGGCTCGGTCGGCCGGTCGGTGCGGGTCGACGAGGAGTACATGGACGCCGTCACCGCGGTCTCGGGCTCCGGCCCGGCCTACTTCGCCCTCCTGGCCGAATCCATGATCGAGGCGGGAATTCTGCTCGGTCTTTCGCGGGAGGTGTCCACCGACCTGGTCGTCCAGACGATGCTCGGCACGGCGAAGCTCCTGCGCGACGAGAAGATGCATCCCGTCGAGCTCCGCGAGATGGTCACCTCGCCGGGCGGGACGACAATTTCAGCGATCCGCGAGCTCGAGCAGGCGGGCGTTCGCGCCGCATTCCTCAACGCGATCCAGGCGGCGATGCGCCGCTCGAAGGAGCTAGCGGAGGGCGGGTAGGGGGTTCACCGCGGCGCCGCGCACGCGCACCTCGAAGTGAAGATGCGGCCCGGTGGCCTCGCCGGTAGCCCCGACGTTGCCGAGCAAGGCGCCGGCTCGGATCCACCGTCCGACGCGAACGCGGACGCGCGACAGGTGCGCGTACATCGTCCGCACGCCCTTTCCGTGCGCGAGCGTGACGAGGTAGCCGTAGCCTCCCGAGTCCCAGCCCGCGTAGACGACGCGGCCCGATCTGGCCGCGTGCACGCGGGCGCCGTAAGGGGCCGGAAAGTCGATCCCCGGGTGGAAGCGGTTTCCGCGCGGCCCGAATCGGTCCCCGACGGGTGCCCGCACGGGGCGGCGAAGACTCAGCGGGCAACGAGCGGGGGCGCGCCGCAGGGCGGCGTACGTTGCCCGCCCGGCGACGCCGTCGGCCCGGAGATGCGCCCAGCGCTGGAAGCGCCGTAGCGCCGCATCGGTGCGCGGGCCTAAGCCCCCGTCGAACGTCCCGGAGGGAAATCCGTGAGCGGCGAGCGCGAACTGCAGCGCGGAGACATCCCAGCCCTTCTTGCCCATCCAGAGCAGTCGTGTTCCGAACGGGTGGCGTCCGTAGCGTCCGAGCGCGCGCCGTGTCTGGCGCCCGGGGACGCCGTCGACCGCGATGTGCGCGCGACGCTGGAAGCGTCGAACGGCCGCGGTCGTTCCGGGGCCGACGACACCGTCGATCGTCCCCGTGTAGAGACCGCGGGCGCGCAGGGCCACCTGCAGAGCGGCGACGTTCGGGTTGCCGGCGCCGGCGGACGTGGCGACGGCCATGAAAAGCAGGAATGCCGCGGCAAGCGCGCTGAGCGAACGAACCCCGGTCACGGGTCCGCTATCGGCGCTCGGCGCGTAACCCTTTAGAGGGAGAAGACGTCGGCCGCGCAGCTGAAGACGAGAGCGGCGTGTACCTCGCCGCGGGGGACTCCGGCGAGCGCGCGATGTCCGAGATCGACCTCGATCTCGGGCCACGCGGCGAGACCGAGCGCAGCGGCGCCCTCCGTCGAGCCGATCTGAAGCAGCTCCTCGGGAGAGATGACGTTGCGTAGGAGCGCCAGGCGACGCGCAGTGCCCTCCAGCTCGCGGAGCTCCTCGAGCGGGTCGATGCGGACGTTGGAGTCGGAGCCGATGCAGAGCGGGATGCCGCGTTGCCGCAGCCGCTCGACGGGTACGAAGCCGTCGCCCAGGTTCGCCTCAGTGGTCGGACAGACGCAGACTCGTCCACCCGCATCCGCCAGGAGGTCCAGCTCCCCGTCGTCGGCATGCGTGGCGTGGACGATCGTCGTGCGGGGCCCGAGGCATCCCGTGCGGGCGAGCAGCTCGAGCGGGCGCACGCCGTGCTCGGCGAGGCACTCCTCGATCTCGCGCGGCTGCTCGTCGGCATGGATGTGCAGGACGAGGCCCTCGCGCTCGGCGTAGCGCCCGATCTCCTCGAGCCAGTCGGCCGGGCAGGCACGTACGGAGTGGGGGGCAAGGCCGACATCGATCCCCCCGCCGGCGAGGTCCTCCACCCGGCTCAGGTACTCGGCAGCGGAGGCTTGGCGAAAGCGGTCGAGGCCGCCGCGCCCGTAGGCGGCGTAGAGGAGGACGAGCTCGATGCCGGCCGCACGCGCGGCCTCGGCGGCGGCCGTCGCCTCGTCGAAGCCGACGTAGTGGAATTCCCCGACCGCCGTGTACCCGGCGGCCCTCATCTCTCGGTACGTCGCCTCGTAGTCCCTTCGAACCATGTCCGGGGTCAGACCCCGGGCATGTCCCAACATGACGTCTCTCCAGGCCCAGAAGTCGTCCCCCTCCGCACGGCCGCGCATGGCTCGCTGGAACGCATGGCTGTGCGCGTTGACAAATCCGGGCAGCCGCAAACGATCGTCGTGGGGTGACATGTCCGGGGTCAGACCCCGGCCATGTCCAGAGCGGCCACCGGGATGCGCATCGGCGCGAGGCTACCATTCCTGCAAATGGCCACCCGAGCCGTCCCGGTGCCGCTTGCGCAGCTTCCGAACGCGCTCACGATCGCCCGACTCGCCGCCATCCCCGTCTTCATCGCTCTGGCCGTCAGCGCGGGAGGCGAGGCGAGCTGGGCGGCCGGCGCCGTCTTCGGCGCTGCGGGGATCACCGACCAGGTCGACGGCTGGCTTGCGCGCCGCTGGCGGGTGGAATCGGATTTCGGCCGCTTCGTCGACCCGCTCGCGGACCGCCTCATCATTGACGCGGCCGTCGTCCTCCTCTGGGTCTACGACCGTTTGCCCTGGCCCGCCCTTGCTCTCATCCTCGTGCGCGACGGCGTGCTCGTCCTCGGGACTCCGGCCGCGCTTCGCCGTGGCTACGACTTCTCCGTCAACTTCCTCGGGAAGGCAGCGACCTGGGTCCTGTACGCGTCGATCGCGTTCATCCTCGTCACGGACACGGGCACTGATTGGCCGATCGCGCTCTTTTGGAGCGGGGTTGCCGTTGCCATCGTGGCGGGCATCCTCTATGGCGCGAGCGTCTGGAGGGCGATCCGGTGAAGGCAGTTGTGATGGCGGGAGGAGAGGGCACGCGGCTGCGGCCCCTGACCTCGAACCAGCCGAAGCCGATGGTTCCGATCGTCGGCAAGCCGTGCATGGAGCACATCGTCGAGCTCCTCGCCAAGCACGGCTTCGACGACATCGTCGTCACGCTCGCTTTCATGCCGCAGGCGATCCGTGGCTACTTCGGCGCCGGCGAGGCGCTCGGCGTCTCGATTCGCTACTCGGTGGAGGAGTCTCCGGCGGGCACGGCCGGCTCGGTCAAGCTGGCCGAGGACGCCCTCGACGAGCCTTTTCTGGTCATCTCGGGTGACGCCCTCTGCGACATCGACCTCGCCGCCCTCGTCCGCTTCCACGAGCAGAAGGAAGCGGTCGCCACGATCGGCCTGAAGAGCGTCGACAATCCGCTCGAGTTCGGGATCGTCGTCACCGACGCGGACGGGCGCATCGAGCGCTTCCTGGAGAAGCCCTCCTGGGGCCAGGTCTTCACCGACACGATCAACACAGGGATCTACGTGCTCGATCCGGAGGTGCTCCGCCATATCCCATCTGACCGGCCGTTCGACTTCTCGAAGGAGCTCTTTCCGCTCTTGCTCGAGATGGGCAGGCCGCTCTACGGGTTCGTGGCGGACGGCTACTGGCAGGACATCGGCAACCTCGACCAGTTCCGGCAGGCGAACTTCGACGCCCTCGACGAGAAGGTCAAGCTCAACATCCCAGGTATCCGCCTCCGGGGGAACATCTGGGTCGGCGAGGGTGTCCAGCTGGCCGACCTCGAGGTCGTCGAAGGCCCGGCATTCGTCGGGAACTATTGCCGCATCGCCCCGCAGGCAACCGTCGGCTCGTACTCCGTCCTGTCCAACAGCGTCACCCTCCGCGACCACGCACGGACGACACGGTCGGTCATCGACGCCTCCACCTACGTCGGCCGGAGCGCCCTCGTCGAGGGCGCGATCGTGGGGAAATCGTGCGACGTCCGCCCGCACGCGCGCCTACACGAAGGCGTGGCGGTGGGCGATTCCTGCACGATCGGCGAGCAGAGCGTCGTCATGCCCGGCATCCGCATCTACCCCTTCAAGGAGGTGGAGTCGGGCGCCGTCGTCGACCGCCATCTCATCTGGGAATCCCGCATCCCCTCGCGGCTCTTCGGCCGAGAGTCCGTGGCCGGCCTCATAAACGTCGACCTCACGCCGGAGACAGCACTGCGGGTCGGAATCGCTCTCGGGACCGCTCTCAAGCGAGGTGAGCGGGTGGCCACGAGCCGCGCCGCGCCGCCTGCGTGCCGCCTGCTCAAGCGCGCCGTGCTCTCGGGAATCATCTCCACGGGCGTTCACGTGGCCGATCTGCACGTGATGCCCCCCGCCGTCACTCGGCACTTCCTGAAGAACGAGGGGATCGGCGCAGCCGTCCACGTCCGCCCGAGCGGAAACGACCCCGAGGTCGTCGAGATCCAGCTCTTCGAGCCGCCGGGAACGCAGGCGACGCCGGAGTTCTTGAAGGAGGTCGAGAAGCACTTCCTGCGACAGGAGTTCCGCCGCGCCGCGTACGACGAGGTCGGGAAGATCACGTCCCCGGCGCGGGCGGCGGAAGGCTAC
>DASXRO010000221.1:0-3445 GCA_036506555.1 Gaiellaceae bacterium
TGCGCTGCTCGGGACGGTCGCCAACGGCGTCTGGGTGGAGCGCGAGTGGATGGACCCGGTGACCGAGAATCCGGCCGTCGGCGCGACGGAGCTCTGGGAGATGTACAACACCACCGCGGACGCGCACCCGATGCACATCCATGAGATCGCGTTCGAGGTCGTGAACCGGGAGGGACTCGTTCTCGAGGACGAGGAGGTCGTGACGCCGATCCAGCTCGACGGAAACGTCACCCCTCCCGAGCCGTGGGAATCAGGCTTCAAGGACACGGTCATCGCCTATCCGGGACAGGTGACCCGGGTGAGGGCGCGGTTCGCCACGCCAGGACAGTTCGTGTGGCACTGCCACATCGTCGAGCACGAAGACAACGAGATGATGCGGCCCTACCGCATCGGCCCACCCCAGCCTGGCCAGCCCGAGTAACCGCAAGCGGCTCTCAGCGGAGCTGTCGATATGCAACCGATTCAAATTCTCTGAACGGGCGTCGCGAGCCCGTCTGGCAAGCTTTTGTCAACGTCGGGCAGGGAGCGTCGGTGGACGGCTGCATCAGCTGCCACGGACCGAACGGCCTCGGCGGCGTCCCGAACCCACAGTCGCCGGACACGAATCCCTCCGCTCTCGGGCGCGGATTTTCGCGAGGAGTTCAATACCGAGGCGAAGTTCATCGAGATCATGCGTACCGGCAGGTTGCTCGGGCGGGCGCCGATCGTGAGCATGCCGCACTGGGGCGCGATCATTTCCGATCCCCAGCTCAAGGAACTGTCGCCTACATCGACACGCTCAAGCCCTGGCGAGGCCCGCGAAGGACATGCAGCAAGTTGACCGCGCCTACCCACAACAACGCGGGAGGAACAGGCGTGCGACGCGGACGCCTCCTCGCGTCGTGCGCGCTTCCACCGAGGACGCGGCGCAGAAGCTTCTCCGCGCCGGCGCCGACCGTGTTGTCCAGCCGTACGACACCGCCGGCCAGGAGATGGCGAAGCTCGTCCTCAAACCGCAGGTCGCCGTCTTCCTCGAGCTCCTCTCCTCGCACGGCGGGCCCGACCTCCGGTTCGAGGAGATCGAGGTGAGCGCCTCCTGCGGGCAGGTCGGCCGCACGATCCGCGACCTGCGCGTGCGCGCCGAGACGGGCGCGTTGATCGTCGGCCTCCGCCGCCGGGACGGTGGCTACGATACGACGCCCTCGCCAGACACGCGACTCGACGCGGGCGACGTGCTGATCGTCGTCGGTACCGCCGAGGAGTTGCGCGGGGTCGAGGACCTCTTCGCGCCGCGCCCGGCGATTTCCCGCTAGCGCCGGCGAACCCCTTTCAGAGCTTTGTGCCGCCTCCTAAATGGGTGACCAGGTCGAGTAACCGCGGGGATCGAGCTCGACCTCGATTGGGATCGCGCCCTCATGCAGGGGGCCGACGGGAGTCTCGGCGAGTCCGAGCTTCGCAGCCAGAAATGGAGTCAGGTAGCGGCCGACGATCTTCGCCGGCGGCCACCAGAGGGGTTCGATATCGAGGCCGGGTCTCACTCCCGCCTCCGCGCGCAGATAGCGCGGAGCCATGCCCGTGAGGAGGAGCCCGCGCAGGACGGGCCGGAAGCGAGTCGGCTCGACCGGGGCTCCCGAGCGGGCTGCGATCGCGGTGGCCGCGGCATCGGCCTGCTGCGCGGCGATCCCACCCTGCTTGAGCGGGAACGTGGTCATGTCGCCCGCCGCGTAGACATCCTCCTCGGAGACTACGCGGCCGAAGTCGTCCGTCGAGACGAAGCCGCGCCGGTCGCACGGGATACCGGGGAGCCGAGGCCCCTCGAGCCGCGGCAGCGCGACGACTCGGTCGGCTTCGATCAGGCCTTCGGGCGCTACGTGGAGGGCCCGGCCCTCGAGCCGCAGAGGCACGGTGCGCAGGCGCAACTCGATGCCGCGGAGCTCGAGGAGCTCGCGGATCGCATCGCTTGCCTCGGCTCCGAAGAGGGCGAGTGGAGCATCCTCGGGCGTGACGAACGTGATCGCGACGCCCCTAGTGCCCCGATCCGTCAGGTACGTCCCCGTGAGGAGGGCGAGTTCGTAGAGGGGCAAGGGCCAGCGGGCCTCGACCGGAAGCGCAAAGACGATGCTCCGCACCGAGCCGGCAACCGTCTCCTCGAGGAGCGCGGCAAGGGCCGGCCCGTCTTGCGGGCCGCGGAAGGTAAGCGCGTTGGCCACTGCTGGCATCGGCCGCGCGCCGAGCGCAAGCAGGAGCACGTCGTAGGAGGTTTCTTCGCCAGTGTCGCCCACGACGACGTGTCGCTCGGGATCGACCGAGGTGACCATCCCCTGCCGCAGCTCGGCGCCGGCTGCTTTCGTCAGGGTCGCCAGCGGGAAGCGCCCTACCTCACCGACGCGAAACGGCTCCACGACCGCGAGCGGTCGATAGGTGAACTCGCGTTCCGGGGCGACGAGCTGGAGCGCCACACGGTCCTCGGCGAGCGTGCGCAAAGCGAGCATCGCCTCGAGCGCGGCGACGCCGCCGCCGGCGATGACGACCCGGGCCGCGTGCCCAGAGGACGACGACACACTCATTGCTCGTCGCGTGCACTCTTGCACGCTCGTGTCGAGCTGGCGTCGGTGTACGCCTGGGTGGGCGCTGACGAGGCCCTCTGACCAGCGGAGCCCTTCGGCCCTGCGACGAGCGGAGCGGTCGTAACGGCGGCTGGTGGCGCATAATCCTGCCGTGTCCGAGTACGGATGGGCGCTCTTCTTCCACCTACTCGGTGTCGCGTTCCTCGCGGGCGGGATGGCGGTCGCTGGGGTCGGCTTCCGCGCCGCGTGGCGGCGCGAGCGGCCGAGCGAGGTGGCGCTCCTCCTCGGAACGACCCGCGCTGGCGTCCTTCTCGTCGCGCTCGGGAGCGTGCTCGTGCTCGTCTGCGGCTTCTGGCTCATCGAGGTGACGAGCCACGGGCTCGACGAGGGCTGGCTCGCCGGATCGCTCGGCCTCTTCGTGGCCGGCGTTGTCCTCGGCGCGCTCGCCGGCCGGCGGCCGAAGCAGGCGCGACTCCTGGCCGAGCGGCTTGCCCGCGAGGGCGATCAGCCGAACGCGGAGCTTCGCCGTCGGGTCCGCGATCGGGTCGCGCTCGCGCTCAATGCCGTGGCCGCGCTTGCAATGGCGGCCGTTCTGCTACTGATGATCTGGCAGCCGCGCTGACAGTCCGACCGTCGCCGCCTAGCGGCGCGGCGAGACGAACGCCGATTATGCCTGCGAGCGTGAGCGCGCCGCTGAGCAGCAGGACCTCCGCCGGCGCGTGGTTGCGTCCGATGCCGATCGCGGCGACGACGATCGAGAGGACGACGAGCATCAGGGCGAGACCGCGGTGGAAGCGGCCTGCCTCGGACCGCACCCAGGGGTCGAGGAAGCGAACGACTTCTCGCCCCTCGTCCGAGTCGGTGCAGCGGTGCTTGGAGGGACAGGCGTTGCAAATGTG
>DASXRO010000222.1:0-4919 GCA_036506555.1 Gaiellaceae bacterium
TGCGCTGCTCGGGACGGTCGCCAACGGCGTCTGGGTGGAGCGCGAGTGGATGGACCCGGTGACCGAGAATCCGGCCGTCGGCGCGACGGAGCTCTGGGAGATGTACAACACCACCGCGGACGCGCACCCGATGCACATCCACGAGATCGTGTTCGAGGTCGTGAACCGGGGGGGACTCGTTCTCGAGGACGAGGAGGTCGTGACGCCGATCCAGCTCGACGGAAACGTCACCCCTCCCGAGCCGTGGGAATCAGGCTTCAAGGACACGGTCATCGCCTATCCGGGACAGGTGACGCGGGTGAGGGCGCGCTTCGCCACGCCAGGACAGTTCGTCTGGCACTGCCACATCGTCGAGCACGAGGACAACGAGATGATGCGGCCCTACCGCATCGGCCCACCCCAGCCTGGCCAGCCCGAGTAACCGCAAGCGGCTTTCGGCGGAGCGGTCGAAGCCCGCGACCGAAGGTGGCACTCGGATACCAAATCCTTGCCTCTGTTTGCGGGGCATGCGCAACCGCGAGCCGCGGCAGCGCGACGACTCGGTCGGCTGTGATTGCGGCCTCGGGCGCTGCGCGGAGCGACCCGCCCTCGAAGCGCAGGGGAACGGTGCGCAGGCAAAGCTCGATGCCACGGAGCTCGAGGAGCTCGCGGATCGCATCGCTTTGCCTCGGTCCCGAAGAGCGCGAGCGTCATCGTTGCAACGGGCCGCAAACGGGGGTTTCAGTCTTGCGACGAGCGGAGTGATGGCCACGGCGGCTGTCAGCGCATAATCCGCCCATGTCCGAGTACCGGTGGGCGCTCTTCTTTCACCTGGTTGGCGTCGCCCTTCTCGCTGGCGGGATGGCTGTTGCCGGGGTCGGCCTCGGCGCGGCGTGGCGCCGCGAGCGGCCGAGCGAGGTGGCGCTGCTCCTCGGAACGACCCGCGCGGGCGTCCTCCTGGTCGCGCTGGGGAGCGTGTTCGTGCTCGTCTGCGGCTTCTGGCTCATCGAGGTGACGGGGCACGGGCTCGACGAAGGCTGGCTCGTCGGCTCGCTCGGCCTCTTCGTCGTCGGCGCGGTCCTCGGCGCGATCGGCGGGCGGCGGCCGAAACAGGCGCGACTCCTCGCCGAGCGGCTCGCCCGCGAGGGCGATCAGCCGAGCGCCGAGCTGAGTGAACGGGTCCGGGACCGCGTCGCGCTCGCCCTCAATGCCGCGTCCGCGCTTGCACTGACAGCGGTTCTGCTCCTGATGATCTGGCAGCCGCGCTGAGTGGGGCGGCCAGGCGCACCCCGACCGCTGCCGCGAGCCCCAGGACGCTTCCCAGGACGACGATCTCGCCCGGAGCGTGATTCCGCCCCAGACCGGTCGCGGTGACCACGATCGCGAGGGCCACGAGCATGAGCGCGAGCCCGCGGTGGAAGCGGCCCGTCTCCGAGCGCACCCATGGGTCGAGGAAGCGGACGACCTCTCGCCCTTCGTCCGAGTCCGTGCACCGTGGCTTGGACGGACAGGCGTTGCAGACGTGCGCGCGTCCCCGGTAGCGGACGAGCCGCCGCTCGTGGTCGTGCTCAGCGGGCCAGAGATGCTGCCCCTCCGGGCACTCCCAGGCGTCGAGGTGCTCGTGGTACTGGAAACCGGCCACGCGGAAGCGAAGCGAGCGGCGGTGTGTGTGGCGGGCGAGCGCGTCGACCGTAACCGCGGCTGCGATCAGGAAGCCGGCGTACGCCGCGGCGAGCACGGCTTCCGTCCCAATTCCGCTCATGACCCTGGCGCGGGCTGGGGTTCCGCCGGCTCGGTGATCTCGGTGAAGAGGATGTCTTCCGGCTCTTCGAGCGTCACGCGCGGGACCGTGTGGCGGATGCCAAGCCAGCAAAGGTAGATGAGCGGGAGCACGCCGCCGGTGATGAAGACGATGTCGCCCGGCAGGCGGATCCACTCGATCAGCCGGTTTGTATCGTTCGTCAGGAACTCGAGCGTACGCGCAGAGAAGTAGCCCTTGTTGACCGACTCGTAGAGCTGGAGGAGACCGAGCGGGAAGAGCGTGGCGAAGCACATCCAGGCGAGCCCGAGGTTGAGCGACCAGAAGCTGATCCTGGCCGCCTGCTCGGACCAGCGCTCCTCGGGGATGAGATAGCGCAGGCAGAAGAGGGCGAGGCCGACTGCGAGCATCCCGTAGACGCCCATGAGCGCCGCGTGGCCGTGGTTGGCGGTCAGGGCGGTCCCGATCTCGTAGTAGGAGACGATCGGCAGGTTGATGAGGAAGCCGAAGATGCCCGCGCCGAGGAAGTTCCAAAAGCCGACCGCGACGAGGAACATGACCGCCCAGCGGTGCGGGAAGGGCGTGCGCGACTTCGACTCCTGGCGCGCGCCGAGCTGGATGAAGCTCCAGGCCTCGATCGTGAGGAAGGTGAGCGGGATGACCTCCGCGGCCGAGAAGAAGGCACCGAGCGCCATGTGCTCGGCCGGCTCGCCCGAGAAGTAGAGGTGGTGCATCGTCCCGATGACGCCGCCGACCGAGTAGAGGAGGACGTCGAGGAAGATGACCGTGAGCGCGACGCGCTCCCTGACGACGCCGAGGAGCACGAAGATGTAGGCGACCATCACGGTCGTGAAGAGCTCGAGGAAATCCTCGACCCAGAGATGGACGACCCAGAAGCGCCAGAAGTCGGCCGTCGTCCATGTCGAGTCCGACTGCGCCAGCAGCCCGACGGCGTAGAAGGCGGGGATGGCGAGTGCGGCGAAGAAGAAGAGCCAGGGCATGTTGCCCGGGTGCTCGCGGCGAAGGCGCACGCGCAGCACGCGCCAGAGCATGAAGACCCAGCCGAAGAGCCCGATCGACAGGAGGATCTGCCAGAAGCGCCCGAGGTCGAGGTACTCGAACCCCTGGTTGCCGAACCACGACCAGACGCTGCTCAGCCACCCGTGGATGCCGGCGAGCTCCCCCACGAGGCTCCCGACGACGACGATGACGACCGCGCCGAGGAGGCCGAAGGCGAGCCAGTTCTGTCGCCGCGGCTCACGTCGCGCGATCATGGGTGCCAGGAAGATGCCGGCCGCGAGGTACGAGGTGGCCACCCAGAAGATGGCCAGCTGGAGGTGCCACGTGCGCATGAGGTTGTAGGGGAACCAGGCGGCGAGGTTGATCCCGAAGAAGCTGGCGATGTCGGCCCGGTAGTGCTGTGAGGCGGCGCCGACCAGCGTCTGCACGAGAAAGAGGCCGGCCATGGCGAAGAAGAACCAGGCGGTCGCACGCTGCGCGGGCGTCAGGGCGACGTCCCCGGGGGCCCGGAACGAGAGTGTCTGCTGCTCGCGTCCGTGCCAGCCGAGGAAGTTCCAGCGCCCGAAGGCGCCGAAGAGGAGTCCCACACCGCCGAGGAGGGCGACGAGCGAGAGGACGCTCCAGACGATGACGTTCGCGGTCGGGCCGTTGTCGACGAGCGGCTCGGGCGGCCAATTGTTCGTGTACGAGTAGTTGTGGCCAGGGCGCTCGGCGGCGGCGACCCACGCGGTCCAGGAGAAGTAGGCCGTGAGCTTGCGGATGTCCTCCCGGCTCGCGATCGAGCGCGTGCGCAGTCCGTTCTGGCTGCTCGGCGCGCCGAAGAACCTCTGATAGTGCGCCTGCAGCCGCTCGAACGCAGTCGCCTGCGCGTCGCTGTAGGGGAGCGTCCGGGTGCGCTTGTCATAGCGGTTCGTCCGGAACTCGTCGATCGTCCGCTGCCGAGCCCGGTCGGAGGCGACTCCGCCGGCCGCGTCGCGGACGATCAGCGCGGCGCGATGGAGGTAATCGGCCGTGTAGTCCGGCCCGAGGTAGGCACCGTGCCCAAAGATCGAGCCGTACTCCATGAGGCCGTTCTGAAGGAAGATGCGCTGCCCGGCCCGGATGTCGGCGCCCGTGAAGAGCGTCCGACCGTCGGAGGAGACCACGCGGTCGGGGATCGGCGGCCCGGCCGTGTACGTCCGGTAGGCCAGGAGGCCGAGGACGAAGAAGCCGAGCAAGAAGACGAGCGCGACAGCCTGCAGCCACCACTTCGAGACGAGGAGGGGGCGACGACCGGATGTCTCGGGTGCGAGGTCCAAGGCGGCGGCGCTGGAGCGCCGCATTGATAGGTCTTGGCGTGGCGAGCGTCAAGGCCCGGCCGGCGTGTGGGAAACCCGCACGTCGATCAGGGAATCCCCCGATGGGCCTCGTGACCCCGGGTGCGAAGCTTGCTGCAACGTCGAGTACGGAGCGCAAGTAGGACGAAGCTCCACCAAGAGACCGGACGCGAAAGCGAAAAGTCACTCGGTGAAGCAGACGAAAGCGCCACCGGCTCGACGTTTTTCTTGCCGCTAAGCGCCCTTAGACGCGCGGCAACAAGAGCTCGTGCAGAGCGGCGGTGTCGACCTCGATTCGCAGGACGTCTGCCGCCTTCGGCCGCGCGGCGTCGTCGAGGACGCCGAGTCCGGCGAGGAAGGGAGCAAGGCGGCGACCAACGATCTTTCCCGGCTGGGACCAGAGCGGATCCTGGGAGGCGGTCGAGCACTCGCCGTGGCCGCCGCCAAGCTCTACCTGGAGGAACGTTGGCCTCGCCCCGGTGAGGAGGAGTGCGCGGAGCACCGGCTGGAACGGCCTCGGCTCGATCGCGGCTCCTGCAGCGGCGGCCATCGCCTCCGCCGCCGCGTCCGCCTGCTGTGCGGCCAGGCCGCCCTGCTTGATCGGGAAGGCGGTGAGATCGCCGGCCGCGTAGACGTCCGGGGCTCCGGCGACACGGCCGTGCGCGTCCGTCGGGACGAACCCGTTGCGATCTCGCGGAACCCCTTCGATCTCAGGGCCGCTCAGCCGGGGCAGGGCAACCACCCGGTCGGCGCGCACCCCGCTGCCCGCGAGGCACTTGAGCAGGCCGTCGCTGAGCTCAGCGGGGTACGCGCTCGTACGCACGGCAATTCCGCGCTCGCGCAGC
>DASXRO010000223.1:0-5879 GCA_036506555.1 Gaiellaceae bacterium
TCCTCGTCAGGCGCACGTCAGGACTGCTGCGGGTCGATCCTGACGAGGCCCCTGACGATGCGATCGAGGTTCGCCGTCACGTGGCCGTACGGCAGCCCCAGGCCCGGCACCACGTGCTGACTGACCGTGTACAGCGAGCCGTTCGTCTTCCAGGCGTAGAGGATGTGCCACGTGTCGGCGCCACGGTTGACGTTGTAGACCTGGATGTCGAGGCCGGCGATCCGCTTCTTGGCGCCCGGGTCGTTGAAGCAGGGCCGGCCGTTGCAGCTCGGGATCGACGTCGTCCCTGGGTAGCCGCGAAAGTTCACATGGACCTCGGCCACATTCGCTTCGTACCAGAGGAACCCCATGAGGTAGCTGCGGTCCTTGAGCACCGAGTCCATCGCCTGCCAGGGCCCGTCGATCTCGCCGGTCAAGGGGTCGGGCATCCAGCTTGGGCAGTAGACCGGCGCCTGGATCCGGTCGGCCAAACGCTGCCACCCAGGTCGCCACTTCGGCGGACACACGGGAGCGCTGGCCGTCTCGTTCCCGCTCGTCGCCGTGGCGACTTGGTCCTGCTTCGAGCCGCCGCCTCCGCAACCGGCCGCCACCAGGATGATGAGCAGCAAGGGGAGCCAGCGCGTCGCGTGAGGCATGGCCCAATCATCGCAAAAGGGGAAGCTTGGCCTGGCCGGTAGATACTAGCGGCCGGTGAGCTCGGCGAGGGCGGAGGCGAAGTCGGGGGAGTGGCGCAGGAAGTCGCCCCCCACGAGGATCGCGTCGACCCCGGCCCGTTCGAGGGCGACGACCTGCTCGCGCGAGCCGATCTCCGCCTCAGAGATGACGAGCTTTCCCGCCGGTACGTCGGGCAAGAGGTCGAGCGTGCGCTCGAGCTCCTCCCAGTCCTGGTCCGCCCGGCGCTCCGAGATGAGGATGATCTCGGGGTCGATTCGCTCGAGGGCCTCTTCCAGCTGTTCGTCGTCTCGCACCTCGACGACGCAGTCGATCTCCTGATCGCGTAGCACGGCATAGACGCCCTCGAGCACGCCTTCCTCGGCAAGGCCGTCCAAGGACACGGTGTAGGCGTCGGCGTCCGGCGCCTCGGAGAGCTCGAGGCGCGGTTCGCGCACCAGCACCGGCAGCGCGGTCTGGCTGCGGGCGCTCGCGACCTCGCCGGCCGTCCGGACGGCCACCGCTTCGGCGCCCGCCTCCTCGGCCAGGGCGGCGAGCTCCGCGATGTCACCCTCGAGGAGCGGGACGATCGAGATGCCGTCCCCCTCGGCGATCGCCTGGATGAAGCGCCCCATCGTCAGACCCTTGCGAGAGCGGGAGGGGCTTCGAGCAGCTCGAAGGCCGCGGAGGACCCGATCCGCGCGGCGCCGGCGTTCACCATCGCGTGGAGCTCGTCGAGCGTCCCAATTCCTCCGCAAGCCTTGACGGCCACCCTCTCGGAGAGGCAGTCGCGGAGGAGCTCGACGTCGTGGATGGTCGCAACCGAGGCGCTGTGGCCGTGACCCGTCTGGGCGAAGTCGAGCTCGGCGTGCTCCACGATCT
The DNA here is from genome assembly GCA_036506555.1 of Gaiellaceae bacterium. Classification (GTDB taxonomy): domain Bacteria; phylum Actinomycetota; class Thermoleophilia; order Gaiellales; family Gaiellaceae; genus JAIBJP01. The sequence goes on from DASXRO010000223.1 coordinate 1,534, forward strand.
TGCAGGCGAGCTGCTTCAGCTTGTCTCCGAGATGGGCAGTGCCGATGATCGCCTTGAGGACGACGACGCCGCGACCGCCGTTCGCGCTCTTCATGCGCATGGTTCGCACGAAGCCGACGAGCTCGTCCCTCACGAGCCGAACGTCGCCACCGCGCAGGGCCTGCACGTTCATCACGAACTCGAGCTCGCCCGCCCCGTCGGCGAGCGCGCGCTCGGCTTCGTCGATCTTCGCCTGCGCGGACGCCGTCCCCGAGGGGAAGCCGACCACCGCGCAGACCTTGACGTCGCTGCCCCGCAGCTCCTCCGCAGCGAGTGGAACGTGCTCGGGCAGGACGCAGACCGAGGCTAGGTGGAGCTCACCCGCACGCCGGCAAACGGTCTCGACATCGCCCGGCACTGCGTCTGCCTCGAGCAGCGTCTGGTCGATCGTCTTGGCGAGCTCCTCGGTCCGCAGGGCCATGCGAAGTCTCAGTGTAGGCCCTAAACGCCTATCGGATGCCAAACGGTCTTCAGCTCGAGGAACGCGGCGACATGCCAGGGCGACTGTCCGTCGCCGTTCCGAACGACCCGCTTCACGTTGTCGGCGGCGAGTCGCTCGAGCTCCGCGCGGTCACCGTTCGCGCCGGCGAGGTCGACTGCGTTGACGTCCATGTGGGCGGCGAGCACCGGGCAGAGCTCCGCCTTGTAGCCGGTCAAGACGTTGACGACGCCTCCGGGCACGTCGGAGGTCGCCAACACCTCCGCGAGCGTGACGGCCGCCAGCGGCCGCCGCTCGGAGGCGATGACGACGACGGCGTTGCCGCCCACGACCGCGGGTGCGAGCCTGCCGACCAGCCCGGCCAGCGGCGGCTCCTCCGGCGCGACGACGCCGGCGACTCCCGTCGGCTCGGGAACGGTGAAGTTGAAGTAAGGGCCGGCAACCGGATTCGACGACCCCAGCACCTGCGCCAACTTGTCGGCCCAGCCCGCGTACCACACCCACGAATCGATCGCCTCGTCTACCTCGGCCTCGTTCCCGACCAGCTCGGCGAACTGCGCCCGGCGTCCTTCCATGATCTCGGCCACCCGGTAGAGGACCTGGCCGCGGTTGTACGCGGTCATGGCGGCCCATTTGGGGAACGCCTCGCGCGCGGCGCGCACGGCGTCGCGGAGGTCCTTCTTCGAGGCGCGGGCGACGTTCGCCCCCTCCGACTCGTAGGAACGGCCGGACTCGGAACGCGGGAACGCCCCGCCGATATAGAGCTTGTAGGTCTTCCTGACCGGTAGGCGAGGGCTCATTCGAACTCCAGGTAGGGCTCGAGGCCGTGGCGGCCGCCCTCGCGCCCGAAACCGGACTCCTTGTAGCCGCCGAAGGGCGACCCAGGGTCGAAACGGTTGTAGGTGTTGGCCCAGATGACGCCCGCACGCAGGCTCTGCGCCATCCAGAGGATGCGGGAGCCCTTCTCCGTCCACACCCCCGCCGAGAGGCCGTACGGCGTGTTGTTCGCCTTCTCGACCGCCTCGTCGGGGGTGCGGAACGTGAGCACCGAAAGGACGGGTCCGAAGATCTCCTCCTGGGCGATCCGGTAGCTCTGCGCCACGTTGGTGAAGACGGTCGGCGCGAACCACCAGCCCTTCTCGGGCAGGCGGCACGGCGGCTGGAAGATCTCCGCGCCTTCCTCCTCGCCGGCCGCGACGAGCTCCTTGATCTTCTCGAGCTGCTGCTGCGAGTTGATGGCGCCGACGTCGGTGTTCTTGTCGAGCGGGTCGCCGACGCGAAGCGTTCCCATACGCCGCTTCAGCCTGGCGATCACCTGCTCGTAGATGGACTCCTGCACGAGGAGGCGCGAGCCGGCGCAGCAGACGTGGCCCTGGTTGAAGTAGATCCCGTTGATGATCCCCTCGACCGCCTGGTCGAGCGGGGCGTCGTCGAAGATCACGTTGGCCGCCTTGCCGCCGAGCTCGAGCGTGAGCTTCTTGCCCGTGCCGGCGACCGCGCGCTGGATCTCCTTCCCCACCTCGGTCGAGCCGGTAAATGCGACTTTGTTCACGTCTGGGTGCTTGACGATCTCGGCGCCGGCACGCCCGTCCCCGGTGACGATGTTGACGACGCCCGGAGGCAGCTCGGCCTGGCGGAGGACGTCGCAGAAGAGGAGCGCTGTGAGCGGCGTCGTCTCGGCCGGTTTGAGCACGACGGTGTTCCCGGCCGCGAGCGCAGGGGCGATCTTCCACGACAGCATGAGCAGCGGGAAGTTCCAGGGAATGACCTGGCCGGCAACCCCGAGGGGTCGCGGCGCCCTGTTGGGAAAAGCGTACTCGAGCTTGTCGGCCCAGCCGGCGTAGTAGAAGAAGTGCGCGGCCGAGAGCGGCAGGTCGACGTCGCGGGACTCCCGGATCGGCTTGCCGCCGTCCAGCGATTCGAGGACGGCGAACTCGCGCGAGCGCTCCTGCAGGACGCGGGCGATGCGGAAGAGGTACTTCGCGCGCTCGCTCGGCGCGAGGTCCGACCAGCCGTTTGCGAAAGCGTCGCGCGCTGCCTCGACAGCGAGTCCCACGTCCTCGGGGCCCGCGTAGGCGACCTCCGCCAGGGGCTCCTCAGTTGCGGGGCTGATGCTCGGGTGGAACTCGCCCGAGCGAGGCTCGACGAACTCGCCGCCGATGAAGAGGCCGTAGCGCTTCTCGAGGCGGACGATCTCGCGCGACTCGGGCGCCGGCGCGTACTCGAACGCGGAGGGTACCGGAGAGCGGTCCTGGCGCTTCTGGAGGTCGGTCATCGCCTCTTATCGTAACGAGGGGTCATTCAAGCCCGGCTGCGGCGACTCCGATTAAGTCGACGATGGCGAGCGCCGCAGAAGAACTTTTTTGCACCGCCTGCGGCTGGCACGGAAGCCGAGCGGCGATCGGTTGTCCGGAGTGCGGCTCCTCCGAACTCGCGGCCGTCCGCGGCGGCGCGCTCGTCACCTTTCCGGCCGGCCGGTCCGCTTGCGGGGCCTGCGGTGCCGTCGACCGGCCGCTCGTCTTCCGCGGCACGACTCGCGTGGGGTCGATCATCTGGTTCCTCCGCTCACGACGAATCAGCGGCTATTGGTGTGAGCCCTGCGCGCGTAGGAAGACGGCCATGAGCCTGACCTATACCGGCCTGCTCGGCTGGTGGGGATTCTTCGGGGCGTTCTTCTGGACTCCGCGGGCAACGTACGACAACTGGCGGGCAGTATGGCTGCCGCCCCGCAAGCCGCTCGACTGGGGGGCGTTCCCCGTCGCCGACCTCGCAGCGGCGCTTGCCGAGGCACGCGCGAGTCGCGCTGACCCCTGGTCTGCATTCGACGTCGAGGACGCGGCAGCCGGGGGCGTCCCATGAGTCGCCTCCTTCTTTTCGCGGCCCTCGCGACGAGCCTTCTGGTGCCTGCGGGGTTCGTGGCGGTCGCGGTGGCTGCGGTTACGGCTCCTCCGGCTCGACCTTCCCCGGACGCGACGCGGCCGCCGACAGAGTTCGAAAAAGACGACCTCGTCGCCATCCACAACGAGCTCGAAGCGCTCGACCGCCGTGCGACGCCCGGATCGACCGGGCAGATCGTCGAGGCGCGTCGCATCGCCCGCGAGGCAAGGACGTGGGCGGTGAGATTCGAGGCTGAGGCGGAGTGGGAGGAATTTGCCTTGGCCACGAGCGCGCTCGCCGCTGTTATCGCCGACGCACTCGAGGATCCAACCGCGTTCTCGTCGGCCGCCTACGACCGTGCCGTCGAGCGAGTGCGAGCAGCCGAGAGCGCGCTTCCGGACGAACGCCACCAGCCCTAGGCGCTCAGTCAAGCGTGAAGTAGTCCGGGCTCTGGTACCGGCCGGTCTTCTCCTTGCGGATCTGGAGGAGGACGTCGTTCAATAGGGATGAGGCGCCGAAGCGGAAGAGGTCGGGTGTGAGCCACTCCACGCCGAGCGTCTCGTGCAGGACGACGAGGTACTGGACGGCCTGCTTGGCGTGGCGGATCCCGCCCGCGGGCTTCATTCCGACGCGGCGCCCGGTCTCCTCGTAGACGTCGCGGATCGCTTCGAGCATGACGAGGGTGACCGGGAGCGTCGCCGCAGGCTGGATCTTTCCGGTGGAGGTCTTGATGAAGTCCGCGCCGCCCGCGATCGCCAGCAGGCTCGCGCGGCGGACGTTGTCGTAGGTGCCGAGCTCGCCGGTCTCGAGGATGACCTTGAGGTGCGCCTCGCCGACCGCCTCCTTCACGCGCCGCACCTCGTCGTAGACCTTGGCGTAGTTGCCCGAGAGGAAGGCGCCTCGGTCGATGACCATGTCGACTTCCTGCGCGCCCATCTCGGCCACGCGCGCGGCCTCCTCGACCTTGATCTCGAGCGGCGACTGGCCGGAG
>DASXRO010000224.1:0-9064 GCA_036506555.1 Gaiellaceae bacterium
TCGGACCTCGGTGTCGTCGGCGACCTGCTCGAGATCGTGCCCAAGCTGACGCAACTGATCAGGGCGAAGCGAGGGACCTGATGGAGCTCGCAAGGAAGAAGGGGGTTCACGGGGGAAACATGGTTTCCCCCGTGCTGAAGATCGTTCCGAAGCTGACCGAGCTGGTGAAGCAGCGGAAGAGCCAATGACTGCGCGGCCCGCAGACTTCCCCCCTCCCTTCAGCGCCGACGAGTTCATCGCCGAGCCCTCGGATCCGCCGGAGGAGCGCATCGAGGTCGGCGCTCTCGTCGTCGGAGGAGGCCCGGCCGGGCTCGCCGCGGCGATCCGGTTCGCCCAGCTCCTCGAGGAGCACCCGCATGTGCGCGAGCGCCTCGGCGAGGTGCCGGTGGCCGTCGTCGAGAAGGGCAAGGCGCCGGGCGCGCACGTCCTCTCCGGGGCGGTTGTCAACCCGCGGGCCTTCCGCCAGCTCTTCCCAGGGATGCACTCGGAGGACATGCCCTTCCGCGCGCCCGTCGTGCGCGAAGGCCTCTACTACCTGACCTCGAAGCGCGCCGTCCGGCTGCCCGCGCCGCCCACGATGTGGAACCACGGCAACTTCGTCGCCTCTCTCTCGGAGATGACGCGGTGGCTGGCCGAGCGCGCCGAGGAGCTCGGCGTCACGGTCGTCCCGGAGACCTCGGCGCACAAGCTCCTCGTCGCCGGAGGGCGTGCCGTGGGCATCCGCACCGGCGATCGGGGCCGGGGCCGTGACGGACAGGAGCTGCCGAACTTCGAGCCCGGCTCGGACATCGCCGCCCGCGTGACGATCCTCGCCGAGGGCACGCAGGGCCACCTGACCGGCGTGGCGCTCGAGCGCTTCGGCCTTGCCTCGAAGCCGCAGGTCTGGGCGCTCGGTGTCAAGGAGGTGTGGGAGGTGCCGCGGCCGCTCGACCGCGTCATGCACACGATGGGCTGGCCGCTTCGGGGCGGACGCAAGTACCGGGAGTTCGGAGGCAGCTTCATCTACCCGCTGGGCGAGTCGCAGGTGACGCTCGGGATGGTCGTCGGTCTCGACTATGCGGATGCGAGCATGTCCGTGCACGACCTCCTGCAGGAGCTCAAGGGCCATCCGTTCGTCCGCCGCATTCTCGAGGGCGGGAAGCGCATCGCGTGGGGGGCCAAGACGATTCCCGAGGGCGGCTTCCTCGCGCTGCCCGACCGCCTCCATTTCTCGGGCGGGATGATCGTCGGCGACGGGGCAGGCCTCGTGAACGTACCGGCCCTCAAGGGAATCCACTACGCGATGCGCTCGGGGATGCTTGCGGCGGAGACGGCCTTCGACGCGCTGCGCCCGGGCCGGACCGCCTGGCAGCCGGGCGCGCTCGAATCGTACGACAATGCACTCCGCGAGAGCTACGTTTGGACCGATCTCGAGCGCGTGCGCAACATGCGCCCGGCCTTCCGCTACGGCTTCGTCCCTGGCGCGATCCTGGCCGGGGCGGCGATGAACTCGCTCGGCAAGTTTCCGCCCCGCGACCTCCGGCTCGAGGCGGACGCCGACGTCCCCGTCTTCGTCGGCACCCGCGACCGCGCGTATCCGCAACCCGACGGCAAGCTCTTCTTCGACAAGCTCTCGAGCGTCTATCTGTCCGGCAACAAGACGCGTGACGACGCGCCCAGCCACATCCGCATCGATCGCAAGGTGCGGCGTGACGTCGCCGAGGCATGGGTGCACATGTGCCCGGCGCAGGTCTACGAGATCGCCGGCGAGGCCAGCCCCGCGGGCAACCTCGTCGCCGTGGAGGTGACGGCCTCGAACTGCATCCAGTGCGGCGCGATCACGGCGAAGGGGGGACGCCTGACGCCGCCCGAGGGCGGGGACGGTCCCGAATACACCCTGACGTAGAAGCTGCCGCGGCGGTAATCGCCGGCCGCCTGCACAGGACGCCGCTCTTCTCGTCGGAGACGCTCGGCGCCTCGTTCGCCGGGAGCGCCTACCTGAAGGCGGAGCTGTTCCAGAAGACGGGCTCCTTCAAGCCCCGCGGCGTCCTGACGAAGCTCGCGTCGCTTTCGTCCGAGGAAAAGCAGCGCGGAGTCATCTCGATCTCGGCCGGCAACCACGCGCAGGCGCTCGCGTGGGGGTGCGCGGCCGAGGGAATCGACTGCCTGCTCATCACGTGGCGCGACGCGAGCCCGCTCAAGGTTGCGGCGACGAGAGGCTACGGCGCGACCGTCGACCAGGTGGCGGCCGACCACCTGGAGGCGTTCGAACGAGTGGAGAATCTCAGGCGCGAGAGCGGTCGCATTCTCGTCCATCCCTTCGACGACCCGTTCGTCCTGGCCGGGCAGGGAACAGTCGGGCTCGAGATCGGCCAGGAGCTGCCCGATGTGGACGTCGTGATCGTTCCAGTGGGGGGAGGAGGACTCGTCTCTGGGATCGCCACGGCCCTCCCGGGGAAGCGGATCGTCGCGGTCGAGCCCGAGGGCTCGGCCGCCCTGCACATGGCGCTCGAGGCCGGCGAGCCGGTGTCGTTCGCGCCCCATTCGATTGCCGACGCGCTGAACGCGCCTGTAGCCGGGCAGCTTCCGCTCGAGATTTGCACGGAGCTCGGCGTGGAGTCGGTCCTCGTGAGCGAGGACGACATTCGCGCCGGCTTCCGCTTCCTCTACGAGCGCGCGAAGCTGGCCGTGGAGCCCGGCGCAGCAGCCGGCGTTGGAGCTGTGCTGGCGGGCAAGGTGGCCGGTATCGAGGCTCGCACGGTCGCTCTCGTTGTCTCTGGAGGCAACGTAGTGGCCGAAACAGCGGCTGCTATTCTCCGAGAACAGTGAAGGCCGACATCCACCCCGAGTACGTTCTCGCCACGGTCCGATGCTCGTGCGGCAACGAGTTTCAGACGCGCTCGACGAAGCCCGAGCTCCATGTCGAGATCTGTTCGGAGTGCCACCCCTTCTACACCGGCAAGCAGAAGCTCCTCGACACCGGCGGACGGGTCGAGCGCTTCCAGCGGCGGCTCGAAAAAGCCGAGCGCTCCTAGGAGAGCCATGAGCCAGCCGATCGGTGGCCAGGCGGTCCTCGAGGGCGTGATGATGCGCGGCCCTTCTGCGTGGTCCGTCGCCGTGCGCAAACCGGACGGCGTCATTGCCGAGGTGAACCGGCCGATCGCCTCGGTTCTCCTGCGCCATCGCTGGCTGCGCATTCCGATCGTCCGCGGAGTCGTCGCGCTGGGCGAGTCGCTCGCGATCGGCTTCCGCGCGCTCGCCATCTCGGCGAACTACGCGGCGCAGCAGGAAGACGACGACGGCGAGGTGCAGACCGAGCTGACCCGCGGCCAGCTCCTCTTCGCCTTCGGAATCGCGATCGGCTTCGCGCTACTCCTCTTCAAGGTCTCGCCGGCTCTGATCACGAATTGGCTTCCGATCGAGTCGACAGGAGCGTTCGTGATCGTGGAGGGCCTCGTGCGCGTGACCATCTTCGTCGCCTACCTGCTCCTCATCTCGCTCCTGCCCGACCTCAAGCGGGTCTTCCAGTACCACGCCGCCGAGCACAAGGCGATCAATGCCTACGAGGCCGGTGAGGAGCTCGAGCCGGAGCGCGTCTCTCGGCACAGCCTCCTGCACGTCCGCTGCGGCACGGCCTTCCTGCTCTACGTCATGGTCGTCGCCATCTTCGTCTTCGCCTTCTTCGGGCGGCCCGCGTGGTACTGGCTGATCGCCACGCGCATCCTCCTCCTGCCCGTCATCGCCGGAATCGCCTACGAGATCATTCGCTTCGCAGGCAAGCACCCGCAGAACCCGGTCCTCCGCGCAATCCTCGCGCCGGGGCTCTGGCTGCAGCGCCTGACGACCCGTGAGCCGACGCTCGACCAGATCGAGGTGTCGATTCGCGCGCTTCGCGAGGTGCTCCGCCTCGAAGGGCGGATTACCCCGGAGGAACGCAAGGTCGAAGTGATGGCCTAGCTGGCGCTAGGCGTCGGGGTTTCCTTCGGGAAAGCGCGGCAGGCCGTCCTCCGGGATCTCGTCCCAGGGCGCCTTCGAGTCGACGAAGGAGTGGTATTGCGGCCTGATCTCCGGGTCGCTGTCGACGGCGCCGAGCCGGATGGAGATCTCGTCCCCCTCGGGCCAGTGGGCGCCGAACAGGCTCGAGCCGCAGACCTCGCAGAACGCCTTCACCGCGCCGCCCTCGGGTCGGTAGACGCGGATGAGCTCTTCGCCCGCGAGGAGCTGGAAGCGCTCGCGCGGCACCCGACCCATGGTCAGGCCGAATGCCCCCGAGTGCTTGCGGCACCGGGAGCAGTGGCAGTGGTTCGAGCGGCGGAAGGGCAGCGTGACCTCGAAGCGAACGCCGCCGCAGAGACAGCTTCCGGTGACCGTCGTCGCCACGCTTCCACTCTAACCCCGGGGCTATCCTGACCTCATGGCAGGCACGATGGAAAACCTCGTCGACGAGCTCGAGCGCTCCTACGCCGACGCGCAGGAGCGGATGAGCGACCCTGCCGTTTTCTCCGACCGCCAGGCGGCGGCCGAGGCGGGCCGGCGCCTCAAGGAGCTCGAGGGCGCCTACAAGCTCGCGCAGGACTGGCGCGCGACGCGGGACGACCTCGAGGCCGCGCGCGGCGACGGCGAGCTCCGTGACCTCGTCCCCGAGCTCGAGGAGCGTCTCGCAGAGCTCGAGGAGGAGCTGAAGCTCGCACTCGTTGAGCGCGACCCGAACGACGCCAAGGACGTCATCGTCGAGATCCGCAAGGGCGCGGGCGGCGACGAGGCCGCAATCTGGGCCGGCGACCTCTATCGGATGCTGACCCGCTACGCCGAGCGGCGCGGCTTCCGCTCGGAGGTCCTCGGGTCGAACCCGAGCGAATCGGGCGGATACAACGAGGTGACCTTCGCCGTCAAGGGTGACGGCGCCTACTCGGTCTTCAAGTGGGAGGGAGGGACGCACCGCGTCCAGCGTGTGCCCGCGACGGAGTCGCAGGGGCGCATCCACACCTCCACCGCAACGGTCGCGGTCATGCCCGAGGCCGAAGAGGTCGAGGTCGAGATCGACCCGAACGACCTCAAGGTGGACGTCTACCGCTCCACGGGACCGGGCGGCCAGAGTGTCAACACCACCGACTCCGCAGTGCGGATCACCCATTTGCCGACCGGACTTGTGGTCGCCATGCAGGACGAAAAGTCTCAGCTTCAGAACAAGCAGAAGGCGATGCGAGTGCTCCGCGCCCGCCTGCTCGAGCTCGAGCGCGAGCGCCAGGAAGAGGAGCTGTCGGCAACGCGGCGTTCACAGATCGGCCGCGGCGAGCGCGCGGAGAAGATCCGCACGTACAACTACCCCGACAACCGCGTGACCGACCACCGGGTCAACCTCACGATCAAGAGGCTCGACCGGATCGTCGAGGGCGACCTCGACGAGTTCACCGACGCGCTGCTCGCCGAGGAGCGGCGCCGCGGCCTCGACGACGCAGCGGCGGCGTGAACGCGCTCGAGACGGTCCGCAGGGTCACGCGCGAGCTCGACGCGAGCGGTGTCCCCTCGCCGCGGGTCGACGCCGAGCACCTCGTCGCGCACGTGCTCGAAGTCTCACGGACAGAGCTCTACTTCACCGAGCGCGCGCTCTCGACCGACGACGAGGGCCGGCTGCGGTCTCTGGCCGTCAGGCGGCAATCACGTGAACCGCTCGCCTACATCCTCGGCGAGTGGGGATTTCGCCGCCTGACGCTCAAGGTGGACGGACGCGTGCTCATCCCGAGGCCCGAGACGGAGGTGCTCGTCGAGCGCTGCCTCGAGCGGCTGCGAGGGCTCCGCGAGCCCCGCGTCCTCGACATCGGCGTCGGGTCCGGCGCGATCGCCCTCGCGATCGCCGAGGAGCATCCGCGCGCACGCGTGCTCGGCGTCGACCGTTCTGCCGCCGCCCTGGAGGTCGCGCATGACAACCTGGCCTCGAGCTCCGTCAACGGCCGCGTCGAGCTTCGGTGGGGCGATTTCCTCGCCGGAATCTCCGGCCCGTTCGACCTCGTCGTCTCGAATCCGCCCTATGTCTCCCCGCAGGAGTACGAGACGCTCCAGCCGGAGATCCGCCTCTACGAGCCGCGGGAGGCACTCGTCGGCGAAGGGCTGGGAGCGCGGATCGCGCGCGAGGCGCGGTCTGCGCTCGGGCGGGGCGGCTGGCTTGCCCTCGAGTGCGGCGACGGTCAGGCCGCCGCCCTGGCGCAAGAGCTGGCCGACCTCGGGTACCTCGAAATCGTGAAGACTCGTGACCTCGCAGGGCGCGAGCGGATCGTCGAGGGCCGATGGGGGTAGAGGAAGCGGTCACTGCGCTCAGGACCGGGCTTCCGGTCATCCTGCCCACCGACACGGTGTACGGGCTCTGCGCAGACGCTTATCGGGAAGCGCCCGTGCAGCGCCTCGTCAGGCTCAAGGGGCGGCCGGACGGCCGGCCGATCGCGCTCCTGGCGTCCGATCTCGACGTCGTCCTCGATGCCGTCCCGGAGTTGCGCGGGCGTGCGGCCGTGCTGGCGCGGGCGCTCCTGCCGGGTCCGTACACGCTCATCCTCCCGAACCCCGGCCGTCGCTTTCGGTGGCTCTGCGGCTCCAATCCCGAGACGATCGGCATCCGAGTGCCGGACCTGCCGGACGAGACTCGCGCGATTCTCGATCGAGTCGGCGCGGTCGCGGCGACGAGCGCCAACGCTCACGGACGACCCGATCCCGCGCGGGCGGGCGACATTCCCGAGGAGATCTGGCGCGCCGCCGGTGCCCTCGTCGACGTGGGCCCGCTGCCGGGCAAGCCCTCGACGGTCCTCGATCTGACCGGCCCTCAGCCGCGTGTGCTGCGCGAGGGCGCCGTCTCGGCCCGCGAGGCGCTCGCCACGATCGCCCGCGTGGCCGCCGAGTAGACGAGGAGCGTCGTCCCAACGATTGCGACCCACTGCGCCGCGGGGTGGGCCGCAAGGGGGAGCGCGAGGACGATCGCCGCGCCGAAGGCGGGGAGCACGAGCGCCGTTGTCGCGAAAGCCGCGACGCGTGAGAGATCGAAGCTCCGGCGCAGATCGCAGTACTCCCGGGCGAGCGGAAGCACGACGATTCCAGCGAGGAGGGCGATGAGGAGCATGGAGGGGCCTATTGTCCTCCTCCAACGCCGGAACACCAAGCCGGGTTACGGCTGCAGCTACTCGGTCGTCTTCCTGGCGCGCCGCCCGAGCAACTAAGCTGGACCGCGTGGCGATTGCGCAGGGCACCTTCCAGGAGCTCCGGGAAGCCCTCCTCGCCGATATCGACCCGGAGACCGCGGCGCTGATCGGCCGCGAGCTCGAGCGCCAGCGCGGGCAGATCGAGCTGATCGCATCCGAGAACTTCACGTGGCCGAGCGTCCTCGAGGCCGTCGGCAGCGTCCCGACGAACAAGTACGCAGAGGGCTATCCCGGTCGCCGGTACTACGGAGGCTGCGAGATCGTCGACGAGATCGAGCAGCTGGCCATCGACCGCGCCAAGGAGCTCTTCGGCGCCGAGCACGCGAACGTCCAGCCCCATGCCGGGGCGCAGACGAACATGGGCGTCTACTTCAGCACCCTGCAGCCCGGCGACACGATGCTCGCCATGCGCCTCGACCACGGCGGACACCTCACGCACGGGCTCAAGGTCAACTTCTCCGGCAAGCTCTACAACGTCGTCGGCTACGGCGTCGACCGCGAGTCCTTCCTGATCGACTTCGACGAGGTTGAGCGCCTCGCCAAGGAGAGCCGCCCGAAGCTCATCGTCTGCGGCGGCTCCGCGTATCCGCGCCGAATCGAGGCGGAGCGCTTCCGCGAGATCGCCGACGAGGTCGGTGCGCTGCTCCTCTGTGACATGGCCCACTTCGCCGGGCTCGTCGCTGCCCGGCTGCATCCGAACCCGACTCCGCACTGCGACTTCGTCACGTCGACGACGCACAAGACACTCGCCGGGCCGCGCTCGGGCTTCATCCTCTGCAAGGAGGAGCACGCCCAGGCGCTCGACAAGGCCGTGTTTCCCGGGATGCAGGGCGGGCCCCTCCTGCACGTGATCGCCGCCAAGGCGACGTGCTTCAAGATCGCCGCCTCGGAGCCCTTCCGCGCCTACCAGACCCAGATCCGCGCGAACGCCGACGCCCTCGCCGATGCGCTCATGGAAGCGAGTCTCGACGTCCTCACCGGCGGCACGGACACGCACCTGATGCAGCTCGACCTGCGCAAGAGCGACTGGACGGGCAAGGCGGCTGAAGAGCGTCTGCATGAGGTCAAGATCACAGCGAACCGAAACACGGTGCCCTTCGACGAGCGGCCGCCCATGGAGGCCTCGGGTGTTCGGCTCGGGACTCCGGCAGTCACGATGCGCGGCTTCGACGAGGACGACATGCGCGAGGTGGGCGCGATCATCGGCGCCGCGCTCGCCGACGGGGCCGACGTCGCGGCTCTCGGCGCCCGCAGCGAGGCGCTGTGCGAGAAGCGACCCCTGTACCCGGGCTTCCGCGGCTATCCGGCGTACACAACGAGATGAGCGTCGCCACGGAGAAGGTCGTCGTCGTCGATCACCCGCTCGTGCAGCACAAGCTCGGGCTGCTGCGCGACCAGACGACCCCGACGCAGGTCTTCCGCCAGCTCGTGGACGAGCTCACGCTCCTGCTCACCTACGAGGCGACCAAGGACATGGCCACGGAAGAGGTCGAGATCGAGACGCCGCTCGAGCACATGACGGCCCAGCGGATCTCGGGCAAGAAGGTGGCCGTCTGCCCGATCCTGCGCGCGGGGGTCGGCATGCTCGACGGAGTCCTCTCGCTCATCTCCGGCGCGCGCGTGGGCTTCATCGGCCTGTATCGGAACGAGGAGACGCTGGAGCCGGTCGAATACTACGTGAAGCTCCCGCAGGACATCGCGCAGCGCGACGTCCTCCTGCTCGACCCGATGCTCGCCACGGGCAACTCGACCGCGGCGGCCGTCGCGACCGTCAAGAGGGCGGGCGCGCAGTCCATCCGCCTGATCGCCATCATCGCGGCGCCCGAGGGGATCGAGCGCCTGCAGTCGGAGCACCCGGACGTGACGATCGTCGTCGCGGCGATCGACCGCGAGCTGAACGA
>DASXRO010000225.1:0-4611 GCA_036506555.1 Gaiellaceae bacterium
CTACCAGCGCGACGTCGACTATGTGATCCAGGACGGAGAGGTGAAGATCGTCGACGAGTTCACCGGCCGGATCATGGAAGGCCGCCGCTGGTCGGAAGGCCTCCACCAGGCCGTCGAGGCGAAGGAGGGCGTGGCGATCAAGGAGGAGCACGTCACCCTCGCGACGATCACGCTCCAGAACTACTTCCGCCTTTACGACAAGCTCGCCGGGATGACCGGTACCGCGAAGACCGAGGAGAAGGAGTTCCAGGAGATCTACGACCTCTCCGTCGTGGAGATCCCGACCAACGTCGCTGTCGAGCGCGACGACCGGGACGACCTCATCTACAAGACGAAGGAAGCCAAGTACAACGCGGCCATCGATGACATCAAGGAGCGCCACGAGGTCGGCCAGCCCGTCCTCGTCGGCACGATCTCGGTCGAGGTCTCCGAGCATCTGTCGACGCTGCTCGAGCGCCAGGGCATCCCGCACAACGTCCTGAACGCGAAGCAGCACGAGCGCGAGGCCGAGATCATCATGGACGCGGGCGAGCGCGGCGCCGTCACGATCGCGACGAATATGGCCGGCCGCGGCGTCGACATCAAGCTCGGCGAGGGCGTGGTCGACCTCGGCGGCCTCTACGTGCTCGGCACCGAGCGTCACGAGGCGCGCCGCATCGACAACCAGCTGCGCGGCCGTTCCGGCCGTCAGGGCGATCCGGGCGAGTCGCGCTTCTACCTCTCGGCGCAGGACGACCTCGTGCGCCTGTTCGCCGGCGACCGGATCTACCGGATCATGGAGCGCTTCAAGCTCCCGGACGACGAGCCGATGGAGCAGAAGATCCTCTCCAGCCAGATCGAGAACGCGCAGAAGAAGGTCGAGGAGCAGAACTTCGTCTCGCGCAAGAACGTCCTCAAGTACGACGACGTCATGAACGTGCAGCGCCAGGTGATCTACGAGCAGCGCCGGCGCGTGCTCGAGGGCGACGACCTCTCCGAGGACATCCGCACCTGGATCGACGAGCTGATCGAGCGGACGGTGCTCTCACATACGCAGTCCGAGTACCAGGAGGAGTGGGACCTCGACTCCCTCTTCGCCGAGATGGCGACGATCTACGACACCGAGGTCAAGCCCGAAGAGCTCGACCTCGGCTCGATGACCCGAGAGGAGCTGATCGAGGACTTCGTCGACGATGCCCAGGCCTCCTACGAGCTCAAGGAGGAGGAGCTGGGGCCGCATCCGGATCAGCCGGACACCCCGCTTTTGCGCGAGATCGAGCGCTTCCTCATCCTCCAGGTCGTCGACCTGCGCTGGCGTGAGCACCTCGACGCGATGGAGTACCTCCGCGACGGCATCCACCTGCGCGCGATGGCGCAGAAGGACCCGCTCGTCGAGTACCGCGCCGAAGGGCACGTGATGTTCGAGGAGCTGGGACAGATCATCCGCGAGGAGGTCGTCCGCTACCTCTTCCACGTCGAGATCGAGCGGGAGGATGCGCAGCAGCTCGTTCCCGCGGCCGCTCCGCAGGCGGACGCGATGAGCTACGAGCACCAGTCGCTTGCCGGCGCGGACGCGATCGCGGCCGCGGGAGGGAACGGCGCGGGGGACGGACAGGCCTTGCAGGCCGGTGTGGCAGCAGGCACCGTTGGCGGCGGCGCCACCTCTGTCGCCACAGGCCAGCGCACGGTCTCGGCCGAGAAGAAGGTCGGCCGCAACGACCCCTGCTGGTGCGGTAGCGGCAAGAAGTTCAAGAAGTGCCACGGCGCCTAAGCTAGGCGCGGTGGACGTCACGGAATTCGTGCTGGCGGAGTTGCCCGCTGCGCCTGCCCGCGTGCTTGAGGTCGGCTGCGGCGGTGGGGAGCTCGCTCGCACCTTGGCCGCCGGCGGCTACGACGTTGTTGCCATCGATCCGGAGGCGCCTGACGGCACGATCTTCCGGCGAACGACCCTCGAGGAGCTTGCGGAGTCGGGTCCGTACGATGCGGTTATCGCGAGTCGGGCTCTCCAT
Source organism: Gaiellaceae bacterium (assembly GCA_036506555.1). Classification (GTDB taxonomy): domain Bacteria; phylum Actinomycetota; class Thermoleophilia; order Gaiellales; family Gaiellaceae; genus JAIBJP01. Next base: position 1,989 of record DASXRO010000225.1, read on the forward strand.
CACGTCTCGGATCTGGCGATCGCACTCGACAGGATTGCCGCGCTTCTGAGACCGGGCGGCACGCTCGTTCTCGACGAGTTCGCCTGGGAACGCCTGGACGCGCGCACGGCCGAGGAGGTCGGGATCGAGCTCGCGGAGTGGCGTGAGGAGCACGACGATCTCCACACGTCGACGGCGATGCTGGCCGAGCTCGAGTCGCGCTTCACGGGGCGGTCGCTCGCGTGGGAGCCGTACCTGCACCGTGAGGCGCGCCAAGCCGTAAGCGAGGAGGTCGAGCGTGAGCTGATCGAGGCCGGCCGTATCCAGGCCACTGGAGTTCGCTACGTCGGCGTGCGCTGACGCTACGATCCATTGCAATGGCCGACCGCGCCGCCCTCGCGCGAGAGATGGAGGAGATCGGGGCCCAGCTCGACTGGGTCCGTGATTACCTTTGACCCGGACGCGCTGAACGCTCGCCTCGGCGAGCTCGAGGAGGCGATGGGGGAGCCCGGCTTTTGGGACGACCAGAAGCGGGCGGCGGCGATTTCCTCGGAGCATTCCCGCCTCGTGAGGCGCCGAGACCGTTACGACGAGCTCTCGGCCGAAGCCCGCGACCTCACGGAGCTCGTGGAGCTTGCTTCGGACGACGGCGAGCTCGACGAGGTGGCCCAGAACGTCTCCACTCTGCGGCGCGAGCTCGACCGCCTGCAAGAGGAAGCGCTCTTCGCAGGGGAGTACGACTCGGGCGAGGCCGTCGTGTCCATCCACGCCGGCGAGGGCGGCACGGACGCGCAGGACTGGGCGGAGATGTTGCTGCGCATGTATCTGCGGTGGGCTGAGGCACGCGGCTACAAGACGGAGGTTCTGGAGGCCTCACCAGGCGAGGAGGCGGGCCTGAAGTCGGCGACCTTCACCGTCTCAGGTGACAACGCCTACGGTCTGCTGAGGGCGGAGCGCGGAGTGCACCGCCTCGTCCGGCTCTCGCCCTTCGACCAGGCGCACAGGCGGCACACCTCGTTCGCCCAGGTGATCGTCAGCCCGCTGCTCACCGATGAGGGCGGCATCGACATCGACGAGTCGGATCTCCGCATCGACACCTACCGTGCGAGCGGCGCCGGCGGCCAGCACGTCAACAAGACGGACTCCGCCGTGCGCATCACGCATCTTCCGACGGGGATCGTCGTCAGCGTCCAGAACGAGCGCTCGCAGCTTTCGAACAAGAACACGGCGCTCAAGATCCTCCGCAGCAGGCTGGCCGAGCTCGAGCAGGAGCAAAGGGAGGAGGAGCTGGCCCGCGAGCGGGGCGAAGTGATGACGACCGGGTTCGGTAGTCAGATCCGAAGCTACGTCCTCCACCCGTATCAGCTGGTCAAGGACCACCGCACCGACGTGGAGGAGGGAAACACGCAGGGCGTGCTCGACGGCAAGCTGGACGAATTCATCCGCGCCTATCTCTTGCAACAAGCAGCCACAAACGGCAGTTAGCGGCGAATTCCTCCGATCGATGCGCTAGACTCCTGCGCTCGAAGCCACCTAAGCCGGCGCGCTTGCCCCAGGGCGCCCCCCGCCTTTCGAAACCGGTGCAGGAGACCCAACTCTCAGACGTCCAGGAAGCCAGCGAGGCTCGAGGAGCTCCGCTGGTGAACGGTCAGCCCGAGTCGGCGCCGACGCCGACGGGTGCGCCGATGATCGTGTTCGAGGCGGTCACGAAGATCTACGACCCGCACGTCGTCGCCCTTCGTGAAGCCTCCTTCGTGATCGAGAAGGGCGAGTTCGTGTTCCTCGTCGGGCCCTCGGGCTCGGGCAAGTCGACGATCATGCGGCTCCTCCTCAAGGAGCTCGAGCCGACGAACGGCCGCATCATCGTCGGAGGCCGCGAGCTGGCACGGCTGACGAACTCGAAGGTGCCGATGCTCCGACGCAACATCGGCTGCGTGTTCCAGGATTTCAAGCTGCTCCCGAACAGGACAGCCTCCGAGAACGTCGCCTACGCGCTCAAGGTGCAAGGCGAGTCGAAGCGCGACATCCGGGCGAAGGTGCCCGAGGTGCTCGCGCTCGTGGGGCTCTCCGGGAAGACGAACTCGTTGCCCGACGAGCTTTCGGGGGGCGAGCAGCAGCGCGTGTCGATCGCGCGCGCGTTCGTCAACCACCCGCCGCTCCTGATCTGCGACGAGCCGACGGGGAACCTCGACCCGGACACCTCGGTCGGGATCATGCAGCTCCTCTACCGCATCAATCGCACCGGCACGACGGTGGTCATGGCCACCCACGATCGCGAGATGGTCGACAAGATGCGGAAGCGCGTGATCGCACTCGACAACGGCACCGTCATCCGGGACGAGCGCCGCGGGAGCTACGCCGAGTGAGGACCAAGCTCTTCGTGAGCGAGGCCGTTCGCTCGATCGGCGCCAACCTCTCCACGACGGTCGCGGCGACGATGACCGTCCTCATCGGGATGTTCCTCCTCGGGCTCTTCATCGCCCTGTTCTCCTGGGTCAACTCCTGGACCGATCACGTCCGCAAGGACGTGCTCGTCAAGGCCTTCCTCGTCCAGGACGCGACCCCGCAGCAGATCAACGAGATCAAGGCGAAGCTCCTGTCCTTCCCGGAGACGAAGAGCGTCGTGTTCGTCTCGAAGGACGAC
>DASXRO010000226.1:0-8957 GCA_036506555.1 Gaiellaceae bacterium
CTCGCGTCCCTCGCGCGGGCGGAACCGCTCGAGGTCGACGCCGCAGTCGATGACCACGGTCTTCCCGTGCGCCTGCGACACCTTGGCCTCGAGCTCACGCCGCAGGAAGTCGGACACGGCGATCACGGCGTCCGCCTGCCCGATGACGAAGCGGGTCGCGGCCGCGACCCCGGGAGTCGCACCGATGTTGCGCACGTCGCGCCCATGAGCGGTGACGACGAGACGCGCGCCGACGACGCCCGCAGCGAGGGCGGCCGCCCCGCCGGCAGGGAAGAGGAAGTGGCCGTACACGACGTCGGGGCGAAAACGCCGCGCGACAAAGGCCGCTCGGGCCGCAAGCGACCCGTACTTGGCCGGTGAACCGCCTCGGTGGTCGATAACGACCCGCTCGAGCTCGTTCCCCTCCTGTTCGAGCTCGTCTCCGATCTGTTGCACGAACACGCCGAGGTCCGGCGCCGATGGCCCGGGGTACATCTGAGAGACGAGCAGGATGCGCATGATTGACAAAAGGCAGGGTTCCCCGATCGGGGGAGGCTCGCTTCGAAGGGCGTCGCTACCGTCGATCTATGGCCAAAACTGTGGCAGATGGCGTCGATGTGGCTGCCGTCGAAGCGCACCTTGCACGCTACGTCGTCTCGTGCCCTCTCTGCAAAGCCGTGGACCAGCTCGGCGTGGGGCATCACCCATGCGTGATCGAGTCCTCCAACGGCGCGAAGGACTCGATCACGGCTGTGGTTGTCGTCTGCAAGCGCTGCGGCTACCTGATGCCGCTCGCCGCCGACCTCGTCGGCAACGGCACGGCCACCTGAGCTAGCTCGCCGCGCTAGGCAGCCTTGCGACGCGATTCGCGCTCGAGCCGTTCCTCGGCCCTCGCGCGCGCCTGAATGAGCTCCGGCGCCCCGAAACGTCCACGCGCCTCGGTGGCGCGGGCCTCGGCCCAGAGCTCCTCGATTCGGCTCGACAAACGGGCTGCCTCGGCCGACTTGGCCGGGTCGGGCCCCTCGCCGAGCTCATGCCAGAGCTCGCCGCGACGGTTGACCGCACGGTCGAGCTCGGCCCTGATTTCACTGAGTGTTCTCACGCCTCGTTAAACGCGCCCCCGCGGGCGCTCATTCCTGCGCGGATGGAGAGCTCAGGGACGGATAGCGGGCCGTCAGGATCGCCGTAGACGCGCGGGTGTGCGCGTGGTAGGCGCTCAGGTCGCGGGGTGCGGCTCCATGCGACGCGCTTAGCCCTTTCCGCGGACGCCGCGTAAGCCGGAGGCGGGACTCGAACCCACGGCCTACGGATTACAAATCCGTTGCTCTACCAACTGAGCTACTCCGGCGCGGGAACAGGGTAGCGCTAGTCGACCACCTGCCGGCCCTGCTGGTGGAGCAGGACCTTCCGCTTCACGCGCTGGAGGGCGTTGTCGATCGTCTTCGTGTCGCAGCCGAGCACCTCGGCCATCTCCTCGTACGAATTGCCCTCGAGGTAGAGGCGGAGTGCGTCGCTCTCGAGGGGCGAAAGCCCCGTTCCCAGGCAGAACACGAGGCTCTGGAGCTCCTCGGTCGAGATGACGCAGACGACGGGGTCGTCCACGCCCGGCCCCGGCAAGGCGTCGCCGAGCGTACAGTCGCTGTCCTCCTGGCCCGCGGGCGTATGGCTGAAGGAGACGTAGGTGTTGAGCGGCGCGTGCTTGAAGCGTGTGGCCGTCTTGATGGCCGTGATGATCTGGCGGGTGATGCAGAGCTCCGCGAAGCTGCGGAAGGACGTGTCCTTGTCGGAGCGGAAGTCCCGTACGGCCTTGTAGAGGCCGATCAGGCCCTCCTGGATCAAGTCGTCGGACTCGCCGCCGGCGATGAAGTACGAGCTCGCCTTCAGGCGGACGAAGCCGGTGTAACGCCGAACGATCGTGTCGAGGGCGACGTCGTCGCCGTTCCGGGCGCGGAGGACGAGCCGGAGATCCTCGACCTCTCGCTGAGTCTTTTCGAGCGGGCGGGCGGTGGCGAGCTGACGGCGGGGCATCGCGTTCCTCCTGGGCGTGAGGACCAACCCTAACCCTCAGGTTGAGGTCACGATCGTAGCAGGGTGGCCCGAAATGTTCAACGGCGGCGGCGCCATTCCTCGAGGCGCCCGCGCGTCTCCTCGTCGAGCGCGCCCTCGACCGTCGAGCGGCCGGACGAGGGAGAGCCCGGCCTTTCCTCCGCGAGCTCTCGGAGGAAGTTCTTCGCCGAGACCCGGCGCGTCTCCTGCCCAGCGGTCGTGCGCACCGCGCGGTCGGAGGAGACGACGACGACCGGCTCCCGACCGCGGTGCTCGGCGGCCAGGCGTTCGAGCACGTCGTCCGCGTGGTTGGCGAAGCGAACTTCGAGTGCTCCCACGCTCGCGTCCTCCCCCACCCCGTCGAAGACCACGCAGCCGCGGGCTCCGACCAGCGCCACATGGCTCGCCAGGCGATCGACGAGGTCGCGCCGGTCCCGAAAGCCGCCTGCGTGGAAGATGTTGTTTCCGTCGAAGAGGTAGAGCACCTGGCTAAGGATGCCCACATGAAGGGGGAGCGCGCGTATCTCGACGAGCTGACGAGGCGCCTGAAAGCGCTCCTGGGGGACGAGCTCGTGGGCGTCTATGCCGGTGGCTCCTACGCGCTCGGAGGCTACGAGCCCGGGCGCAGCGACCTCGACGTGGCGGCGGTCGTGCGCGAAGGACTGCCTGAGGGGATGGCCGAGCAGATCATTGCCGCGGTCAGGCACGAAGCACTTCCCTCTCCAGCGCGGAAGCTCGAGCTCGTGATCTACGACGCGGAGGCGGCTCGAAGCGCGTCGGTCGAGCCTGGGTTCGAGCTCAACCTCAACACCGGGGCCGACGAGTTCCGTGCGGATCTCGAACCCCGGCCGGGCGAAGGGCACTGGTTCGCAATTGATCGAAGCGTCCTCGCCGGTCATGGCGTGGCGCTCGCCGGCCCGCCGGCGAACGAGGTGTTCGCCTCCCCGCCCCGGGACGATCTCCTGCCCGTCCTGGCGGACGTCCTGCGCTGGTACCTGCGCGAGGAGCCCGACAGCGAGGACGCCATGCTGAACGCGGGCCGGTCGCTACGTTTCGCGCACGAGGGCGTCTGGGCGCCGAAACCGGCCTTGCGAGAATGGGCTCGCGAGCAGACGGGAACCCGCCGCGAGGTCGAGCGCGCGATCGCCGAGCTCGAGGACGGGCTAGCCGGCTAGTCGGTCCACCAGTTCGGGATCATCTCGGCGTCCTGGGATTCGGTCTTGGGCGCGCCGAAGGCGAGGAACGCAAGGCCTTCCGGCCCCGCCTCGAAGCACCGGACCGTGTCCTTGCCAGCCCGAACCACGTCCCACTGCCTCAGATCGCGAACCTCGTCGTCGAGCTTCACGCGCCCGCTCCCACCCACGATGACGTAGACCTCTTCCTGCTCCTTGTGGTGATGTCCGAAGGCGATACGGAAGTTGGGCGAGAGACGCTGATAACTGAAGCCGAGCTTCTGGCACTCCAGCGCGTCGCGCGCGAACCGGGCTTCCAGGCCGGGCGCCAGCCCGAATTGAGCCGCCGAGTCGTCCACGTCCTCCCTCAGGTTCTTGATCGTGTAATCGCTCATGGCTGCGCGATTCTAGGTGCGCCGGAACGCTGTCTGGCCGCCTCGAAGAGGGCGACTCCGGCGGCGACGCTCACATTCAGCGATTCGACCTTGCCCGCGAGCGGAATCGAGAAGGCGTCGTCGCAGGACTTGCGGACGAGAGGGCGCAGGCCGCGTCCCTCGGCTCCGAAGACGAGCGCCGCCCCGGTGGTCAGGTCGGCCGACCAGACGGGCGTTTCCGCGTCGCCCGCGGCCGCCCACACCCAGAGGTCGTCCCGCTTCACGTCGGCGAGATAGCGGGCCAGGTTGACGACGACAGCCACCTGCACGTGCTCGACCGCGCCCGCGGAGGCGCGGCAGACCGCCGGCGTCACACGCGCTGAGCGGTGCTCCGTGATGACGACGCCCCTCGCGCCCGCCCCCTCGACGCTTCGGCACACGGCTCCGAGGTTGTGCGGGTCGGTCACTTGGTCGAGGCAGGCGATCAGCGGGCGCTCGCCGGCGGCGATCTCGAACGCGTCCGCATACCGGTAGGCCTCGCAGAACGCGACGACGCCCTGGTGGTCGCGCGAGCCGGCTGCAGCCGTCAGCGCCGCCTCGGGCCGCACCTGCACGCGCAAGCCCGACTCCTCCCGCAGCCACGGCTCGGCCGCGAGCGCGCGCTCGGTGGCCAGTAGCTCGAGCACCTGTCGCCGGCCGGCGCGCAGCACCTCGCGAACCGGTCGGCGCCCGTAGACGACCTCCCGCGTCACCGGCTGGGGATCAGGCGGTAGCCCTCGGTGACGTCCTGGACCTCCCACCCGTGCGACGCGATCTCCTCACGGAGGCGGTCGGCCTCCCCGAAGTCCTGCGCGGCACGGGCCTGCTGCCGGGCATCGGCGAGGGAGACGACCTCGGCAGGCGCGCTCTGGGCCGCGTCGAGCCCGAGCCCGAAGATGCTCAGGCCGCGTGCGAGCAGATCGAGCTGACCGGCGGCGCGCCACTCGTGCAGGAGCGCCAGGGCGGCCGGGGTGTTGAAGTCGTCCTCCAGCGCGCCGGCGAAGTCCTCCCACGGCCGCGCGTCGCCGCGTTGCGCGGCCACACGGAAGGCGGTGCGAAAGCTCTCGGCCTGTGCCCGGCCAGCCTCCATCGCCTCGTCCGAGTAGTCAATCGGGCTGCGGTAATGGGCGCCGAGGAAGTAGACGAGGATCGCCTCGGGCTCCCACCGATCGAGCACCTCGCGGAGGGAGACGATGTTGCCGGTCGACTTGGACATCTTCTCCTCGTCGAGCCTCAGCATCCCGTTGTGCGCCCAGAGGTGGGCGAAGCGACGCCCCGCGCCCCGGGACTGGGCGAGCTCGTTCTCGTGGTGGGGGAAGCGGAGATCGATGCCGCCGCCGTGGATCTCGAACTCCGGTCCGAGGTGCTTCTCGGCCATCGCCGAGCACTCGATGTGCCAACCGGGCCGACCGGGGCCCCACGGGGAGTCCCAGGACGTGTCCTCGTGCGCCTTCGTCGCCTTCCAGAGCGCGAAATCGCGCGGGTCCTCCTTCAGGTCGCTCGGCTCCTGGGCGATCATCTCGTCCGGGTCGGCGCCGGAGAGCCGACCATACTCCGGGAAAGCGGCCACGCGGAAGTAGACGTCTCCGCTCGACTCGTAGGCGAGCCCGCGGTCGACGAGCTGCCCGATGAGCGCGACGATCTCCGGAACCGTCTCCGTCGCCAGCGGCTCGACGTCCGGGCGCTCGAGACCAAGGTCGTCGGTGTCCTCGAAATACCAGCGCGTCGCCTTCTCGGCGAGCTCCGCGCTGCCGATTCCTTCACGCGCCGCGGCCGCGTAGATCTTGTCGTTGATGTCCGTGATGTTCTCGGCGAGCTTGACCTCGTAGCCCTGCTCGACGAGCCAGCGCTTGAGCCAGAGAAAGACAATGTACGGGCGGGCGTTCCCGATGTGGATGCGCTGGTAGACCGTCGGACCGCAGACGTACATGCGGATCGGACCCGGCGGCGGGGGGAGCTCGACCTTCTGTCGCGTCAGCGAGTCGTAGAGAAGCACCCAGGCGTTATAACCGCTGGGCGCTCAGTGCTCGGAGAACTGCGCCTCTTCGGTGGAGCCCTTGAGGGCCAGCGTGGAGCTCTCGCCCCCCGAGACCGCCTGCGCGACCCGGTCGAAGTACCCGGCGCCCACCTCGCGCTGGTGGCGCGTCGCCGTGTAGCCCTCCGACTCCAGCTCGAACTCGCGCTCCTGCAAGCGCACGTACGCGGTCATGCCCTCTTCGGCGTACCCGCGAGCGAGCTCGAACATCGACTCGTTGAGCGCGTGGAAGCCGGCCAGCGTGATGAACTGGAACCGGTAGCCGATCTTGCCGAGCCGCCCCTGGAACGCGGCGATCTCCTCGTCGTCGAGGTGGCGCTTCCAGTTGAACGACGGCGAGCAGTTGTACGCGAGCAGCTTGCCGGGGAAGCGGTCGTGGATCGCGTCGGCGAACTCGCGCGCCTCGCCCATGTCGGGAGTCGACGTCTCGAACCAGATGAGGTCCGCATGCGGCGCGTAGGCAAGCCCGCGGGCGATTGCGGAGTCGAGACCGCTCTCGACGACGAAGTACCCCTCAGGCGTCCGCTCGCCGCTGATGAACTGCCGGTCGCGCTCGTCCGCGTCGCTCGTGAGGAGCGTCGCGCTCAACGCATCGGTGCGCGCGACGATCAGAGTCGGCACGTCGCACACGTCGGCGGCGAGCCGAGCCGCGGTCAGCGTGCGGATGAACTGCTGAGTCGGGACGAGCACCTTTCCGCCGAGGTGGCCGCATTTCTTCTCCGACGCGAGTTGATCCTCGAAGTGGACGCCTGCGGCGCCCGCCTCGATGAAGGCCTTCATCAGCTCGAAGGCGTTGAGAACGCCGCCGAACCCGGCCTCCGCGTCGGCGACGATCGGCGCGAGCCAATAGCGCCCATTCGAGGATTCCTCCGCCCACTCGATCTGGTCCGCGCGCCGCAATGCATTGTTCAAGCGCCGCACGAGCGCCGGCGCGCTGTTGACGGGATAGAGGCTCTGATCAGGATAGACCTCGGCCGCGAGGTTGGCATCGGCCGCGACCTGCCAACCGGAGAGATAGATGGCCTTCAGGCCCGCCTTGACCATCTCGACCGCCTGTCCGCCTGTCATGGCGCCCAGTGCGGCGACGTAGTCCTCTTCCTGCAGCAGGCTCCAGAGCCTCTCCGCGCCCAGGCGCGCGAGCGTGTGCTCGACATGGACGGAGCCGCGCAGGCGGCGGACGTCCTCTTTGGTGTACGCCCGTTCGATGCCGTCCCAGCGCTCCATCACGCCTCCTCGTCGAGATAGTCGTAAGCCGCCACGGTCAGGAACTCCTCGAACTGCTCGCCGAGCGCCACGCGGTCGAAGACGGCGCGGGCGTCACCCCAGCGGCCTTCGCCGGCCGCGGCCAGCTCCGCATCCTCGAGCTCACCCACGTGCCGCCGCTCGGCCTTGCCGTGGCGGATCCATTGCCAGATCTGCGCGCGCGAGATCTCGGCCGTCGCGGCGTCCTCCATCAGGTTGTAGATCGCGGCGGCGCCGACTCCGCGTAGCCATGACTCCAGATATTGGAGCCCGACGCTGACGTTCAACCGAATGCCGTCCTCGGTCACGTCGCCGCCGGGCACGCGTACGTCGAGCAGGTCCCCCGCCTGGACGGAAACGTCCTCGCGCTGCCGCTCGACCTGGTTGGGGCGCTCGCCGAGAACGGAGTCGAAGACCTCCGTCGCGACCGGCACCAGGTCGGGATGCGCCACCCACGTGCCGTCGAAGCCGTCTCCGGCCTCCCGCTCCTTGTCCTCGCGCACCTTGGCCATCGCCGTCGCGTTCACCTCGGGGTCCTTGCGGCTCGGGACAAACGCCGCCATGCCTCCCATCGCGTGGGCTCCCCGCCGGTGACACGTGCGGACGAGCAGCTCGGTGTAGGCGCGCATGAAGGGGACGGTCATCGTGACCTGCGCGCGGTCTGGGAGGACGAACTCGGGCCGGTCGCGGAACTTCTTGATGATGCTGAAGATGTAGTCCCAGCGGCCCGCGTTCAGCCCGGCCGCATGGTCCCGGAGCTCGTAGAGGATCTCGTCCATCTCGAAGGCGGCGAGAATCGTCTCGATCAGGACGGTCGCCCTGATCGTCCCGCACTCGAATCCGAGCTCCTCCTGCGCGGTGACGAACACGTCGTTCCAGAGGCGCGCTTCGAGATGGCTCTCGAGCTTCGGAATGTAGAAGTACGGCCCGCCGCCGGCATCGAGAAGCCGGCGGGCGCAGTGGAAGAAGTAGAGGCCGAAGTCGAAGAGGCTGGCGGAGATGGGCTCGCCGTCGACGAGGACGTGGCGCTCGGGGAGATGCCAGCCGCGCGGGCGCACGATGAGGACCGCGCTCTCGTCCTCGAGGCGGTACTCCTTTCCCTCCGGGGTCGTCAGCTCGATCGTCCGCTCGATCGCGTCGATCAGGTTCACCTGCCCCTCCACGCAGTTCGACCACGTGGGCGAGTTGGCGTCCTCGAAGTCGGCCATGAAGCACCGCGCGCCCGAGTTGAGCGCGTTGATCATCATCTTGCGCTCGACCGGGCCGGTGATCTCGACGCGCCGGTCCTGGAGGTCGGCAGGAACCGGTGCGACACGCCAGTCGCCCTCGCGGATCTCGCGCGTGCCGGCGAGGAAGTCTGGGAGCTCACCGCCGGCGATACGCTCCTGGCGCTCTGCCCGTGCGGCGAGCAGGCCCTCGCGCGTGGCGTTGAAGCGTCGGTGCAGGCCGGCCACGAACTCGAGCGCGTCGTCGGTCAGGACTTCGTCGCCACGTCCCTCGACCGGCGCGCGGACTTCGACCCCCTCAGCCACCTTCATAAATCTAATCGCGATCGTGGTCGCGTTCGCACGCCTCCGGGCACGTGCACTCCGCGACCTCGGCGGTACTCAGATAGCTGGTGAGAAGGCGAGGAGGGATCCTCGAAACGTCCTCGCGTTCCGCTGTCGTCCCTTCAAAAGCCGCTGCGGCCTCCATGCAGCCATGGTACGGGTCTGCCTTCTATCCATCTAATGACTTCTCTCGATCATTGCTATCACTATTGTCTATATCGTGCTGCTTGCTCAAATCGCAGCGTTCGTCGAGACCGCCCGCCGGCGCAGCGTCAGTCGCGCGGCGGACGCCCTCTTCATCTCACAGCCGGCGCTGACCGCTCGTCTCAAGGGCTTGGAGGCCGACCTCGGCGCCGAGCTCTTCATCCGCACGCCGCGCGGCATGCGCCTCACCGACAGCGGCGAGGCGTTCCTTCCCTACGCCGTTCGCGCCCTCGAGACGCTGACCGACGGGCGGATGCAGGTGAACGCCATCGAGCGAGGCGGAGCCGGGCGGCTCGCCATCGGCGCTGCGCCGGCG
>DASXRO010000227.1:0-16157 GCA_036506555.1 Gaiellaceae bacterium
GCTTCCCCCGGCTGCGCAGGCTCCGCCTCGACTGCGGCCTTCTCGGCTGCGCTCTTTCGCCGGAGGGCTTGCTGCACGGCGATCTCGAAGTCGTGCCGGTTGCTGGCCGCGTTCCCGGCGGTCTCTTCGTCCACCAGCCCCTCGAGCACGAGCTGGACGAGGTGCTGCGAGAAGCTCTGCATCTTGTGGAAATCGCCGTCCTCGATCGCCTCTGTGATCTCGTCGGAGCGACCCTCGCGAATGAGATCGGCGATCCGTGCCGTGTTGACCATGACCTCGACTGCGGCCACGCGACCGCCGTCGGCCTTGGGCAGGAGGCGTTGGCTCACCACGCCACGGAGCACGCCCGCGAGCACCTGGCGCACCATGTCGTGCTTGCCGGGCGGGAAGAACTCGACAAGGCGGCCGATGGTCTCGGCCGCGTCGATCGTGTGCATCGTCGAGAGGACGAAGTGGCCGGACTCGGCCGCCCTCAGCGCGGCCTGGGCCGACTCCTCGTCACGGAGCTCGCCGAGCAGGATGACGTCAGGGTCCTGGCGCAGGACACGACGAAGCCCTTCCGAGTAGGAGTCCGTGTCGATACCGACCTCGCGTTGATTGACGATGCAGCCCCAGTCGTCGTGGACGAACTCGATCGGGTCCTCGATCGTCACGATGTGGTGCTTCCGGCTGCGGTTGATCGAGTGGACGATCGCAGCGAGCGTCGTCGACTTGCCCGATCCGGTCGCGCCGGTCACGAGGACGAGGCCGCGGTGCTCCTTCGCGAGCTCACCGACGCCCTGGGGGAGCCCGAGCTTCTCGAAGCTCGGGATTTCCTTCGGAATGAAGCGGAACGCGAACGAGATGGCGCCGCGCTGACGGAAGCCGTTGACGCGGAAGCGCCCCAGCCCGTCCGCCAGGTAGGCCGTATCGAGCTCTCCGTGCGTGTAGAAGCCCTCGCGCTTGGCGGGCGTGAGCTCGGTGACGAGCATGACGAGCGTCTCGAGGTCGGATTCGCTGACGAGGCGCTCGTCGAGGGGGATGAGCTCCCCGTCGACACGGGCCATCGCCGGCGATGCGACCTTCAGGTGCAGGTCGCTGCCGCCGAGCTCGATCACGCGTGCGAGCAGGCCGTTTAGATCCATAGGCGCCAAACGGCCTATCGGCGGCCCGTTTGGCCCCCGCTACCCCACAATGGGGGACGGAATCCCAGGCGCTACAATGCGCGCGGCCGCGGGGGAGTTCCCGAGTGGCCAAAGGGGACGGGCTGTAAACCCGTTGGCTCAGCCTTCAGAGGTTCGAATCCTCTCTCCCCCATGACGCGCCTGGGCGCCGCCGCTACGGGCCGGGCGGAGCCCGGCCCCTACGGCTCGGTGTGCACCACGACGTCCGCGATCTCCGGATGCGTGCGCCGGATTTGCTCTTCGACCTGGCTCGCTCGGGCATGGGCTTCTGCGAGGGGGCGCTCGGGATCCATGCCGAGAGTAAGGAACGCGACGAGCCCGACCTCGGTGTTGAGCAGGCGAAGCTCGCGGGGCTCCTCGCCCGTCGCCTCGACCACGACGCGTCTGATCGCCGCAGCTTCGGACGAACGGTCTCCGTGGGGAAAAGGAACACCCGCTGCCGGCTCGGACAGGGGCTCGAGGTGCGTCTGCACGGCGTCGACCTCGGGGAGCGCGGCGAGGATCTCGTCCTCGACGGCGGAAGCGACCTCGTGTGCCTCCTCCAGCGAGTACTCGCCGGGCAGCTTCAGATGCAGCGAGACCTCGGTGCGGTCGCCGACCTCCAGGACGACGATGTTGTGCACCTCGCGCACGCGGGGGTCTCTCAGCGCGGCCGCGTACGCGCGCTCGCGTAGCGCCGCAGCTTCCTGCGGCTCGACGTGAACGACGACGTCGGCGCCGGGAACGACTCGCTCGACCGCCTCTTCCACGGCGTCCGCCGCTGCATGGCCTTGCTCGACGCCGGCGGCCGGAGGTACTGCGACGACGACGTCGGCGAAGTGGCGACCCGCGGCCCGTCGCATGCGCAGGCGGCGGAGCTGCACGCGGGGCCCCAGCTCTTCGATCGCCGCGCGGGCGGCCTCGTGCGCCCGCGCCGGCACCCGGTCCATGAGCACGTCGATGTTGGACTTCATCAGGCGGCCCGCGGCCGCGAGCACTAGCGTGCTGACGAAGAGCGCCGCAATCGCATCGGCGCTCGGGTGGCCCGAGCGAGCGATCAGGAGGCCGATGAGGACGGCAGTCGAACCGGCGAGATCGCTGGCGAAATGCAGTGCGCTCGAGGCGAAGGCGGGGCTCGTGTAGCGTCGTGCCGCGCGCACCGAGACGAGCGCGCGGCTCGCGTCCACCACGATGACCACGCCGATGACGGCGAGCGCGAACCAGGTCACTCGAACCCCTCCCGCGCCCTCGATCAGACGGTCGATGGCGGTGCCCGTGATGGCCAGAGAGATGACGACGAGAATCGTCCCCTCCGCCAGCGCGGCCAGATGCTCGGCCTTGCCGTGGCCATAGAGATGACCGGGATCGGCGGGGCGCACTGCCACGCCAACCGCGAAGAACGTGAGCAGCGCGGCGACGAGGTCGGTACCCGAGTGCGCCGCCTCGGAGAGGAGCCCCAGGCTGTCGGAGTGGAGACCCGCGGCGACCTTGAGACCGATGAGGACGAGAGCCGCGACGACCGAGATGAGCGCGGTGCGACGTTGGGGCGACATACGCGTAGTGTGAACGCCCGGGGCTATCCTCCAAGCGTGGGCCAGCCCCCCAGCTCGGAAAAGCCCTACGAGGTCGTCTGCCCTCACTGCAACAAGCGCTTCGAAGCGACACTCTTGAGCGGCGGCTCGGACCGCTATCAGGGTTTCAAGTGTCCACATTGCCGGCTCTTCGTCGCCTATGCCCGCGCCGAGGAGCAGGACCGCGTCGAGCCGCAGCCGTAGCCACATTCAGTAAAGAAGGGCGCTGTGTAACCCGATAGAGGGAGGGTGGCTGTCGCTGCCCGCTCCGCTCGCCTCGCGCGCACGCGCGGCCTCGCGCTCGTCCGGGTCGGGCCGCTGCACTGGCTCGGCGCGATCGTCGCGGCGAGCTTCCTCGCGCGGACGCTGACAGGCTGGCTGCGCGCCGGCCCCGTCTACTTCCCGGACGAGTACATCTACTCGGAGCTCGGGCGCTCGATCGCCGACCACGGTCGCCCGCTCGTACGCGGCGCGTCGGCGCACTTCCCCGCGCTTCTTCAGCCGCTCCTGACCGCGCCTGCCTGGCTCTTCGACGACGTCGAGACGTCCTACCGCCTCGTTCAGGTGACCGGCGCTCTCGTGATGTCGCTCGCCGCCGTGCCCGTCTACTTCCTGGCGCGTCGTCTCGAATTCGGGCCCGCCCTCGCCCTAGCGGTGGCGGCACTCTCGCTCGCGGTGCCGGACATGCTCTACGCCTCGTGGATCCTCGCCGACCCGTTCACGTACCCGCTCGTACTCGCCGCGCTCGCGGCCGGGGTAGCGGCTCTCGGCCGCCCGTCGCGGGGCGCTCAACTCGCTTTTGTCGTCTTCGCCGGCCTGGCCACCCTCGCCAGGGTCCAGTTCGTCGTACTGCCGGTCTGCTTCCTGCTTGCCGCGCTCGCTCTCGGAGTGCGCGAGCGGAGCGTCAAGAGCGTCCTCTCCGAGCAGCGGCTCGCTTTCGGCCTCTTTGCCCTCGCGCTCGTCCCCGTCGCCGTTGCGGGCCCGCACGGCGTGCTCGGTTACTACCACGGCGTCCTCGACCTGCACCTGAGTGCCCTCTCGATCGGAAAGTGGGCCGCCGCTGACGCGATGCTCGTCCTCTACTCGTGCGGGTGGGTGCTCGCGCCGGGGGCGCTGCTCGGCCTCGTCCTCGCGGTCTGGCGGCCGCGCTCGCGCGCCGAGCTTGCCTTCGGGTGCCTCGGCACTCTCTTCGCGCTCGCAGTCTTCTTCCAGGCCGGCCTCTACGCGGCGAACGGCGCCGACCGAATTCAGGAGCGCTACTTCTTCTACGTCCTCCCCTTGGCGTTCATCGCGTTCGGTCTCTTCGCAACTCGGGGCTGGCCGCACCGCGTTCCTCACGCCCTCCTCGCCGCCGGCCTGATGGCGGTCTCGGCCCGCATTCCGCTCGCGGGCTTTTCGGCCTCGGACGGGAAGAGCAACTCGCCGCTCCTCTTCGCGGCGGGCGAGCTGGAGAATCTCCTCGGCGACACCGGGCTCGCTTCGCTCGCCATTGCCATTCTCGTGGCGCTCCTTTCGCTCACGGCGGCCGCGCTCGGGTTCCGGCCGCGACGGGCGACAGCCGTCGCGGTCAGTCTTGCTCTGGGAGTTTGCGCGCTCTCGTCCGCAGGGGCCGTCGCGTACGACCACGCCCTCTCGCACCGCGTGAAGCAGAACGTCGTCCCCGGGGGACCGTCGATGGTCGATGCGGCCGGCCTCGGCAAGGTAACGCTCGTCCAGTCACCGTTCGGCGATCGCGGCTTCGCCACGGAGGAGCTGTTCTGGAACCGCTCCGTCGACCGCCTGGCGCTCCTGCCCGGAGCGCTGCCGCCCGACGCCTTCGCCACCGAGCAGGCGGGAATCGCACGCGACGGCTCGCTCGTCGTGGCCGGCCGTGCACTCGCGGGGCCGCTTCTGGTCGACGCCTACGGCGCAACCACGCGTTTTCGCGGGATGCGGGAGGTCGACCGCACGAAGCTCTTCCGGCTCCTGCGCCCTGTTGGACGCCCCCGGCTCGCGCTGTACGAGCCCGGTCGCTACTTCGACGGCTGGCTCGCTCTCCACGGGGCCATCCGCCTCTGGGCGAGGAGCCCGGCGGATTCCCTGGCCGGGAGGCTCACCTTCACGGTCTCGCTGCCCAGCGGCGCCGACCCGGTGACGGTCACGTTCAGCACGCCGGCCGGCAGGCGCGTTGTGGGCGTTCGGCCCGGCGAGCCGGCGCAGGTGGGCCTGCCGGTGTGCGCGGCCGCGAGCTGGCGAGCGAAGTTCGAGGCGCCGTTCACCGGAAGCATCGGGAGCCGCTTCGTCAGCGTGCAGTCCACCGAGCCCGTTTACACGGCGGACACGCGCGCGTGTAGTTAAACGCAGTCCTTCAGGCCCTGCGCTTCGGGCAGGCCTTCGAGCTTCTTCAGCGTGTTGTTCTCGATCTGGCGGATGCGCTCGCGGGTGACGCCGAAGGCGCGCCCGACCTCCTCGAGCGTCCGGGGGCTCTCGCCCTTGAGCCCGAAGCGGAGCTCGATCACCTTGCGCTCGCGCGCGGGCAGCGAATCGAGCGCGCGGTCGATGTCTTCCCGGCGGAGGTTCAGCGAGGCGGAGTCGAACGGCGACTCGGCCTGCTCGTCCTGGACGAAGTCGCCGAGCTCCGACTCCTCCTCCTCGCCGATCGGCTTCTCGAGGGAGACCGGGAGCTGCGCCATGCGCAGGATCTCGCGGACCTCTGCGGTCGTGATCTCGAGCTCGCGCGCGATCTCGTCGGGCCGCGGCTCACGCCCGAGGCGCTGGACGAGCTGGCGCTCGATGTGGACGACCTTGTTGAGCTTCTCGACCATGTGGACGGGAATGCGGATGGTGCGCGCCTTGTCGGCGATCGCGCGCGTGACGGCCTGCCGGATCCACCACGTCGCGTACGTCGAGAACTTGTAGCCCTTGCGGTAGTCGAACTTCTCGACCGCCCGGATGAGGCCGAGCGAGCCCTCCTGGATCAGGTCGAGAAAGGAGAGCCCGCGCCCGAGATAGGCCTTGGCGATCGACACGACGAGGCGGAGGTTGGCCTCGATCATCTGCGTCTTCGCGCCCATGTCGCCGCGCTCGATCCGTTTGGCGAGCGAGACCTCCTGGTCGGCCGTCAGGAGCGGCACCCGCCCGATCTCCCGCAAGTAGAGCCGCAGCGAGTCGAGCGAGGGCTCCACGGTGAGGTCGAGCTTCGGGACCTTCTCCTCCTCGGCGAGAGCCGGCGCTTCGTGAGGAGGCGCCTTGTGCTCGACTCCCTCGACGAGCTCGATGCCATGGTCGATGAGGTACGTGTAGAAGTCCTCGACTTGCTCTTTCGTAAGGTCGACTTCCTCGAGGCCCGCGACGATCTCGTCGTAGCTCAGGAACCCCTTCTCCACCCCTTCCGTGACGAGCTTCTGCAGCTCCTCGATCTCGGGCAGAGAAATGTCGACCGTGAGCATTGACCGCGCCTTTCTCGTTTACCGCTTCAACGTGGAAGTTGGGAGAACGAAAAGGAGCCGGCGAGATCCAGCGCCCCCCCGGCTCACAGCCACCGGCCGCTGATTCTACAGCGGTTGTGGAAAAGCGGTAGGACGGATTTCCTCCGCCCTGGCGGAGCCGTCCGAGAGGGTCGCAACCGGAAGGTCGACGACGAAGGTCGAGCCCTCTCCCGGTGTCGACTCGACAGAGATGCGGCCGGCCATGCGCCGCACCAGCTCGCGGCAGATGTAGAGGCCGAGCCCGGTGCCGCCCACGCCACGCGTGAGGTCGGGGTCGAGGCGGTAGAACTTGTCGAAGATCCGCGCCTGCTCGTTGGGCGGGATGCCCAGCCCCTCGTCGCTCACGGCGAAGCGCACGGACCCCCCTCGATCCTCGATCCGGACGAGCACGTGGCCGCCGTCGGGCGAGTACTTGACGGCGTTGTCGACGAGGTTGACGAGGATCTGACGAAGATGCTCGGGGTCGGCGGACACGGGAGCCACATCGGGTGGCGCGTCGAGCTCGATGGCGACACGCGGGGGCGCGTGCACTCGGGCCGCCTCGATGACGGCGGCCGCCGCATCGATTGGGTCGAGACTGGTGGGCACGACATGGAGCCGCCCTGAGTCGAGATGGTCGGCGACGAGGATCTCCTTGACGATCCGGGCGAGCCGGTCCGATTCCTGTGCGATAACGACGAGCAGACGTTCCCGGCTGTCGTCGTCGAGCTCGATGTCCTGCCGGCGGAGGGTCATTGCTGCGCCGTAGATGGCCGACAGCGGCGTGCGGAGCTCGTGCGACGCCGTCGCCAGGAACTCGCGCTTGAGGTCGTCGACGGCGCGCTCGGCGGTGAGATCGCGGAAGGCGTAGACCGTCCCGTCTGCGAAGCGCACGCCTGAAATGGAGAGCCAGAGCTCGCGCGCGGGGAGCCCGAGTGGGACGGCTTCCGGCGACCGGCTCGATGCGCCCGGTGAGGCTGCGACGGGCACGAGCGGCGCCAAGGCCGACCATCCCGGGATCACCTCGGCGGCCTCGCGCCCGATGACGGAGTCCGCGGCCAGCCCGGTCAGCGCCTCGGCCGCCGGATTCCAGAGCTGGACGATCCCATCGTCATCGATGAGGAACACGCCGTCCCCGACATGGTCGAGCACACGCGCGTGCCGTTCCAACGCGTGGCGCTGCAGGTTCACCTGGCGGTCGAGCCGCCGTAGGTGAATCGCCCGCTCGAGCGAGGCGACGAAGTAGTCGCGGTCGATCGGCTTCTGGACCAGATCGTGGGCGCCGCCGCGCAGCGCCGCGACGGCGAGGTCGCGCTCGCCGTGTCCCGTGATGAGCAGAGTCGGAGTCGCAGGACGCCGCTGCTTGATCTCCGCGAGGAGGCCGAGACCGTCCATTCCGGGCATCTTGATGTCGCTGACGATGACGTCGTAGTCGTTCTCCTCGATGCGCCGGAGCGCCTCCGGCGCCGAATCACAAGTGTCGACGTCGACTCCCTCCAGCCGCAGCCGGAGCGTCTCCGGCAGCGCCTCGAGCAGCGCCGCGTCGTCGTCGACGAGCAGGATTCGGGGCCTGGTCAAATCGCGCCCTGTGCGTCGAGGAGCAGAGGAAGGTCGACCGTGAACGAGGCGCCCGCCCCCGGCGGGCTCGTCACCGAGATGGCGCCTTCGTGCTCCTGGAGGATGCCGTAGGTGATCGAAAGACCGAGCCCGGTGCCCGAGCCGACCTCTTTGGTCGTGAAGAACGGATCGAAGATCCGCTGGTCGAGGCCGGGCGGAATCCCGGGCCCCGTGTCGCGGAAGACGACGCGGGCGAACCCGCCGGCCTCCCGGCACGAGATGTGGATCCCTCTCTCCTCCGCCTCCTCGAGGGCGTCGCGCGCGTTCGCAAGCAGGTTGATGAAGACCTGCTCGAGCTGGATCGCGCTGCCGAGAACGACCGGGCTCTGCGGCAGGAGGTCGAGGTGCACGTTGATCAGACGGAGGCGTAGCTGCTCCTGGACGAGCGAGAGCGCGCGGTGGATGACGTCCTGGATCGCAACGGGCTCGAGCGTGACCGGCGCCGCCCGTCCGAACGTGCGGAGGTGGGTGATGATCTCCGTCGCCTTCTGCACCTGCTCCACGACCTGCTCGAGGTCCTCTTCGATCCGCTCCATGTCCTGTTCGCCCACGCGGATCCGGTCGATGATGTTGCCGACGAAGAGGCCGATGTTGTTGAGCGGGTTGTTGAGCTCGTGCGCGACACCCGTGGTCAGCTCGCCGAGCGTCGCCAGCTTGCCGGCCTGGACGAGCTGCTCCTGCTTCTGGCGCAGCTCGTGCTCGCGGCGCTCCATCTCCGCGGTCGTCTCGCGGAGATCGCCCATGATGTGGATCATCGCCTTGCGGCTGCCCTCGAGCCGCAGGTTCGACTCGTGCGAGTCCTTGAGGATGTGCAGCATCGCCTTGCGCTGCTCGCCGAGCCGTTTGTTCGAGTCGTTGAGGTCGCCCATGATGTGGAGGAGGGCGCGGCGGCGCTCCTCCGCCTGGCGGACGCGGCGCTCGAGCTCCGCGACCCTCGCGCGAAGACTCTCCGACGACTCGTCGATCCCGGCGTCGGCGAGCGTGCCGGGGTCGGTCATCAGGGGCCGGCCTGCTCGCGGTCGGCGCGCAACTGCTCGAGCTCCTTCTCGAGCGCGATCATCTTCAGCTCGCGCCCGACGACGACCTCCTCGAACTTCTCGAGGTCGAGGATCTTCTCCTGGAGCTCGGCCTTCGACTGCTCGAGGTCGCTCACGACCTTCTCGTAGGCGCGCATGTCGCGCAGGATTCCGATCGCGCCGATCACCTTTCCGCCGGGATCCCGAAGAGCAGAGGCGTTCAGCGTCGTCGGGATGACCTCGCCGGACGCGCTGCGCGGATTCAGCCGCGCATTCCTCGTCACGCCGCGCTCGACCACCTCGCGGAGGGCTGCCGTGAACTCTCGCGTCTCCTCCGGGCTGATGAAGCGCGAGAGCGACTGCTCGAGCACCTCGTCCTTGCGGAAGCCGAGCAGCTCCGAGACGGCGTCGTTCGCCTGCAGGATCTTGCCCTCGAGGTCGGAGACGAACACCGGGTCGGGCGCGTTCTCGATCAGGCTCTCGGCGTAGGCGCGCGCCTTGTCCAGCTCGCGCATGTCGCGGAGGACGCCGATCGCTCCGATCACGTGCCCCTCCGAGTCGCGCAGGCCTGAGGCGTTCAAGCTCGTCGGAATCACCTCGCCGGTCGCCGCGCGCGGATGAAGCACCGCGTTCCGGGTCACCCCGCGCTCGACGACCTCGTCGAGAGCCGCCATGAACTCGCGCGTCTCCTCGGGGCTGATGAAGCGCGAGAGCGACTGCTCGAGCACCTCGTCCTGGCGGAAGCCGAGCAGCTGCGAGACCGCGTCGTTCGCCTGCAGGATCTTGCCCTCGAGGTCGGAGACGAACACCGGGTCGGGCGCGTTCTTGATCAGGCTCTCGGCGTAGGCGCGCGCCTTGTCCAGCTCGCGCATGTCGCGGAGCACGCCGATGGCGCCGATGACGTTGCCGTCGGGGTCGCGCAACGCCGAGGCGTTCAGCGTCGTCGGGATGACTTCGCCCGAGGCGGAGCGCGGATTCAAGATGACGTTTCTCGTCACGCCGCTCCGGACGACCTCGTCCAGTGCGGCCGTGAACTCGCGCGTCTCCTCAGGGCTGATGAAGCGCGAGAGCGACTGCTCGAGCACCTCGTCCTGCCGGAAGCCGAGCAGCTCGGACACGGCGTCGTTGGCCTGCAGGATCTTGCCTTCGAGGTCGGAGACGAACACCGGGTCGGGCGCGTCCTTGATCAGGCTCTCCGCGTACGCGCGCGCCTTGTCCAGCTCACGCATGTCGCGCAGGATCCCGATCGCGCCGATGACGTTTCCGTCCTCGTCGCGCAGAGCCGAGGCGTTCAGGCTCGTCGGGATCACCTCACCGGACGCCGAGCGCGGGTTCAAGACGGCGTTTCGGGAGACGCCGTGCTCGACCACCTCGCGCAGGGCTGCCGTGAACTCACGCGTCTCCTCGGCGCTGATGAAGCGCGAGAGAGATTGCTCGAGCAGCTCGTCCTTGCGAAAGCCGAGCAGCTCGGAGACGGCGTCGTTGGCCTGCAGGATCTTGCCTTCGAGGTCGGAGACGAACACCGGGTCGGGCGCGTTCGCAATGATGATGTCGGCGACGAGCGCGCCCGACGGCGACCCGTTGCGGCCGGTGGCCGCGCCTGCCTTGACTGCCTTCGCCATGACTTCTCCTTACAGGGGGAAAGTGGAACGCAGCCGCCCGGCGCCTAGGTACCTGGACGGATTGTTATGGGCATTTCGACCAAAAGGACCCCCCTCCTGGCTCGGTCCGCGTTATAGCAGAGGGCTGAGGCGCAAACCAGCTCTCCGACAGAGCTCAGGGCTCGGCATAGACGCGGCCGACCACGTCGCCGCGACTGTTCTCGACCGCGACCTCGGCCAGCGTCGAAATTCCGAAGAGGAGCCCCGCCGCCGGTTCCACCGCGCGGCTCGCCCCATCCTCGGCCTTCAGCGTGAAGGCCACCCCGTCCGAATAGGCCACGCAGAGGAGGCCTTCGGCGCCCCCTTTGGCGATCACGCCCGGCAGCGCCTTCATCACCTCGCTCGCCGTCCGTCCGGGCCCCTCGATCAGGTCCGGCTGCGCCAGCATCGCCGCCTTGATCCGCTGCGCCCCCTCCAGTTTCCCGTCCGCGAGGCGGGAGAACGCCACCGCCATACGCTCGAGCGGGAGGGCGAACGTGACGACTCCACAGCCGTCGGTCGCCGTCGGCAGCTCGCCGTTGACCCCCGCCGCCTCGGCGACGAGCGCGCCGAGCTCACGCTGCAGGGGGTGCTTGGGAAGCCGATAGCCCTGACGCGGCAGATCGCGGGCAGCGCAGACGGCGAGCATGCCGGCGTGCTTCCCGGAGCAGTTGTGACGCAGGCGGCTCCCGTCCACGGGCCCGCACTCGAGATCGTCCTCACTCGACCAGGAACGCGCCAGCAGGAGCTTGACGGCCTCGAGCTGCTCTGGGGCGGCTCCATGCGAGGCACAGGCGATCGCCACCTCCTCGTCGGAGAGGTTGCCGTAGGAGCGCACGAGCGGGAGCGCCTGGAGCGGCTTGGCCGCGGAGCGCATGAACGTCACGAGGCCCGCGTCTCCCCAGGACTCGGCGGTCTTTCCGTCCACCACTTTGACCGCGTGCACGCGGTGACGCGACTCGACGACGCCTCCGCGCTCCACGGCTACTGTGATCGGGTCCACCACGGAATCTATGCCCGAGTTCCCCGAAGTAGAGGCTCTTCGACGCGCGCTCGACGATCCCGTCCGCGCCTTTCACGTCGCCAAGGCGGGGCCCGCGCACGTCGCGACGCTGAAGACCTTCGAGCCACCGCTCTCCGCCCTCGAGGGCCGACGCTTCGCGGGCGCCGAACGGCGCGGCAAGAATTTCCTCTTCCCTACCGCGGACGGCGAGCTCGTCCTCCACATCCATCTCATGAGCGCCGGGAGGCTCCGTCACCTGCGCTTCGGGGACAAACAGCCGAAGACACCCGCGTTTCGGCTCACCTTCGCGGACGGCTCGTCGCTCGTCCTCACAGAAGGCGGTCCGAAGAAGCGCGCGAAGGTGGGCGTCTACACCCCGGAGGTGATCGAGGCCGAGCTAGCGCATATCGGGCCCGACGCGTACGGAATCGGCTCCGAGCGGCTCGCCGAGATCCTCAACGCCGACTCGCGGCGGCTGCACGCGTTTCTGCGCGACCAGCGCGGCATCTCCGGCATCGGCCGGGCGTGGGCGAACGAGATCCTCCACACCGCCAGGCTGTCCCCCTACGCGCTCACGACCGAGCTCACCTCGGAGGAGGTCGGGCGGCTGGCTGCGGCGATCGACGAGGAGCTCGGCCGCGGCCTCGAGCTTCGCGAACGGGGTGCCTCCGACAAGGTCGCGTACCGCATCCACAACCGGCTCGGCGAGCCGTGTCCCGCCTGCGGCTCGCCGATCGCGCGTGTCGACTTCGACGAGCACACGATCTACTACTGCCCCTCGTGCCAGACCGAGGGACGCGTACTGAAGGACCGCCGGCTCTCGCGACTCCTGAGGTAGAGCGTTACGCGACTTTCCACGGATCGAGATAGACGTCGTCGATCCGCAGCCCGGTCGTGTTGGCCGGAACGAAGCGCAGGGAGATGCTGTCCGTGGCGAGCAGGCCGCAGATATTCGTGAGCAAGAGCGCGACCTGGGGGGAAGGCTTCCACGTCGAGCCGCTCGTTACGGTACCCCCGTCGAGGACGCTGAGGCTCCTCGGACCGCTCACCCGGCGTCGTCGTCGTCCTCCTGCTTCTCGCGGCCTACGGCCTCGCGTTCCGCCTCGACTTCGAGGTCGGCACAGGGCTCGCCGTCCCCACGCAGGTCGTCCTCGTCCCGATGCTGTTCATCGTCCCGCTCGCCGAGGTGCCCTTCCTCGCCGCCGCCGGCATCCTCCTCGGCAGCGTCATCGACTACGCGCGCCGCAGAATCCATCTCGAGCGCGTCTTCCTGCCTCTTGCGAGCGGCTGGTACGTCCTCGGCCCGGTGCTCGTCCTCGGAGTCGCAGGCGAAGCGCCGCCGAGCGTGGGGAGCATGCCGCTGTACTTGGGCGCGTTCGGTGCCCAGCTCGCCTTCGACTTCGCGAGCTCGGCCCTGCACGAGCGTCTGACCCTCGGAGTTCGGCCGTGGGTGCAGCTGCGCGCGATGAGCCTCGTCTGGGTGGTCGACGTCGCGCTCGCGTCGGTCGGTCTCGCGGTGGCGTTCGCCGCAGTGCAGAACCCCTATGGATTCGTCCTCGCCCTGCCGCTCATCCTCCTGCTGTCGGTTTTCGCGCGCGAGCGCAAGTTGCACATCGACCACGCGCTCGAGCTCAGCGCCGCCTACCGTGGCACCGCCTTCCTCCTCGGCGACGTCGTGGAGGCGGACGACGCCTACACGGGGAGCCACAGCCGCGAGGTCGTCGATCTGGCGATGGCCGTCTCCGACGAGCTGGGATTGGGGGCCCAGGAGCGCCGCGACGTCGAGTTCGTCGCGCTCCTCCACGACGTCGGCAAGGTCCGGATCCCCAACGAGATCATCAACAAGCCCGGGCCGCTGACTCCCGAGGAGCGCGCGATCATGAACATGCACACGATCGAGGGCGAGCGCATGCTCGAGAAGGTCGGAGGGCTTCTCGGCGAGGTCGGGGCCGTCGTGCGCTCCTGTCATGAGCGCTGGGACGGCGGAGGCTACCCCGACGGGCTGGTCGGAGAGGACATCCCTCTCATCGCGCGCATCGTCAGCTGCTGCGACGCGTTCAACGCGATGACGACCGACCGGCCCTACCGGTCTGCGCTTCCGCTGTCCGAGGCGCTCGCCGAGATCGAGCGAAACTCCGGCGGCCAGTTCGACCCGAATGTGGTTATGGCGCTGATCAGTGTGCTCGAGCGCGATTAGAGCGGCAGACGGACGACGAGGCTCTCGTCGACGACCTCGACGGAGCCGCCGAGGGCGCGCACGAGCTCGGCGGCAGCCGCGGCCCCGAAGTCGCGCAGCTCTTCCCCGAGGAGCACCGGTCCTGATGCACCCGTGACTGGGGAGATGACCACAGTCGGGCCTTCCACGCGCGCGGTAACCGATTCGACGCCCCCGTGCCGGCCGGCCGCACGGGCGAGCTGCGAGAGGCCGCGGCGCATCTCCTCCGCCGGAACGTTGACACGCGCGCCGTCGCCGATGACCTCGACCCGTCCCTCCTCGAGCTCCGCAGCGGCGGTGCGGACGAGCTCGAGCGAGTCGACCTCCTCGAGGCGCGGCTCGAATCGCCCCGAGCCGATCCGGGCGACAAGGGACAGTTCGTCGAGCAGCTCGCCCATCTGCTGCGACGCCGCCTCGATCATCTCGACATAGCGGTCCGTCGGCGCTTCGAGCTCCGTGCGCGAGAGCGTGCGGGCGAAGCCGAACACGGTCGCGAGCGGCGTCCGCAGGTCATGGCAGGCAAGCGACACAAGCTGGGCGAACCTCTTGTCGTCGGGCATCTTCCCCCTTGAGATCCCTTGCTACGGTTGGCGCGTGGACGAGAGACTAACGGCCGCGCCCGATCTCCAGGCCTCGACGCCCGAGGTCCAGATCGGCCTGTCGCGCGCCGGGGTGACGGGCGTCCAGAAAGCCGTGCGCATGCAGCACGGCGGGCAGGACGCGCTCGTCTCCGCGGAGATCGACTGCTTCGTCGACCTCGACCCCGCACAGAAGGGCGTGCACATGTCGCGCTTCCCGGAGCTCTTCGAGGAGGCGATCGACGAGGTCGTGATCGACGGGAAGCTCCTCGTCGAGAACCTCGCCGAGCACATCGCCCGGCACATCGTCGAGCGCCAACGGGCGCTTCGCGCGGAGGTGAAGATCGCCGCGCGGTATCCGATCGAGCGTTTGACTCCCGTGACCGGCCTGCGGACGCAGGAGCTGGTCACGCTCGTCGGGCTGGCCACCGCCTCTCCGACCGGCGCCCGCCGCATCGTGGGCGTCGAGGCAACCGGAATCAATGCGTGCCCGTGCGCGCAGGGGCTCGTCCGCGAGCAGGCGGTCGAGCGACTCGGGGACGCCGGTTTCGACGAGGCCGACGTCACGCGGATCCTCGAGCTCGTCCCGCTGGCAACCCACAACCAGCGCGGCCGCGGCACCCTCTATCTCGGGACGCGCGCTCGTCTGGACGCCGAGAACCTCGTCGACATCGTCGAGCACTCGATGAGCTCCCCGGTCTACGAGCTCCTCAAGCGGCCTGACGAGCTCTTCGTCGTCGAGCACGCTCACCTCACGCCGCGGTTCGTCGAGGACTCCGTGCGCCTCATGGTCAAGAGCGCGCTTGACTCCTACCCCGAGCTCGAGGACGAAGATTTCGTGCTCGCCCGCCAGCTCAACTTCGAGACGATCCACAACCACGACGTCCTCGCCGAGCGCTTCGGCACGGTCGGCGAGCTGCGGGACGAGCTCACCAACGGCGGGCACTCGGCCCGCCACACGGAGCTCAGGGACTGGCTGCGCGCGGTCGCCTGAGCTCCATCCGATTTTCCTGGCCGCGGACGAGGCGGGCGATATTCGCCCGGTGGAGGAGAACGATCGCCACGGCTCCTCCGGACGTAAAAGCGAGCACCGGCCACGTCGCGTCGAAGAGGAGTGCGAACAGCGGCAGGCTGGCCGCGGCGGCCATGGACGCCACCGACGCATAGCGCGTCACGAGGAAGACCACGATCCAGACGGCCGCGGCGGAGAGCGTCGCGAACGGCGCCACCGCCAGGCCGACGCCTCCCGTGGTCGCCACGATCTTGCCGCCACGGGCGAAGCGCACGAAGAGGGGACGCCAGTGCCCGGCCATGGCGGCGCAGCCGGCGAGGACCGCCACCAGGTCATCGGCCAGCCACAGCCCGAGGACCGCCGCCGCCGCTCCCTTTGCGATGTCGAGCGCGGCCACGGCCAGGCCGAGCTTGAAACCGAGCGTCCTCCAAACGTTTGTCGCGCCGATATTCCCGCTCCCCAGAGTGCGGACATCCACGCCCACGACGAGCCGCGGCAGCCAGTAGCCCCAGGGAAGGCTGCCCAGGAGATACCCGAGCCCGATCAGAAGGGCCGCAACCAGCAAGCGGCCCTCACCTTACGCCGAGATCTGGTACTTCGAAACCCAGCTGTTCACGACGTCCCAATCGAGGTTGTTGAAGAACGCGTCGATGTAGGACGCGCGGTCGGTCTGGTAGTCGAGGAAGTACGCGTGCTCGTACACGTCGAGCGCCACGAGCGGCGTCGCGTTCCAGATCGGGAACGTGTTCTGGGCGTCGCCGATGTAGTTGAAGAGGCGCTGCTCGTCCCAGTCGTAGGCCGTCCAGGCCCAGCCGCGACCACCCATCCCCGTCGCCCTGAGGTCGGTGCGCCAGGCCTCGATCGAGCCGAAATCCCGCTCGATCAGCGAGCCGACGGTCCCGACGGGGTCGCCGCCG
>DASXRO010000228.1:0-12193 GCA_036506555.1 Gaiellaceae bacterium
TGGACACGCCGGCCCTCCTCACCATCCAGACGGGGATCAACGAGCCGCGCTACGCGACGCTGCGCGCGATCAAGCAGGCCGAGGAGAAGGAGATCGACGTCCGGCAGCCGGGCGACCTCGGCGAGCCCGCGTATCGCGTGCGCAAGATGTTCGTGCCGCCGAAGGGGGAGGGTGCCGAGATGCTGAACGGCAGCCCTGCCGCGGTCGCTCAGCGGATCAAGGAGCTCGTCGAGGAGCGCATGAAATGAGCGTCCTCGTCGTCTCCGAGCACCTGCGCGGCGAAATTCGCCCGATCACCTTGGAGCTCATCAGCGCGGCGAAGGAGCTCGGTGGACCGATCACGGTGGCCGTCATCGCCGCCGATCCGAGCCCGCTCGTCGACGCGGTCAGCGTCACAGGCGTGGACGAAGTCCTCACGGTGTCGGCCGGGCCCGAGGAGTTCGAGAACGACGTCTACCAGACCGCGCTCGAAGCCGTCATCGCCGAGCGGGAGCCGAAGACGGTCCTGCTCGGGTTCACCGTCAACTCGATGGGCTACGGGCCCGCCGTGGCGGCCAAGCTGGGCCTCGGCTTCGCTTCCGATGTTTTTTCCATCGACGCCCAAGCCTCCGGCTTGGTCGTCGAAAGAGCCTTCTACGGATCGAAGGTGCAGGCACAGGTCGAGTTTCCGAATCACGAGCAGATCGTGCTTCTTCTCCGCCCAACCGCCTGGGCGCCGGCCGAAGGCTCGGGAAGTCCGTCTGTCTCCGACCTCTCGGTCTCGGTCGGCAGCTCGCGCGCCCGCCACAAGGATTTCATCGAGGTGGCCGGCGGCGACGTGGACATCACGACAGCGGACTTCCTCCTCTCGATCGGGCGCGGAGTCGGCGAGAAGGAGAACGTCACTCAGTTCGAGGAGCTCGCAGACAAGATGGGCGCGACACTCTCCGTCTCGCGGCCGCTGGTGGACCAGGGCTGGATGCCCAACTCCCGCCAGGTGGGCCAGTCCGGCAAGACGGTGAAGCCGAAGGTCTACCTGGCCCTCGGAATCTCGGGGGCCGTCCAGCACCTGGCGGGAATGAAGACCAGCGGGACGATCATCGCGGTCAATTCCGACCCCGAGGCCGCGATATTCAACGTCGCGCATTACGGCGCCGTCGCCGACCTCTTCGAAGTCGCCGAGGAACTAGAGAAACTCTTCTAGGTGGAGCAAACGCGCGACACGTTTGCGGGTCTCGCCGGCTGGGAGATCGGGCTCTGGTACGGCCTCATCGTCGTCTCGACGGGGATCTTCTTCTGGGGCGTGATCCGGCTCGCGCTCAAGTACCGGCGCGGGCGCACGCCCGCGGTCGTCGACGATCCTCGCGGCCGTCTCCGGCGCATCGTCACGACGACCCTCACGCACGACTGGATCCGGCGGCGGGATCCGATGGCCGGCCTCGGGCACCTGCTGATCTTCTACGGCTTTCTCGCCCTCTTCATCGGGACGGCCATCCTCGCGTTCCAGGACGACTTCGCGAAGCCCGTCCTCTCCTTCGACTTCTGGCACGGCTGGTTCTACCTGGCCTACTCGCTCTTCCTCGATGTGTTCGGTGTCGCGCTCGTGCTCGGGCTGGGCGTCATGGCCGTCAAGCGAGGGATCCTCAGGCCGTTCCGGCTGAACTACTGGAGACCGGACCGGGCCGAGGGCGAGTACGACCGCCGGCCGTACGTGATCGGCGACTGGCTCTTCCTCGGGATCATCTTTCTGCTCGCCCTGACGGGCTTCCTCCTCGAGGCCTTTCGGATCGCCGCGACCAACCCCGGGTTCGAGAAGTGGTCGCCGTTCGGCTGGCTCTTCGCCCAGGGGCTGCGCGACCTCGGCCTGAAAGACGCGGCCGCGGCCGATGCCCGGCTCGTCCAGTGGTGGTTCCACGGCGTGCTCGCGCTCGGGTTCGTGGCGTCGATCCCGTTCACGAAGGCCGTGCACATGATCATGAGCCCGGCCGCCGTCGGGCTTCGAGACGAGGACGCGGGCAAGCGCCTCTCGTCCCTCCCGCCGAAGGCGAAGCCCGAGGAGGTCGGCTACGGCTTCATCACCGACCTCTCCTGGAAGCACCTGGTCGACCTCGATGCCTGCACGAAATGCGGCAAGTGCCACGCGGCCTGCCCGGCGACGAACTCAGGCTATCCGCTCTCCCCGCGCGACCTTATCCTCGACCTGCGCGAAGTGGCGGCGCACTCCTTTGGCGAGAAGCGCTCCGTCCTCGGCGACCCGATCCGGGCGGAGACGCTCTGGTCGTGCATGCAGTGCATGGCCTGTGTCGAGATCTGCCCCGTGGGCATCGAGCACGTCCCGATCATCAACCAGATGCGGCGGCGCCTCGTCGAGCGCGGCGAGATGGACGCCCAGCTTCAGCAGACCCTCGAGACGATCTACACCTCGGGCAACTCGTTCGGAGAGGCGAAGCGCAAGCGCGGGCGCTGGACGAGCGACCTTCCGTTCGAGGTGAAGGACGTGCGGCGCAAGCACGCCGAGTACCTCTGGTTCGTGGGCGACTACGCCTCCTTCGATCCGCGGAACCAGCGGGTCACGCAGACGCTCGCCCGCATCCTCCACCACGCGGGCGTCGACTTCGGGATCCTCTACGACGGCGAGAAGACGGCCGGTTGCGACGTCAGGCGCGCGGGTGAGGAAGGGCTCTACACGTCCCTCGTCGAGGACAACCTGACGACGATGCGCGCCGCGCATTTCGACCGCATCGTCTCCTCCGACCCGCACAGCTTCCACACGCTCAAGAACGAGTACCCGGTGTTCGGCGCGCGCTGGGACGTCAACCACCACTCGGAGCTCCTGCTCGAGCTGCTCGAGAGCGGCCGCCTGAAGCCGCGCAAGAAGCTCGGCTACCGCGTCACCTACCACGACCCCTGCCACCTCGGCCGCTACAACGGCGTCTACGACGCGCCGCGGCAGGTGCTCGCCGCGATCGGCGCCGAGCTGGTCGACATGCCGCGCTGCCGCGACAACTCGTTCTGCTGCGGCGCCGGCGGCGGGCGCATCTGGATGAAGGAGCTCCGGCGCGAAGGCGTCAAGCGCCCGAGCGAGATGCGGATCGACGAGGCGACCGCGATCGGCGGCCTCGACTACTTCGTCGTCGCCTGCCCGAAGGACGTGACCATGTACGAGGACGCCATCAAGACCTCGGGCCACCAGGGCGAGATCGAGCTGCGCGAGCTCTCGGAGCTCGTCCTCGAGTCGCTAGCTCTTAGCTGAGGAGCCGAGGATGCGAGCAAGCACCGCCGAGTAATCCTGCGCTCCCAATCCGGCTGCCTCGGCGTCCGCAAGCCACGTTCTAGCCGCCTCGATCACGCGCAGATCGAGCTCGGAGCCGGCCTCCATGATCAAATCCGTATCTTTCCGCGCGAGCGAAAGCGCGAACCGCGTCGGGTACTCCCCGTTCTCGACCGACGCGCGGCGCCGCTTCGCCTGGTCGCCGAGAGCCGTCGTCCCGATGACTTCGAAAGCCGCCTCGCGTGAGAGGCCGACCCCCTCGGCGAGCGCTAGCGCCTCTCCTAGCACCGCGATCACGCCCACCAGCGTCGCGTTGGCGACGAGCTTTGCCGCCGACCCGGCGCCGACCGGGCCGACGTAGAGAGCCTCGCCGAGGTCCGAGAGCAGCGGCATCCATTGGTCGACGAGCGGCTGCGGCCCGCCGGCGTAGATCTTCAGCTTTCCAGTCTCGGCCTCGGCCACGCTCCCGAGCACGGGCGCGTCGAGAAGTCCTGCGTCCTCAGGCAGAATCGATGCAAGCCGTGTCGTGGCTGCCATCCCGACGGTCGACATCTGGACGACAGTCGTGCTGTCCGAAGCGCCGGCGACCACGCCCTCGGGACCTTCGGTCACGTTTCTCAGCGCCTGGGGGTCGGAGACCATGGTGATAGCGGCTTCCGCCCGGCCGGCTGCGTCTGCAGGGCTTTCGGCAGGGGCCGCTCCCACAGCGACAAGCGGCGCGGCCTTGGCTGCATCGCGATTCCAGACGATCACGTCATGACCAGAATCCAATAGACGCCGAGCGATCCGGCTGCCCATGGCCCCGAGACCGACGACGGCGACCTTGCTCAAGCGAGGAGCCTCAGGCGGGAAAGACCCGCACCATGATGTCGGTGGGGTTGAAGCCGTTCGTCGGCCCGATGTCGTCGGGGCACGCGGAGGACGCGACGACGAGGTCGGTCTCGGCTCGCATCAGCACGTAGTCGCCCGGCTTCGAGAGCGCCGGCTCGACCTCGATCGCGCGTCCGTCCGGCCCGACCTTCGTGTTGTAGAAGAAGTTGATCGGCTCCCAGAAGCGCCGCGGCGCGTAGCCGAACGCGGCCAGCTCCCGGTTGAAGTTGTCCGTGCAGTTGAGGTGGCCGGGATACCCGAGGTCCTCGTAGTACTCGCGGTTACAGGCGATCCCGAACGTGTCGTGGCGGCCGACGGTGTCCTCGACGAGCTCGAGCAGGCGTTTGCCCTCCCCGTCGTAGATGGCGTGGCCCGGAAGCGGGAAGAGCCCGTCCACGAGCGCGCGCGTCACCGTGGTCGAAATGCCGACGCCTGGCCGGTCGCGGTGAAAGGCGAGAAAGTCTGAGACCTGGCAGCCTTGGATGTCCTCGATCTGAACGTATTCGCCGGCTGAGAGCTCATACGCCTTCGCGTCCGCCGGACCCACGCGAGCCTCGGCCCGCGGCAACCGTTTGGCCTGAATCGCCACCGCCGCTTAGGGTACAAGCCCCGTTTCCGAAAGGAGGCCCGGTGAGCACGACCACGTCGAAGGAGACCGCGTTCTACCCCCGCCTCAAGGCACTGACGGACGAATGGATGGACCTGTTCGGGTACTGGGCGCCCACGGAGGTGACGAGCACGGACGAGGAGTACCGAGCCGTCCGTGAGACCGCCGGACTGATGGACTTCACCATGCTCCGCAAGGTCGACATCGAAGGCGAGGGCGCGCAGGACTTCGTCAACACGATCGTGACGCGCGACGTCTCGAAGCTGACACCGGGCCACATCGCCTACGGAGCGCTCACCGACGAGAACGGGAAGATGGTCGACGACTGCACGTCGATGATGCGCTCGCCCGACAGGATCCGCTTCTGCGGGGCGAACGACCGCGATTACGAGATCTTCACGGAGAAGGCGCCCGAGGGAATCACCGTGCGCGAGTTCACGGAAGCCATGCCGCACCTCTGCCTCCAGGGCCCGAAGAGCCGCGAGATCCTCCAGACCATCGCGAACCAGGACCTCTCGAACGAGGCTTTCCCCTACTACACCTTCCGCGAGGACGTCGAGATCGCCGGCATTCCGATCTTCATGACCCGGCTCGGCTACACGGCCGAGCTCGGCTACGAGCTCTGGGTCGACCGCGACCGCTCGCTCGAGCTCTGGGACGCGCTCCTCGAAGCAGGCGAGCCGCAGGGGATGAAGCTCATCGGCATGGTTGCCCTCGACCTGTTCCGCATCGAGGGCGGCTTCATCATCGGCGGTGTCGAGTACGACCCGGCCGTGTCCCCGTACGAGTGCGGCCTCGGCTGGTCAGTCGATCTCGACAAGGGCGAGTTCCAGGGCCGCGAGGCGCTCGCACAGGACAAGGACGCGACGAGGCTTCGACTCACGAGCGTCGTGCTCGAGCGCGGCGGCGACGAGGCGTCGGGCGGGGCGATCGGCGTGGACGGCGAGGAGGTCGGGCTCGTAACCCAGGCCGTCGAGTCCCCCTACCTCGGGGGCAAGACACTTGGCCTGGCGAAGATCCGGAAAGACCTCAACAACCCGGGCCAGGAGATTCAGGTGCAGGTGGGCGAGGACGAGGTCGCCGCCGAGGTCGTCGAGCACCCGGTCTACGACAAGCAGCGCAAGCGGGCAAAGGAGAGCTAGATGGCCTGGACAATCGACGTCTTCGGCGACGAGACCGCGGCGCTGGCAGAAGTCGCCGACTTGCGCGGTCTACGCGTGCTCGAGGTCGGCGCGGGCGAAGGGAGGCTGACCTGGCGCTTCGCCGGTCAGACCGCCTCCGTCTTGGCAATCGACCCCGACGAGGAGCGGATCGCGCAGGCGCGGGAGGAGCTGCCGGCCGAGCTCGCCGAGCGGGTGCGCCTGGAGGTCATGGATGCGGTCGAGCTCGACGTCCCGAAGCAGAGCTTCGACTTCGCGCTCCTCTCCTGGTCGTTGTGATGAATCGAGGTCGAGGGCGTCGTGCACGCCCTGCGGAACATTCACTCGGCGCTTGTCCCCGGCGGGGCGCTCGTCGACATCCATCCGATTCCGCCGGACGAGCAGGCCGAAGCGGGCGGTGAGGTTCTCGGCCGCATTGACGAGCGCGAGTTCTTCGAGATCGTGAGGGCGACCGAGCGCGAGCTCGCCTCGGCGGGCCTGTTCGAGCTCGAGGCCGAGGTCGAGCGCGACGTGTTCGAGCGCTTCGATACGACGGAGGCGTTCTTCGAGATCGTCGGCGACCGCGAGGGCGTTCGCATTCCCGCCGGGCTCGCGCGGCGAGTGCGTGCGGCGCCTCCGCCCATCGATCTGCGCGAGCGAGTCGTCTTCCGCCGTTACCGGGCGGGCTGAGGAGGTGCCGAGAGGGGCTTGACAAATGCGCTCAGGTTTAGTCAAATGACTTAGGCATTTGGCTAACGCGCAGACAGTTCCACGCCCCAAGCCCGAGGAAGCTCTCCTCGACGCAGCAGAACGGCTTCTCGTCGAAGTCGGCTACGCGGGCATCACCACCCGGCGGCTCGCCGGCGAGGCCGGCGTCAACCACGGGCTCGTCCACTACTACTACGGGTCGCTCGAGAACCTGTTCGTCCAGGTGCTCGAGCGCTTCACGGGCCGGATGATCGAGCGCCAGCGGGCCATGTACGCCGCCGAGGTCCCCTTCATCGAGAAGTGGCGGACGGCCATGCGCTACCTCGTCGCCGACAGCGACTACCAGAAGGTCTGGTGGGAGCTGCAGGCGCTCGCCTGGAACCGGCCCGAATTGCGCGGGCAAGTGGCTCAGGTCGACGATGCGTGGCGAGCCGTGCTCACGGAGGCCTTCGCCGAGCCGCACGAGCGCTACGGCCTCGAGATCCCCCTCGAAGCCCTGGTTTCGCTCGTGATCACCTTCAACTCCGGCGTGATTCTCGAGCGGCTCGCCGGGATCACGACGGGCCACCAGGAGCTGCTCGAGTGGATCGACGGCTGGATCGAGCGCGAGGAGAAGGGGCAATGGCGACAGCGGAAACGGTAGAGGCGCCGCCCGAGCAGACGCGCGCCCGCTATCCCGACGACGAGGGCTACGTCGAGCGCGACGGCGTGCGGATCTTCTACGAGGTGTACGGCCGGGGCGAGCCCACCGTGCTCCTCCTCCCCACCTGGTCGATCGTCCATTCCCGGCACTGGAAGATGCAGATCCCGTACCTGTCCCGGCACGCCCGCGTGGTCACGTTCGACGGGCGCGGCAACGGGAAGTCGGACCGGCCGTCGGAGCCTGAGGCGTACGACGAGCGCGAGTTTGCGGCCGACGCGCTCGCCGTCCTGGACGCCACAGGCACGGAGAGCGCGATCATCGTCAGCTTTTCTCTGGGGGCCCAGCGAGCTCTCATCCTCGCTGCGAACCACCCCGGGCGTGTGGACGGGGCCGTGTTCATCGGCCCGGCCTGGCCCGGCAGCGGGGATCCGCTCGTCGAGCGCACCGGGTATTCGTGGGAGGACGAGCTCGAGACCGACGAGGGCTGGGCCAAATACAACAAGCACTACTGGTTGCGCGACTACCGCGGGTTTCTCGAATTCTTCTTCTCGCGTTTCTTCACGGAGCCGCACTCGACCAAGCAGTTCGAGGACTGCGTCGGCTGGGGCCTCGAGACGAGCGGCGAAACGCTCGTCACTACTCAAGGCGGCACGCTGGAGCCCGCCGAGGCCCGCCGGCTCGCCGCGGAACTTCGCTGCCCGGTGTTGGTGATCCACGGTGAGGACGACGCCATCGTCTCGGTCACGCGCGGGGTGGCTCTGGCCGAGCAGACGGGTGGGGAGCTGGTGACCCTCGAAGGGTCGGGCCACGGCCCGCACGTTCGTGATCCCGTCAAGGTCAATCTTCTGCTGCGCGACTTCGTCGCCCCGCCCGCCCCGAGGCGCTGGACGCGGGGCAAGTCTCGGCGGAAGCGCGCCGTCTTCGTCTCCTCGCCGATCGGACTGGGCCACGCGCAGCGCGACGTCGCCATCGCCAAGGAGCTGCGCAAGCTCGTTCCCGATCTCGAGATCGACTGGCTCGCCCAGCACCCGGTGACGAAGGTGCTGGAAGGTGAGGGCGAGCGCATCCACCCGGCGAGCACCGAGCTCGCGAACGAATCGCGCCACATCGAGTCCGAGTCGGCCGAGCACGATCTCCACTGCTTCCAGGCGTGGCGCCGGATGGACGAGATCCTGCTCGCCAACTTCATGGTCTTTCACGACCTCGTCCAGGAGGAGCAGTACGACCTCTGGATCGGGGACGAGGCGTGGGAGCTCGACTACTACCTGCACGAGAACCCCGAGCAGAAGCGGGCCGCATACGTTTGGCTCACCGACTTCGTCGGCTGGCTGCCGATGCCGGACGGCGGCGAGCGCGAGTCGTTCCTGACGGCGGACTACAACGCAGAGATGATCGAGCACATCGCCCGCTTTCCGCGGGTCCGAGACCGCGCGATCTTCGTGGGCAACGCCGACGATGTCGTTCCGGAGCGCTTCGGCG
Source organism: Gaiellaceae bacterium (assembly GCA_036506555.1). Taxonomy (GTDB): domain Bacteria; phylum Actinomycetota; class Thermoleophilia; order Gaiellales; family Gaiellaceae; genus JAIBJP01. Next base: position 8,697 of record DASXRO010000228.1, read on the forward strand.
GCGACCTTCCGCTCATCAGGGAATGGACCGAGGAGCACTACGACTTCGCGGGCTACGTCTCGGGGTTCGACCCGGCGGCCTTCGCAAACCGGGAGCGCCTGCGGGCCGAGCTCGGGTACGGGCCGGGCGAGCAAGTCTGCATCGTCACGGTGGGAGGCTCGGGCGTGGGCGGCCACCTCCTCCGGCGGGTGATCGAGGCGTTCCCGGCGGCCAAGGAGCTCGTGCCGGAGCTTCGCATGGTCGTCGTCGCGGGCCCGCGCATCGATCCCGCCTCGCTTCCGGACGCCGCGGGGCTCGAGGTGCACGCGTACGTGCACAACCTCTATCGCCATCTCGCCGCGTGCGACCTCGCCGTCGTGCAGGGTGGGCTGACGACGGCGATGGAGCTGACCGCCAACAGGAGGCCCTTCCTCTACTTCCCCCTTCGCCACCACTTCGAGCAGAACTTCCACGTGCGGCATCGGCTCGAGCGCTATGGTGCCGGCCGGCGCATGGACTTCGAGGAGTCGACACCGGAGACGATCGCCGCCGCCATTGCCGAGGAGATCGGGCGGGACCCCGACTACAAACCGGTCGAGACCGACGGCGCCGCCCTCGCGGCGGCGCGCATCGCGGAGGTGTTGCAGTGACGGAGCGCGCCGCCCTTCGATCCGGGGTGCTGCTCGTCGCTGCCGCCGGGGTTTCTTGGGCCGCCCTCCTCAGGATGGGCGACGAGATGCCCATGGGAGCCGGCCTCTGGCTCGTCGCCTGGACCGCGATGATGGCCGCGATGATGCTGCCCTCGGCAGCGCCGCTCGTGCTTCTCTACGGGCGGCGGTCGACCGCGGTCAATTCGGGCCTGCTCATGGCCGGCTATGTGCTGGCCTGGGCCGCGGTGGGCTTGGCGGCCTATGCGATCGACATGCGTCTCCCCGATCCCGAGAACGCGGCAGTCGCCGCAATTCTCGTAGCCGCAGGGATCTATCAGCTGACGCCGCTCAAGGCGGCCTGCCTGACGCGCTGCCGCAATCCCCTGGACTTCCTCGTCACGCACTGGCGCAACGGCCGGACGGGCGCGTTCCGGCTGGGAGCCGAGCACGGCGCCTACTGCGTCGGCTGCTGCTGGGCGCTCATGGCGGTGCTCGTCGTGGCAGGGGCCATGGGCCTGGTGTGGGTAATCGCGATCGCGCTCGCAGTGGCGGCGGAGAAGCTCCTCCCGGCGGGGCAGCTGCTCGGCCGGGTGGGAGGAATCGCCCTCGTGGCGGCGGGGATCGCCGTCGCCCTGTGAAAGGAGCTCGAGATGGCTGATTGGAAGGTCAAGGGAACGGTCCTGGTCGCTTGCAACTGCGACTACGGCTGTCCGTGCAACTTCAACGCGCCGCCGACGACGGGCGACTGCGAGGGCAGCTGGACCTGGCATATCGAACAGGGCAGCTACGGCGACGTCTCGCTCGACGGTCTCACCTTCGGCGTCTACGCCGACTGGCCGGGCGCGATTCACGAGGGAAACGGCAAGGCGATCGTGTTCTACGACGAGCGTGCGGATGAGAGCCAGCGGGAGGCGATCGAGGCTCTCGCGCGCGGCGGTGAGGGCGGGCCCTGGGGCATCTTCATCAATACCTACGAGCTCCTGAGCATCAAGCCCGCTCCCTTCGAGATCGAGTTCGCAGACGAGCGCAGCCGACTGAAGGTCGGAGATGCCGTCGAGCTCCAGATGGAGCCGATCCGGAATCCCGTCACAGGAGACGAGACGCGGTCGGCGGTCGTCCTGCCCAAGGGCCTCGTCTTCAACGAGGGTTGGTGCGCCACATCCACGGTCTTCCGCGTGAACGACGGGATCTCGTTCGACCACCCCGGCAAGAACACCGAGTACGCGCCCTTCGAATACGCGAGCGGCTAGGCCTCCCAGGTATCTCGTTCGAGCGCGGCCTCGAACGCCGCCCGGTCGTGCACCGGCTCGCCGTGGGCCACGACGATGCGCTCGAACGGCAGGTCGAGGAGGGCGCGCAGGGCAGGGAGCACGCGCTCCTCGTGCCACGGCACGGCGCAGACGCGCAGGACGCCCTCCGGATCGACCATCAGAGCGTCCGCGAACACGAGCGTCGCGAGCTCCGGGATCCAGAGCGGCGTCTCGTTTCGATTGCGGCCGTCGTACTGTGCGACGAGGCCGCCCGGGAGCTCGCTCCCGGGGCCGATCCACTCGAGCTCCGTCTCGGGGACGTCGCCGCGATGGAAGACGTCGGGGCCGAAGGCCTGCGCGCCGTAGCGTGCCACGAACAGATCGACATCGCGGACGTGGTCCGGCTTGAGGACGACGACGAGCGTCGGCGGGCGAGCGTCGAGCCGCTCCCAGACCTCGGCCGCGCCTTCGTCCGGCGCGAGGGGATCGAGCAGAGCCACCTCGCCGCCCGACTCGACGCAGGTCGAGTTGACCATCGGCCCCCAGCCGAGACCCGGCTCCCAGTCCGGGTGCTCGAGACGCCAGAGCCAGAGGCCCGGCGCTACGTCGAGGACATCTGCGCCCATGCCTCGCCGAGTACGTCACCGAGAATGGAGACGATCTCGTCGAACTCCGCTTGCTCGGCGACGAGCGGCGGCGAGATCTGCACGACCGGGTCACCGCGGTCGTCGGCCCGGCAGATGAGCCCGCGCTCGAAGAGGCGCGGCGAGAGGAAGCCGCGCAGGAGCGTCTCGCACTCCTCCTCGGAGAAGGTCTCTCGCGTCTCCTTGTTCTTCACGAGCTCCAGCGCGTAGAAGAACCCCGTCCCGCGCAGGTCGCCGACGATCGGGAGATCGAGCAGCTGCGAGAGGGTCGCCCGGAAGGCGTCCTGCTCGTCGGCAACGTGCTCGACGATGCGCTCCCGCTTCATGATCTCGATGTTCTTGAGCGCGATGGCGGCCATGACCGGATGCCCGCCGAAGGTGATCCCGTGCGAGTACATGGCCGCTCCCTCGAGGAAGGGCTCCATCACGGCGTCCCGCGCGATGACCGCGCCGATCGCGGCGTGCGCCGACGAGAGGCCCTTCGCCGACGTGACGATGTCGGGCCGGATGTCGTAGCGCTCCGAGGCGAACCAGGCGCCCACCCGGCCGAAGGCGGTGATGACCTCGTCCGCGCAGAGGAGGATGCCGTAGCGGTCGCAGATCTCGCGCACGCCGCGGAAATAGCCCCCCGGCGGCGTGAACGAGCCGCCGGCGTTCTGCACCGGCTCCATGATCACCATGGCCACGGTCTCCGCACCGGTCTGCTCGATCGTCTCCTCGAGGTCCTCGAGCAGGAAGGCGGTGAACTCCTCCTCCGTCTCGTCGGGCGGACGGTGGTAGCGGTTCGTGTTGCGAACGTGGAGGACGTCGGGGACGAGTGGCTCGAACGGCGTCCGGAGCGAGGCGATGCCGTTGATCGAGAGCGCCCCCATCGTCGTCCCGTGGTAGGCGATGCGGCGCGAGATCGCCTTCCAGCGGCGCTCGCCGCGCACCGCGTGGTACTGGCGCGCCAGCTTCCAGGCCGACTCGACCGC
>DASXRO010000229.1:0-2605 GCA_036506555.1 Gaiellaceae bacterium
ACACCAGCTAGTGCCCGCGTTTGCCCGCGCGTGACAGGCGTTTACGAACTAGACAAGTCGACTGCTCGATTTGCAGGTCTGTCTGCGAAGCCCTCTGACGGACTCGAACCGTCGACCCCCTGCTTACCATGGAACTTCTCAGGCAACCGGTCGCAACCGGCGGCAACGGTTTTGGCTTGTTTCCGCGGTTTTCGCGGCCGGTCGATTTGCCGCTGATTGCCACTGGTTGCAACCACGGGGCTCCATAAAGGCTCCATCTCTGTTGTCCACTGTGGCTACGCGCGGCAACGGTTCCGCGCGCAACGCGTAAGCGAATGAGCGAGTTCCCGAGCCGTGGGCGTCGCATACGTCGTGCGGCCCGCACGGGCGGGCCATACTCGGAGTCGTTACCGTCGACCACTTGACGATTCAACGGACGGAAGCACGTCGGCATCGTCGTTGGCGACCTCGCGGCCGCGACCGAGTTCTTCGTCCAGCTCGGACTGGAGCTGCAGGGCGAGGATCGGTCGAGGGCTCCCGTGGTGGACCGCGTTGTGGGCTTGAGGGCGTCGGCACGGACGTAGCGTTCATGTAAATTCCGGACGGCCACGGACGACACGAGCTGATCAAGCTCCACACGCCTTCCGATGAGGGCGACAGCGGGCACGCGCAGGCGAAACACGCCGGGTATCCGCCATCTCGCATTCGCCGTCGACGCCGTCGTCGCCGGCCTGCGAGCCCGCGGCGCTGAGGTCGTCGGCGAGTTGGAGCGCTACGAGGACAGCTACAGGCTCTGCTACGTCCGCGGTCCGGACGGCCGCTTTCCAACATGGAGCTGAGAACGCGCTTCGCTTGACAAGTCGGGTCGGGAAGGAGGACCGTCCTCTTGCATGGCCGCATCTCAGCTCCCGAGCGGCACCGTCACCTTCCTCTTCACCGACATCGAGGGCTCGACCCGGCTGATCGAGGAGCTCGGGGAGGAGCGCTACATCGAGGCGCTCGCCGAGCATCGCCGACTCCTGCGGGAGGCCTTCTCGGCCCGCGGCGGGGTGGAGGTCGACACGCAGGGAGACGCCTTCCTCTACGCCTTCGCAGAGGCGGGCGAGGCGCTGGTGGCGGCGGCGGAGGGCCAGCAGGCGCTCGCTTCAGGTCCTGTCAGGGTGCGGATGGGCGTCCATACGGGCGACGCGCGCCTGACCGGCGAGGGCTACGCCGGGCGCGAGCTCCACCGGGCCGCGCGGATCGCCGCCTCAGGCCACGGCGGGCAGGTGCTCGTCTCGGCCGCGACCGCCGCCCTCGTCCGGGACGAGCGTCTGCGCGACCTGGGCGAGCATCGGCTCAAGGACCTGTCCGCGCCCGAGCGGATCTACCAGCTCGGCGAGGACGAGTTCCCGCGCTTGAAGACGCTCCACCAGACGAACCTGCCGGTGCCGGCGACGCAGTTCCTGGGCAGGGAACGGGAGCTCGAGGAGATCGCCGACCTCCTGCGGGGCGAGGATCTGCGCCTGCTCACCCTGTCCGGCCCCGGTGGGACGGGCAAGACCCGGCTTGCCCTACAGGCGGCGGCGGAGGCGAGCGCCTGGTGCGAGGACGGTGTCTTCTGGGTGCCGCTTGCCCCCTTGCGCGACCCGGCGCTCGTCGTCCAGCAGGCGGCCCAGGCGGTGGGGTCGAGGAACGGGCTCGCCGCGTACCTGGCGGACAAGCGCCTCCTGCTCCTGCTCGACAACTTCGAGCAGGTGGTGGAGGCAGCGCCCGAGCTCTCGGGGCTGCTCCAGTCCTGCCCCAGGCTGAAGCTCCTCGTCACCAGCCGAGAGCTGCTCCGCATCTCCGGCGAGGTCGAGTACCCGGTCCCGCCGCTAGCCGAGCCCGAGGCGGTCGAGCTCTTCTGCGCCCGCTCCCGGCTCGAGCCGGACGAGACGATCGCCGAGCTCTGCCGCCGGCTCGACAACCTGCCGCTCGCGCTCGAGCTCGCCGCCGCCCGCACGCGGGTGCTCTCGTCCAGACAGCTGCTCGAGCGCCTGTCCAACCGGCTCGACCTGCTCAAGGGCGGCCGCGACGCCGAGGCGCGCCAGCAGACGCTGCGGGCGACGATCGAGTGGAGCCACGACCTGCTCTCGCCGGAGGAGCAGGCGCTCTTCCGGCGACTGGCGGTGTTCAGGCGCGGGTGCTCGCTCGAAGCCGCCGAGGAGGTCGCCGGCGCTGATCTCGACGTCCTCCACTCCCTCGTCGACAAGAGCCTCGTCCGGCACACAGAGGAGCGCTTCTGGATGCTGGAGACGATCCGCGCTTACGCTCGCGAGCGGCTCGCGGAGAGCGCGGACGAGGCCGAGCTGCGCCGGCGGCATGGACTCTTCTTCCTCGAGTTCGCCGAGGAGCGAGTCCAAGAAGCGGACGAAGGCGGCGACCAGGCGGTCTTGTACGCACGGATGGACGCCGAGCAGGACAACCTGCGGGCTACGCTCGAGTGGGCGCGCGACTCGCGCGCGGACGAGGTCCTGCTGCGCCTCGTTGCGGCGATCGTTTTCTACTGGCGGAGCCGCGGCTTCCACCAGGACCTGGACACCTGGCTCGCTCTCGCGCTCGAGCGGGGATCCTCGCCGGCTCGAGCGCGAATGAGGGTGCTGCG
>DASXRO010000230.1:0-6311 GCA_036506555.1 Gaiellaceae bacterium
CTTCTTCGACCTCGCCAACTTCTCCATCAACCACGACTTTGGCAAGGAAGAGAACGCAACGCTCCTGGATGCGTATTTTGGCGCTGCGAAATCGGCAGATTTCGCGGCGTTAAGCCTCATGCGCTTCATGTCCGATTTCCGTGAGGCCATGTGGGGCGTCGTGCAGCAGGGGATCTCGGAACTCGATTTCGACTTCGTCGCCTACGCGAGCGAGCACTTCGAGCGCCTCGAGCGCACTGCCGAGACCGACGGCTTCCGCGCGGCTCTCGGCGGTTAGGTCGGCGCGAGCCGCCTGCGGCGTACGAGCAAGGACAGGGCTCCGAGGACCGCCAGGAGGCCCACACCTCCGGCGCCGATCGGAAGCCACGGGGTCGTGCCGCCGCTCGGGACGGGGGCCTGTCCAGGTTTCTTCACGCGGAACGAATTCACGTCGACCGCGAGCAACGCCTTCGATCCGTCCACGACGGAGAGCACCTCGTTCCTGAGGCGGAGGCGTAGTTGCGGCAGCTTGGGATTGCCTGCGAGGGCGTCCAGATCGATGCAGTGTGCGTCGTGGCCAACCGTGTCCAGGGCATGGATGAACGGCATCTTGCCGCCGCCGTCGTAGAGCGTGTATGCCCAGCGGCCGTTCGCGCTCGTGGCTCGCGAAACCGGATTGCCGTGCATGTCCTCGTCGGGCTCGGCGCGGTCGACAATGGGCTCGCTGAGGAGCCGGCCGCTGGCTCTATCGAAGGCCCGCACGGCGTAGCGAGTCGGATCGGTGCGCGACAGATACTGGATGAAGTACAGCGTGGAGCCGTCCGGCGAAATGGCGTCGAAGCTGAAGTCGCCGCGCAGCGTGACCATCGCGCGCACGCGAAACGACCGCGGATCGAGGATGACGAAGGGCGTTGTCGCGCGGGGGAACGCGACGCGCGGCCGGATGAGAACGAGCGTCTTTCCGTCGGCCGAAAGCCCGCCGGCGGAGCCGTCGTAGGCAACGCCCGGGATCGTGAAGCGACCGGGCAGGAACCTCGAGGCGACGATCCGCTGTTTCGGGCTGATTCGCGCCACGACCGTCCGGTCATGGTCGCCGATCGTCACGTAGTTGAAGCCCGCAGGCGTCGCGATGCCGCGGAGACCTGCGTCGTCGGTGAGGAGCGGCAGGCCGTCGGCGCGCGCCGTCGTGGCGACCGCGCCGGCGACGAGGAGGATGCTGAAGAGAAGGCGAGTAGGCATGCCCCGACTACGTGCGTGGGGCGCAAGAGGTCCCTAGGGTTCCGCGGGTGAGGCAAGCGGCCCGTGCAGTTGTCGTCGGCGGCGGCGCCGGCGGCGCGTCCATCCTCTACTGGCTCACCAAGCTCGGCTGGGACGACGTCGTCCTCTGCGAGCGCGCCGACCTGACGAGCGGCTCGACCTTTCACTCGGCCGGCCTCGTCGGCCAGCTGCGCGGCTCGCTCAGCCTCACGAGGATGATGATGAACTCGGTCGAGCTCTACCGGCGGCTCGAGCAGGAGGTCGGGCTCGAGACGGGCTGGCACGAGGTCGGCTCGCTCCGGCTCGCGTCCTCGGAGGAGCGCATGCAGGAGCTCCGCCGCCAGGCGGGGTGGGCCAAGACCTTCGGGCTTCCGCTCGAGCTCGTCTCTGCCGGCGAGGCGCAGAAGCTCTTCCCGCCGATGTCGACCGAGGGCGTTCTCGGCGCCGCCTATCTGCCGACCGACGGCTACGTCGACCCGAGCCAGCTGACGTTCGCGCTCGCCGAGGGCGCCCGCCGGGGCGGGGCCGAGATCAACACGTCGACGCGAGTGACGGGGGTCGACGTGCGGCGTGGCCGCGTCGTCGCCGTCCAGACGGACAAGGGCCGGATCGAGACCGAGGTCGTCGTGAACGCGGGCGGGATGTTCGCAGGCGAGATCGGGCGCCTTGCAGGCGTGACGGTGCCGATCGTCCCGATGGCGCATGAATACCTCGTCACGCGCCCCAGCGGGCTCCCGCTCGACCTGCCGACGATGCGCGACCCCTCGCTCCTCGTCTACTTCCGCGGCGAGTCCGGCGGGCTCGCCATGGGCGGCTACGAGCGCCACCCGGCGCCGTGGGGTCTCGATGGGATTCCGGCGGACTTCAACGGCAAGCTCCTGCCCGAGGACTGGGAACGATTCGACGAGCTCATGAGGAACGCGATCGTCCGCGTGCCCGAGCTCGAGAACCTGGAGGTTGTTCGGCTCATCAACGGGCCCGAGGCCTTCACGCCGGACGGAGAGTTCATCCTCGGCGAATCGGACGTGCAGGGATTCTGGGTGGCGGCCGGTTTCTGCGCTCATGGACTGGCGGGCGCAGGCGGGATGGGGCAGCTCGTGGCGGAGTGGATCGTCGAAGGCCTTCCGAGCCTCGACGTTTGGGAGATGGACTCGCGCCGCTTCGGGCGCCACTACGCGAGCCGCGAGTACACGCTCGCGCGCACGGTCGAGATCTACTCGACCTACTACGACATCAAGTATCCGGGGCAGGAGCGGCTCGCCGGGCGGCCTCTCCGCCTCGCACCCACGTACCCGCGCCTGCGGGAGCTCGGTGCCTCCTTCGGCGAGAAGTCCGGCTGGGAGCGTGCGAACTGGTTCGAGCCGAACGCGCCCGCGGGGGACGAGTCGCTGCGCCCGCGCGGCTGGGCCGGCGAGGTCTGGTCGCCGGCGATCGGTGCGGAGCACCGCGCTTGCCGCGAGGCCGCCGCTCTCTTCGACGAGACCTCGTTCGCCAAGATCGACGTCGTCGGCCCCGGAGCCGCCGAGTTCCTGGAGGGCCTTTGCGACAACAGGGTCGCGCGCGACGTCGGCGCCGTCACCTACACCCAGATGCTGAACGAGCGCGGCGGCATCGAGTGCGACTTCACCGTCACCCGCGTGGCCGAGGATCGCTTTCGCATCGTCACGGGGACGGCGTTCGGGCAGCATGACCTCGCCTGGATTCGGCGCCACGCCCCCCGCGACGGCTCGGTCTACGTCGAGGACGTGACCTCGCGCTTCGCGTGCCTCGGTCTTTGGGGACCGGCGGCCAGGGAGATCCTGCAGCCGCTGACCGACGCCGATCTCGGCAACGACGCGTTCCCGTACATGCGCGCGTGTGAGGTGGCGATCGGGCCTGTGCCGTGCTTCGCGCTCCGCGTCACCTATGTCGGGGAGCTGGGATGGGAGCTCTACTGCCCCATGGAATTCGGTCTCCGCCTCTGGGACACGATCTGGGACGGAGGACGGGAGCACGGCCTCCTCGCCGGTGGCTACAAGGCGATCGACTCACTCAGGCTCGAGAAGGGATACCGCGTCTGGGGCGCCGACATCACGCCCGACGAGACTCCTTACGAGGCCGGCCTCGACTTCGCCGTCAAGCTCGACAAGGGCCAGTTCGTCGGCCGTGAGGCGCTCGACGCGGCCCGCAGCCACCCGCCCGAGCGGCGCCTGGCCTGCCTGGTGCTCGAAGACCCGCGGTCGGTTGCCCTGGGGTCGGAGCCGGTGAGACTCGACGGCGACGTCGTCGGCCGTGTGACGAGCGGCGGGTACGGCTACACCGTCGCGCGCTCGATCGCCTATGCCTACCTTCCGGCAGCCGAGGCCGAGCCCGGACGCAGGATCGAGGTCGAAATCTTCGGGGAGTGGATCGCCGGCGAGTTGGCTGAGGAGCCGCTCTGGGATCCGAAGGGCGAACGAATCCGCGACCTGTCGGCGGCGGTCTCCTAGAGCTCCGGCGGTCTGCTAGAGCTCGAGCTCCGCGCCGGCTCCCTGCTCGCGCGCGGCCGCGAGCACTCGCGCGGCGAAGGCGGCGTCGAGGGCGCCGACTCCGAGGTTGCAGCAGAGGACGCGGGCGGGCAGCGCGGCCTCGGCCAACGCCTCGCCCACGCTTCCCTGAGGCTTCGGCCAGCCCTGGAAGTGGCCGAGGGAGCGGTAGTACTCGAATTGGTCGACGTCGTCGACGAGGAAGCGATCGGCCGAGGCGACGGCTTCGGCTGAGAAGTAGAAGTCGAAATCGATCGGAAGCCCGAGCCAGCGCTCGCCGAGCCAGCCTGGCCCGAGCGGGGACTCTGGTTCCTCGACGATGGGCCCGGCGGTCACGATCACCTCGGCCGCCGAGACCGCCTCAGCCGGGCTGGCGGCGGCCTCGACGCGACCCTCGAGCTGCGCGATCCGCTCGGGGTGCGGGTCGTACGCACGGATACGCACGTTGCCGTTGAGCTCCGCGAGGACGCGGGCGTGGTGGCGGCCCTGCTCCCCGCAGCCGAGAATCGCGGCCGCACTCCAGCCCTGAGGAGCCCAGCGCCGGATGCAGACGCCGCTCGCCGCTGCGGTACGTGCCGCAGTGATCTCTGCCCCGTCCATGATCGCCGTCGGCAGGCCCGTTTCGGCGTCGTTCAGGACGATGAGGCCGGAGATGTACGGGAGCCCTCGCTCCTTGTTCGCCGGATACCCCGCCACCCACTTGAGCGCGGCGACGTCCTCGTCTCGGAGGTAGGCCGGCATCGCATGGATGAAGGAGTCCTTGCGAGGATGGACCCCTGGCTTTGGCGGCAGTTCGACGCGGCCGGCGCCGACGGCCCGGTACGTCGCTTCGACGAGGTCGAGCTGGTCGGGGATCGGCGGGAGGAGGCCCGTGACCTCGTTTCGCCGCAGGTAGAGAAGCGTCACATCTCGTGGATGCGAACAGGCTCGATGAGCATTTTCACGCGCGTCTCGTCCTCTCGGCGCCACGGGTACGGACGCTGCCCGATGTACTTCTCCGACAGGTCATCGATCTGCGCGTACGCCTCGTCGCCCTCGATGATGTCGACAACGCGGCCGGCGAGGTCGACCTTCGCGTACGGATCGTCCTTCGCCGTGATGGACAGCCCTATGCGCGGGTCTCGCCGAATGTTGCGCTCCTTGGCTCGCCCGATGGCCGTGTTGAACGTGATGTAGCCGTTTTCGAGCGCCGTCCAGACGGGTGTGACCTGGGGTGAGCCGTCGGAATTGACGGTTGCGACGAAGAGAAGGTTCGGATCCTCGAAGAGCTTCCTGGCCTTCTCGCTGAGCTCAGGCATTCTCCCTCCTGTTTCGCTTCCAGCCCGATGCTAGCGTTAGCAATTAGTTAGTTGCGGCTTACGTAAGTATCTGCTTAAATACTGCGCATGGAGGAAGCCATCCGGGCGATCGCCGAGCCCAACCGCCGCCGCATCCTTCAGCTCGTCGCGACGAAGGAGCTGTCTGCCGGCGAGATCGCCTCTCGCTTCGAGATCACGCGCCCCGCCGTGTCGCAGCATCTAACCGTCCTGCGCGAGGCCGGGCTGGTGGCCGAGCGGCGCGAAGGCACCCGGCGGCTCTATCGGATCCGCCCGGAGGGGTTCGCAGACCTGAAGTCGTTTCTGGAGGCGTTCTGGGACGAGGGTCTCGAACACCTCAAGATGGCGGCTGAACTCGAGGAGGGAAGGAGGCGACGTGGCCGTCGAGCAGCCTGAAGTCGCAACCGTGGTCGAGCGCGAGATCAGGATCGCCGCTCGGCCGGAGACCGTGTTCGATTTCTTTGTCGACCCGGACAAGATGGTGCGGTGGAAGGGTCGCCGCGCGGAGCTCGATCCCCGTCCCGGCGGCGTCTACCGCGTCGAGATCAGCGAGCAGGCGATCGCGCGCGGTGAGTACATGGAAATCGAAGCTCCGAGCCGGGTGGTCTTTACCTGGGGGTGGGAGGGGCAGGAGACCGGGGAGCACGCCGTTCCGCCCGGGTCGAGCCGCGTCGAGATCGATCTGACCCCCGACGGCGACGGCACGCTCGTCCGTCTGCGCCACCTCGATCTTCCCGAGCAGTCGCGGGAGATCCACGGACAGGGCTGGGACATGTATCTGGGGCGGCTTGCAGCCGCCGCCGAGGGCAGGGACCCCGGGTCAGATCCGGGTGGCCCCGACAATGAGTAGAGGGGAGCTCCCGCGCGCGGATGTGGTAGAGGTTCGAAGCGTCGTCTAGCGGAAGAAGGAGAGGAAATGGCCAATCCTGTCGTGCACTTCGAGGTAGTCGGGAACGACGGAGCGAAGCTCCAGGACTTCTACGGCAAGCTCTTCGACTGGAGGATCAACGCCGACAACGAGATGAACTACGGGATCGTCGACAACGGCGGCGAAGGGATCAACGGCGGCGTGGGGCAAACGCCGGACGGTTCAAGTCATGTGACGTTCTACGTCCAGGTCCCTGACATCAACGCCCAGCTCGAGAAGGCCGAGGGCATGGGTGGCAAGACCGTCATGCCGCGGACCGAGATGGACATGGTGACGATGGCGCTCTTCGCAGACCCCGAGGGCAACGTCGTCGGTCTCGTAGAAGGC
>DASXRO010000231.1:0-10629 GCA_036506555.1 Gaiellaceae bacterium
GCGAAAGGAACGCCGGGCAGGCTGGTCTCGTCCAGCGACAAGGGAGGGAACGATGCGCAGGAAGCTTCTCCTCGGGCTCGGTATTGCCGCCCTCGCCGTGGGTCCGGGCGCGGCCGCGGCCCACGCCGACTTCGTCTGCCCGGTTCTGAAGGTGCCGACCCAGGCCGCCGAGAACAGCCCGAAGATCGGACCGCTGCCGACCGAGGGCGAGTACACGATCGGTGGGCCCACGCTCAGCGTGCCTGACGGGGCGACGAACCTCGACGGGGCCGGTTCTCCCGCCGACCACGCTTCGCCCGGCGACCCTGGGTACACCCCGATCTGGAACACCCCGTAGTGGTTCAATGAATACATGACCACCGTGCTCGTCGTCGACGACGAGCCCATCGTGCGCGAGGTCGTCGTCAGCTACCTCCAGCGGGAGGGATACCGGACACTGGAGGCCGCCGACGGCGACCGCGCCCGCGAGCTGCTCGAGGCGGAGTCACCCGGCCTCGTCGTGCTCGACGTCATGCTCCCCGGCGCCGACGGCCTCGAGCTTTGCCGCTGGATCCGGGCCCGCTCGGACCTCCCTGTCATCATGCTGACGGCTCGTGGCGAAGAGGCCGACCGAATCGTCGGCCTCGAGCTCGGAGCGGACGACTACGTCACGAAGCCGTTCTCCCCACGCGAGTTGGCCGCGCGCGTCCGCACGGTGCTACGCCGTACCAACTCCGACGTCTCAGTGACCGAACGGCTCTCCTTCGACGAGCTTTCGATCGATGCGCGGACGCGCGAGGTGACGAAGAGCGGCCTTGAGCTGAGTCTGACCGCCAAGGAGTTCGACCTGCTCTGGTTCCTTGCTCGCCACCCGCGCCAGGTGTTCTCGCGGGACCAGCTGATGGACCGCGTTTGGGGCTACGAGGCGGCCCTCGATACGGGAACCGTCACGGTGCACGTCCGCCGGTTGCGCGAGAAGATCGAGGACGATGCGTCCCGGCCGCGCTTCCTCCAGACGGTCTGGGGCGTCGGCTACCGCTTCTCACCATGATCCTCTTCGCGCTCGTCGTCGCGGCCGCCACGCTTTTGCTCGGGCTCGTGGCCGCAATCCTTCTCTGTCGAGTGCCGACCCTGCGCCTCCAGCTCGCCGGCCTGGGCCTCCTCGCCGTAGTGCTGCCGCTTGCGGCCGTGTCCATTTCGGGGGCGGTTATGTTCAGCTCGGGACACGACGTCGTCCTCCTCTTCGTGGCCGCATCCGCCTCGACCGCCGCCCTCGTCGCGGCTGTCGTCCTCGGCCGCGCGATCGCCGGGCGGATCGATCGGCTGCGGGCCGTCTCGGAAGCGCTCGCCCGGGGCGACCTCGCGGCCCGGGCTGACGAGGACGGCCCAGCCGAGCTCGCGGCACTCGCCTCCTCATTCAACGAAATGGCGGGCGATCTCGAGCGGCTCTTCGACGCCCGCCGGGAGCTCGTCGCCTGGGCAAGCCATGACCTGCGGACGCCGCTGGCCTCGCTCCAGGCGATGCTCGAGGCGGTCGAGGACGGCCTCGCGGCGCCGGACCGCTACCTGCCGGCGATGCGGGAGCAGGTGGAAGCACTCAGCGGCCTTGTCGACGACCTGTTCGAGCTCGCGCGCATCGATTCAGGAGCGCTCACGCTGGAGATCCGCGAGGCGGAACTCTCGGGTCTCGTCGAGACCTGCCTTCGTGGGCTCGAGGCGGAGGCCCGGGCCCGCCACGTCACCCTCGGGGCGCGCTTCGACGACGGCAACCCGGCCGTGCGCTGCGCTCCGGACAAGGTCGAGCGCGTCCTCTTCAACTTGCTCACGAATGCGCTTCGACACACTCCTTCCGACGGCGCGGTCGCGGTTCTTATCGAGCCGCGCAACGACGTGGTACAGGTGACGGTCGAGGATACGGGCGAGGGCCTGCCCGGCGAAGCTGCCCGGCGGCTCTTTGACCGCTTCTGGCGCGGCGACGCGGCGCGCTCGCGAGGGAAGGGCGGCGCGGGCCTCGGCCTGGCGATCGCACGCGGCCTCGTCGAGGCTCAGGGCGGGCGCATCTGGGCCGAGAACCGCCCCGAGGGCGGAGCGCGCATCTCCTTCACGCTGCCGGCTGCCTAGGCGCGCGAACGCGCGCTCAGGCTCATTGCCGGTGGATCGCAGGCGATCGGTGAGCTCGACGCGCCCGCGGTGAACGCGCTAGCCCGCTCGACATGCGGCAGTCATACCAGAATCAGCTGCGCTTCTGGCCGTCACCGCCGCCGATAGCGGAGCCGAGGTGCCCGAGCGCCTGCGCAAACTCGCTCGGGATGATCCACACCTTGTTCGAGTCGCCCTGAGCAATCTGAGGCAAAACCTGCAGATACTGATACGCGAGCAGCTTGGGGTCGGCGTCGCCTTCGTGAATGGCCTTGAAGACCGTGCCGATCGCCTTCGATTGGCCCTCCGCGCGGAGGATCTGCGATTGCTTCTCGCCTTCGGCGCGTAGGATCGCCCCCTGTTTCTCGCCCTCCGCCGTGAGGATCTGCGACTGCTTCAGGCCCTCGGCGGTGAGGATCGCAGCCCGCTTGTCGCGCTCCGCCCGCATCTGCTTCTCCATCGCTTCCTGAATCGTGCCCGGCGGATCGATCGCCTTCAGCTCGACCCGATTGACGCGAATCCCCCACTTCCCAGTCGCCTCGTCGAGGACGACGCGGAGCTGGGCGTTGATCTTGTCCCGGGAGGTCAGCGTGTCCTCGAGGGACATGCCCCCGATGACGTTGCGCAGTGTCGTCACCGTGAGCTGCTCGATACCCGTGATGAAGTTGGCGATCTCATACGTCGCAGCTTTCGCCTCGGTCACCTGGTAGTAGACGACGGTGTCGATGGAGACGACCAGGTTGTCCTCCGTGATCACAGGCTGAGGCGGGAAGGAAACGACCTGCTCGCGCAGATCGACGAGTGGCCGGAGCCGGTCGACGAACGGGATGATCAGGGCAAGCCCGGCGTCGAGCGTCCGGTGGTAGCGGCCGAGGCGCTCGACGAGCCCCGCGCGCGCCTGCGGGACTATCCGTACCGAGCGGAAGAGAACGAACACGACGAGAAGCGCGATGACCGCGAGGACAATGAGACCGGCGTTCACTTCAGCTACCTCCTAGTCCGACACGAGCGCCGTGGCGCCCTGAATCTCGAGAACTGACACCCGCTGTCCCGGCTCGAATACTTGGATGCCGTCGTAAGAGCGTGCGCTCCACACCTCTCCCGCGAGCTTCACCTGTCCGTTGTTCGCGTCTACACGCTCCAGCACGAGGGCCGTCTGCCCGACCAGGGCAGCTGTGCCCGTACGGGCCGGAATCGCCGTCCGCACGTGGGCGATCGCGATGGGACGCACGAGCGCGAGAGACCCAATCGCCGCGCCGGCGAAGACAGCGATCTGGAGAGCCGCGCCCAGCCCGAGTCCGGCGACGAGCGCGGCGATGAGCGCTGCGAGCGCCAAAGGACCGAAGAGGAAGGTCAGTGAAAAAACCTCGACCCCGACGAGCGCCGCAGCGACGATCACCCAGATCGCCCACTCGGGCATACGCCTCGATCCTAGCTGACTCCAGGCAGCCTCAGGCGCGGCCCAGGAGTGCCACGGCCTGCGCTGCCAAGCCCTCGCCGCGGCCGGTGAAGCCCAGCCGGTCGGTCGTCGTCGCCCTCACCGTCACGCGCTCGAGGTCGACGCCCATGGCGCCGGCGAGGCGGGCCCGCATGGCGTCGCGGACGGGCGCGATGCGCGGCTCCTCGCCCACGAGAACGCAATCAGCGTTGACGAGCTCCCAGCCGCCGCCCCGGACGACCTCGTAGGTCCGCTGGAGCAAACGCATCGACGAGGCGTCCAGCCACTGCGGGTCACCCGAAGGAAAGAGCTCGCCGATGTCTCCGAGACCCGCCGCGCCCAGGACGGCGTCGATGAGCGCGTGTGCGACGACGTCGCCGTCGGAGTGGCCCGCGAGCCCGCGCTCGCCGGGGAACTCGACGCCGCCGAGCACGAGCGCCGCGTCGTCGGAGAACGCGTGCGCGTCGAGGCCGATGCCGATGCGAAGCTCGCCGTTCACCCCAGAGGCTCCTGGCGCGCGCGACGACCCTCAAAGACCGTGACGGTCTCGTAGCCCGCCGCTCGTGCGTGCGCGGCGCCGCGCGCGAGGTCGCGCCCCACGTCGTCCGGCTCGTGCGCGTCCGAGGCAAGCGTGACCGGCACCCCGGCGCGGTGCGCGGCCGCGAGCAGGTCCGCCTCGGGATACATGCGCCCGTGCGGCTTGCGCAGTCCCGCAGTCGAGACCTCGAGGCAGATTCCGTCGAGCTCAGCGACGAACGCTTCGTGGTCCCAGCCGATCACGCCCCCGAAGAACTTGATGAGGTCCGGGTGCGCGAGCGAGTCGAACAGGCCACTCCGCGCAGCCCGCCCCAGCATGTCGAAGTAGAGGCGGTAGGCCCGTTCCGGACCGACGGCGCCGACGAGGCTCGGCTCCGTGTCGATCCCGAGCCCGTCGAGATAGTGGATCGAGCCCAGGATGAAATCCCAGGGGTAGGGTGCGAGCAGCTCGAGCGTCTCCTCCTCGCGGTCCGGGAGGTAGTCGACCTCGACGCCGAGCTTGACCTTGAGGCCGCGCCGCTTCGCCTCGAGTACCGCGTCGACGTAGGACTCGATCGAGACGTGGCAGTGCTCGAGGTGGTAGCGCACCGTCCAGAGCGGCCGCGTCTCCAGGAAGTAGTAGATGTGCTCGGTAAAGCCGATCTCGTCGACCCCGCGGCCGTTTGCCGCCTCGACCCACCGCTCGACCGTCTCGACCCTGTGGGACACCCGCTGCCCGTCCTCGCGAAGGTGCATGTGGTAGTCGACGATCATCCAGACGCGAGGAGAGTCTCGACGAAGGCGAGGTCGGACTCGGTCGTGACCTTCAGCAGACGGGGGTCGCCCTCGACCACGCGAACCCGACCGCCGCGACCCTCGACGATGCCCGCGCAGTCGCTCGCGTCCCCCAGGTCAGCGCCGAGCGCCTCGCGCAGGACTCCGGCCAGGAACGCCTGCGGCGTCTGCACGGCATAGAGCCCCGAACGGTCGATTGTCTCGACGACGGTGCCGTCCCCGGCCGCGCGCTTCAGCGTGTCCGCGACCGGAAGGGCCGGCACGGCGCCCTCCCACCCCTCCCCGAGGGGCGCCAGCACGCGCCCGATGACCTCGTCGGGGAGAATCGGCCGCGCGGCATCGTGCACCAGCACGACAGAAGCCTCCTCGGGCACCTCGGCCACGCCCGCGCGAACGGACTCGGCCCGAGTGGCGCCGCCCACCACGCAAGCGCTCACCTTCCCGGCCCCGAGCTCCTCGGCGAGAAGGATCGACGGCTCCTCCCACCCTTCCGGTGCGACCAGCACGATCGCGTCCACCCAGTCAGACGCCTCGAGCCGCCCGAGGCTCTCGGCCAGGAGCACACGCCCGCCGAGCTTGGCAAAGGCCTTGGGACGATCGCCACCGAGCCGCTCTCCCTTCCCGGCGGCGACGATCACCGCCCAGGTGCCGGTCACTGGGGGAGCACGACCAGCTCGCCGCCGCGCTCGACGAAGATATCCGGGCTCACGGGGTTGGGAGCTGTGACGAAATCGCGCGTGACCTTGCTCCTGATGCGGGCGGCAAGCTTAATCGGGAGCGCCACGAACACGCTCTCGCGCGGGACGGCGTAGACGGCCGGCCCGATCTTGCGGACGATCTCGCGGCGAAGCTCGGGGGCGATCATCCGCGACGCGTCGTAGCCGTCGCCCGAGGCCCAGCCGCACAGCTTCTCCTCGCACTTGAGCGGCTGGTCGCGCTTCGTCTCCCGCACGATGTTGGCCACCGCGAGCCTGTGGATCTCGCTCAGGGGCTGCTTCCACCGTGCGATGTCCGCGCCGTTAACGAGCATGAACGAGTCGGGGCGCTGCACGGCATAGGCGACCCGCAGGTCGCCCGGAAACGGCGTTGTCGCGGGCTGCTCGGCAAGGCGGCGGAACGAGCCCTTGGGCTTCAGGACGGGCAGGATGAGCGAGCGGGCCTCGGCGAAGCTCTCGTCCTCGTTGCCGAGCGCCATGCGCCTCTTCGCCCGCTCGACGAGGGCCCGAACGACGCTGTTCAGGCGATCGGGGTGCGCGCGGTAGTCCGCATACTCCTTGGGGAACCGCAGCGCGAGCGTGTTGAGGCTCGTCTTCGAGCTGACATTCACCTTGGCGCCGAATCCCGGCTCGGCGTCGAGATCGCTCCCCGTGATGATCGCGGCCGCGACCTTGTTCTTGAAGTCTGCGGTCGAAAGGAGCCTCGGAGACGAGTTGTCCTTCCCGCTGCAGCCGGCCGTGGCCGCCACGAGCACGGCGAAGAGGAGGGAAGCGAGCCCAGCGCGCACGCGTACAGGATGCCCGCGGCGCCCGGGCCGGGTCGCAGTCGCTGTCCGGCTACGCCTTGGCGGCGACGGGCCGGCGAGGTGTCCTGACTTCCTCCAGGACCTCGTCCAGCCACGCTGCGGCCGAGTCCTCGTCGAGCCCCTTCGCGTACATGAGCTCGCTCGCGAGGATCTTCTTCGCCTTCACGAACATCTGCTTCTCGCCGGTCGAGAGACCCTTTTCCTGGTCTCGCAGCGAGAGATTCCGGACGACTTCCGCCAACTCGAAGATGTCGCCCGTCTTCATCTTGTCCCGGTTGTGCTTGAAGCGGCGATTCCAGTTCTTCGGCATCTTCGTGCCGCTGCCGTGGAGCACGTCGAGAACCTGCTCGACCATCTCTTCGTCGATCACGCTGCGAAGGCCAACCTTCTCGGCGTTCTCGGCGGGCACGTTGACCGTCATGTCGTTGTGCAGGATCTTGATGGTCAAATATTCGCGCTCCGTCCCCAGAATGGTGCGCTTTTCCTTCTTCACCACCGTGCCGGCGCCGTGGTGGGGATAGACGACCTTATCGCCGACTTTGTACAAGCTCTCCTCCTCTTCCCGGGCCCAAAAAAAGCCGCTTCGACCGCCTGCGGAACCTTGACATTGTAACGAAACTCGGCTTAAAACGCCAATTTCCAGGGATTTTATGCCCGATTGCGGGCTTTTTTGAACGTGGGGGAACCGGTGGTTCCCCCACGAGCCCCCGCCTTAGAGCTCGTTTCGAAATGAGGCCTCGACTCAGGTCTTCATTTTGAGACGGGCTCTTAGAGCTGTAAGTACCTATCGACCAGATTGTGCTCCTGAAGCCTCCTCAGACCCTCACGTATCTCCCGGGCCCGCACGGAGCCGACGCCGTCGACGGCCTCCAGATCACGGTGGCTCGCGCGGATGACCGCGTCCAGGGAGCGAAAATCGCGCACGACGTGGCGGATGACCGAGTCGGGAAGCCGCGGAATCCGTGAGAGAACGCGGTAGCCCCGCGGCGCGACGGTGAAGTCGAGCGGGTTCGTGTCGCGCGGGTAGCCGAGCACCTGCGCCAGCTCCTCGAACTCGAGCAGCCGGGGGTGCGGGAGCTGGGCGAGCCGCTCGAGCACTCGCGAGGCTTTGGCCGGATCGCCCGTTTTCTCGTAGTCGTAGACCACGGCCGCCTTCTCTCTCGGAACCTCTTCCATCAGCTCGTCGAGCTGCATGCGGATGAGGCGTCCCTCCTCGCCGAGCTCGACGCAGTTGCGCTCGATCTCCTCGGCCATGCGGGTCGTCATCTCCGCCCGCTGGAGGACGACGAGGACATCGTCGAGCATGACCGCGCTCTGGAACTCGAGCGCAGTCAAGCGAGTGAGGCCCTGGTCGAGCCGCACCTTGTACGTCTCGAGGGTCCCGAGGGCCTGGTTCGTGCGCGCGAGCACGTCGGAGATCTCACCGAGCTGGTAGCGGAGGTCGCCCTTGAAGACCGTGACGGTCTCCCGCTGCTGCGAGATCGAGATCACGAGGGCATTCGTCTGCTTGGCGACGCGCTCGGCCGTCCGGTGACGCGTGCCCGTCTCCTTGGACGGAATCGCCGGATCGGGCATGAGCTGCACGTTCGCGTAGACGATCTTCTGCACCTGCTCGTTGATCACGATCGCGCCGTCCATCTTCGCGAGCTCGTAGAGGAGCTGAGAGGTGAAGGGCAGGTCGAGCCGCATCCCGCCCGAGAAGAGGAAGGAAAGGTTGTTGGGATCGCCGATGACGATGAGCGCGCCGAGCTCGGCGCGGATGATGTCGTCGATGCCCGACCGCAGCGGCGTTCCCGGCGCCACCTGGCCGAGCGCCGCGAGGAAGTTCTTATCGTGTCGAGGATCCGCTCGCATCGAGCCCACCCACGATCGCTTGCCGTAGCGTCGCCGCCGCCGTCAAGCGGATTGTGCCATGGGGCTCGGTGCCTTCTGAAGCGACCGCCTCCGTAAAGCCGAGCTTCGCGCATTCGGCCAAGCGTCGTTCCGACTGCGAGGCGGGGCGCAGACGGCCCGTGAGGCCGATCTCGCCGAAGCAGGCGAGGCCGGTGCGGACTGGGGCGTTCCGGGCCGCGGAGGCGATGGCGAGCGCGATGCCGAGGTCAGCCCCGGGCTCGTCGATCCGGACGCCGCCGGCCACGTTGACGAAGACGTCGGCGGATCCGAGCGCGACTCCGGCGTGCCGCCCGAGGACGGCGACGATCATCGAGAGCCGCTTCGGGTCGACCCCCGTCCCCACCCGGCGCGGCATGGCGAGGTCGCTTGGCGAGACGAGCGCCTGGATCTCGAGCAGGAGCGGCCTCGTGCCCTCGAGCGCGCACGCCACGGCCGAGCCCGCCTCGCCCTCGTGCGCCCGGCCGAAGAGCTCCGACGGGTCGGCGACTCCTTCGAGCCCCGCGCCGGTCATCTCGAAGACGCCGAGCTCGTTCGTCGAGCCGAAGCGGTTCTTGACGGCGCGGAGGACGCGATGCGCCCGGTAGCGGTCGCCCTCGAAGTGGAGGGCGCAGTCGACGAGGTGCTCCAGCACGCGTGGGCCCGCGACGGCGCCCTCTTTCGTCACGTGCCCGACGAGGAAGACGGCGATGCCGTGCTCCTTGGCGACGCGGAGCAGGCGGGCGGCGGCTTCCCGCACCTGTGCGACGGAACCCGGCGCGGAGCCGAGCTCGGGCGCGTAGAGAGTCTGGACGGAATCGACGACCGTGACCTCCGGCCGTTCGCGCTCGAGTGTCGCGCACACGTCGTCAAGGTTCGTCTCGGCCAGGATGTGGACGTCGGCGGCCCCACCGAGCCGGTCGGCGCGGAGCTTCACCTGCGCGGCCGACTCCTCACCCGTGACGAGAAGGGTCTTGCGGTGCTCGCTCATGGCCTTGAGAGCCATCAGGAGGAGCGTGGACTTCCCGATTCCCGGGTCTCCGGAGACGAGGACGAGCGAGGCCGGGACGAGCCCGCCGCCGAGGACGCGATCGAGCTCGAGGACCCCGGTCGGGATGCGCTCGGCGTCCGTCGCCGCGACCTCGACGAGGCGGAGGAGCGGGCGGGCGCTACCGGCGCCGGCCGTGGGCGAGACCGCGGCCGCACGCTCCTCGAGGAGCGTGCTCCAGCTGCCGCACGAGGGGCAACGCCCGAGCCATTTCCCGGTCGAGTAGCCGCAC
The DNA here is from genome assembly GCA_036506555.1 of Gaiellaceae bacterium. Classification (GTDB taxonomy): domain Bacteria; phylum Actinomycetota; class Thermoleophilia; order Gaiellales; family Gaiellaceae; genus JAIBJP01. The sequence continues at coordinate 9,539 of DASXRO010000231.1, forward strand.
TCCGAGCAGGAGAACTGGACGGCAGCCGCTTTCGCCATGCAGCGATTCTAGGGACGCGGTCCGACGCCGAACGTGCCGAGAATGCGCTGTTACTCGGGCGCTTGGTCGAGCTCGTCGGGCGGGGCCGCTTCCTGGGTGTTCGCACCCTCTTCGGCCGCCAGCTGCTTCTTCATTTCCTTCTTCAGCTGCTTGCGCTCGCGCTTCTCCTGGAGCCCGCGCTCCCGCGTCATCTTCGCCATCGTCTGACGTCTCTTCGAGCTGGAGCCCACGGGCTACTCGTCCGTCGGCGAGTCGTCGTCGGAGTCGCTCTCGTCACGCGGCTCTTCAGGCGGAACGGTGACCTTCTCGCGCTCCTCCTCGGCCGGCTCGACGACGGAGATGTCGACTTCCTCCTCGGAACCGTCCTTGCGGCTCACGAGGATCGTCGAGCCAGGCTTGAGGGAACGACCGAGCACGAAGTCGGCGAGCGGATCCTCGATGTAGCGCTGGATCGCGCGGCGCAGCGGCCGGGCGCCCATCGCCGGGTCGTAGCCCTTGTCGACCAGCAGCTCCTTGGCCTCCTCGGTCAGCTCGATCGAGACCTCGTGCTCGGCCATCTGCTGGCGCAGCCGGTTGAGCTGCAGGTCGACGATCACCTTGATCTCGTCCTTCGTCAGCTTCGGGAAGACGATGATCTCGTCGATCCGGTTGAGGAGCTCCGGCCGGAAGACCTTCTTGAGCTCGCTCATGACGCGGCCCTTCATGTCCTCGTACGTGAGGCCGGCCTCGTCGCCGATGTTGAAGCCGAGCGAGACGTTCTTCGAGATCGCGCCCGAGCCGATGTTCGAGGTCATGATCACGATCGTGTTCCGGAAGTCGACGCGGCGGCCCTGCGAGTCGGTCAGCTTCCCCTCCTCCAGGATCTGGAGCAGGATGTTGAACACGTCCGGGTGCGCCTTCTCGATCTCGTCGAGCAGCACGACCGAGTACGGCTTGCGGCGGACGGCCTCGGTGAGCTGGCCGCCCTCGTCGTACCCGATGTAGCCCGGAGGCGAGCCGACGAGCCGGGACACGGAGTGCTTCTCCATGAACTCCGACATGTCGACCTGGAT